>CAZZIZ010000262.1:0-4350 GCA_964654535.1 uncultured Chitinophagales bacterium
TGGGCTTCGGTATTTTCAATTATCGGAGGTTTTGTTTTTGCTGCAAGGCATAAACAGCGAAGGAGGCTAACCAATGGCCGCCAGCATAATCTGCTGAGGTAACATTTGGGAGTGCGGCTTGCATATGTTTATCCGCTACGACGGTGAGGTGCTTGAGTTTCTTGGAAGATTTAGCAAGACCGTAAAAGCACCAAGCGCGACTTAAGTTTACACCGTCTAAGTGTACCAATTTACCATCGGAGCGGTCGGCGACGCGGGCTATCTCCATTGAGAAGTCTGGTTTGACCATACTCGGGAGAAAAGCTTCTATCCAAGCGTCAAACTCACTCGGCGATAAAACTCGACGCATTATATCCGCTTCTTCTAAGCAAGGACTTAAGAAATCGAAGCCACTGGGTTCCCAGGTTATCGGGCAATCCTTGTCTTCTAGGAAATAATCTCTCGCGCGCTTTTCGATGAGTTCTTTCAGTTCCGTGTTGCCTACTGCTTTAGCATAGTCCCAAGCGAAGGCAACACCAAAAGCGGTGTTGGTGTGCTCCCCTACTCGAATTGGGTAAAGTAATTTTGGTAAAAAATCGTGATAGCGCTCTATTAGCAAATCGGCGAGAGGTTGTAAATTTTTTAACCACTCTTTCGCCTGGGGATCATCCCAAGTGTGCAGTGCTTCGCAAAGTTTTAAATACCAGGTCCAGCCGTAAGTTCTTTCGTAGGATTTTTCTGTGCCGCGTTTAAAGTAAGCCAACTCAACCGCCATATTTTCTGCAGTAATATTCGCAGCTATCTTTTCTCGAATTTCTGCGGCGTTTTCTAAGTCGGGAAATGTTCTTAATAAATGCACCAACATCCAGTGACCGTGTACCGCCGAGTGCCAATCGAAACAACCATAAAAAGCGGGGTGTAAAGCTTTGGGGCCACCGAGGTCGGCTTCGCTTCCTAAGACTTGACCCGTCTTGTTTGGATACTCTTGGTGAATGCACTCCAACGCTAAACTTGAAAGGTGCGTGGCTTGAGCTATGTTCAATGCTATCGCTTCACTTTTGTCCATTTGGGCTACAAGATTTAGATTAGAAAACACTAGTAAGAAGAAAATGAAAATTCGTTTCATCATACGCTTTATTGCCTCTTTGAATATATCATAATTCTTTGAAAATCAAGATTTTGTCGAGGGGTATTCGCACTGAGTTCAAATCCGAAATGGAAACCGGCCACTAAAAACGGCGCTTCGACAAAGTCAAAATTGTTTATTCCGGTTACGTTTACCTCGATGTAACTAGTCCCAAAAACTGAGTTCGTTTCTCACGACGAAATAGTTATTGGAGTTATCCGTAGGAGTATACATTCCGCTGCGCGGAACTTTCGAGGTTTCTTCTATTAGAAGCCTGCCTTCTTCGTCGTACTTTTTATAGTGCTGGCGAACCAAGGTTTCGCTGCCGTCGTACATTTCCATCCACTCTTCATTGTTTTCGTAAGAAAACAGGCGCTCGTAGTTGCTTCCTGCGCTGAGCTTATCTATGGATTTTTGGCGCAGTAGCTTCCCATCATCATTATACTCTCTTGTTTCACCTCCACGTACTGTCCCATCGGGCGAAAAACTTACGCGCTTTACTTCTTGATCTTTCTCATCGTACTCGAAGGTTAACCATTCTTTTAACTCTTCATTTGCGCCGTAAATTTTGACTTCGGTTAGGTTGTTATTGGCATCGTAGGTTGCCAGTCTATGCGACTCGATTTCCCCTATCTCGTTTTTTATGGTTCGTTCAAGAAGTTCGTCGTCATCATTGAAGATGCGCATCTCAGATCCTTCGTGGGTTCCTTCATCGTCTTTGATTAAGATTTCGGTCTTGTTTCCAGTTCTATTGTAAATACGTTTCGAAGCTCCTCCCCCACTATAAATCAACTCTAGCTCAATGATCTTGTCGTCTTCATCGTAAGAAAATATTTCTTTCTCATTGGGGATGTCGCCTTCTAAAAAAGACTCTCTACTCGCTAGCTTTCCTTTTTCGTTATAGGTATAAACTGCACGGCCCATAATGGCTCCCTGTGCATCTAATTCTGTTTCGTCTAAGAGGTTTTCTTGTTCGTCGAAATTCTCGCTATAGCTCAGAAACTCTTCTCCCAAAATTTCATTTGTCTCTTGATCGATTATGGATACGTAGGACTTTCTTGTTCTCAATTTCTTCGGCATAATGCAAATTTACGTACTTGATTGCTAAATAGAATAAGTACTTTGAGCAAATGAAAAATGCGAATTTGTTGATGGTTCTATTGTGTTTGGGACTGACATTTCTTGGGCTGAATGCTCAGGAGTCGAATGTTTTGCTCAAAACTAATCTGGATGGTTCGGTGATGGAGGGCTCACTTCAGGACTTAATCGCGGCGGTGCAAAATGGTGCTGAGATTCGCTTGGGTTGGCAGATGGATCTTAATAATGACAGTATTCCCGACTTGGAGCATTGGGTTCCTGCTGAGTTCATTAGTATTATTAATGGTCACGTTTTTAATCAAGTACCTCCGATATTTCGGCAGATTCCTGATTGGGATACGCCGCAGATAAAAATCATACAATCGGAGATGCAGTGGACTGCGCTGATTGGCACTAATGGCTTGATGTTGAGTCGGTTTATTATTCCGAACATTGATCAGTTTCCTAATGTTGGGGTTAGGGAGGAATTGGCGAAGCAGACGGAGGTTGTTGAGAGTCGGGTTTGGACTATTTGGGCTGGGGTTGATTGAGTTTTGTTGAGGCTGAGCAAGTCCTTTGTGACCTTACAACTTTAAGTGATCTTACTTTTTTATGTACTTCACTGGAACGAAGTTGGTGAGCCAAACTCCATTATCCGACAAATAGAATTCAAAACCATTTTGACTCATTTTCAATGACTCGACTTTAAGGATTACTGGTTTCCCGTGTCTTTGTCCAACGTTCTTTGCTGTTTCTATATCGGCACTTAAATGAACGTGATGTCTTTGTCGTTTATCTATTCCTGATTTTAAAATGCTCTCGACGGATTTTTCTCCGGTTCCGTGGAATAGAATTTCTGGTGGGGTAACTGCCTTGAATCCGTGTTCTATTTGTATAGAGTGTCCTTGATTGGCTCTGATTTTTGTTTTGTCCGCGTTGAATCCGAATCGTTTCTTTTGATTGGTTTCCACTACGCTTTCTAGAGTTTCGAAATCTATTGTGTGTCCGTGCTGGTTCATTTTGGATAGGAGGTCTTGGACATTTGTCCAACCTGCGTTGTCTAATTCTAGTCCGATTTTTTCTGGTGCGTGACGTAGGACTAGGCTTAGGAATTTGCTAGTTCTTTTGTTGTCTTTTAGATTGGTCATAATGTTCTCTATTAATCTGTTCGTTCTTAAATTCAGCTTACACAAAAACGGTAGGTCGGAGTCTGCTTTGTTGAATCGTTTATCCCTACAGGGCTGCCGAACTTTCCTTACTTTTTGCCCGTCGCGACAAGCGCGGGATAAGGTAATCAAGAGCAAATTAAGTCTTCGTGATGTCGTTCGGCGAGCCGGAGCACAGCGATCCATCTTCCTAAGGTAGGTGGGTTCTCAGCCTGCCATCTGCTTCGTCTTTGTTACTTCCTATCCTTAATGGGCTCCTTCCGATGCGCTGTGCCGCCCGCGCTGCTCGCCTCTCTCGTCACGAATCCTTAAATGCTCGTCCTTTTTCATCGCGAGCATTATTCTTCGTCGCTTTTTGTTCGATGTGTTTCTTTTTAAGGACGTCAATAATTTTTGGATTTGCGATTGCCGTAGGTAATCGTCGAGACTCACCTCTTGAGAGGGGTTGGGGGAAGTGTCCACGTTTGCAAATTTCTACCGTTTACAAGTATTTTTTGAATTCGGTAGTTCCGTGTCGGCTTTGGTTCATCGTAAATCTCTACAGGGCTGCCGTACTTACCTTACTTTTTGCCCGTCGCGACAAGCGCGGGATAAGGTAATCAAGAGCAAATTAAGTCTTCGTGATGTCGTTCGGCGAGCCGGAGCACAGCGATCCATCTTCCTAAGGTAGGTGGGTTCTCAGCCTGCCATCTGCTTCGTCTTTGTTACTTCCTATCCTTAATGGGCTCCTTCCGATGCGCTGTGCCGCCCGCGCTGCTCGCCTCTCTCGTCACGAATCCTTAAATGCTCGTCCTTTTTCATCGCGAGCATTATTCTTCGTCGCTTTTTGTTCGATGTGTTTCTTTTTAAGGACGTCAATAATTTTTGGATTTGCGATTGCCGTAGGTAATCGCCGAGGCTCCCCTCTTGAGAGGGGTTGGGGGGAGTGTCCACGTATGTAGATTCTTGCGTGAGGGATAGAGGGATTGTTGAAGCTCCTGTTGGTGAAGGCAAGAAATGTTC
>CAZZIZ010000263.1:0-4340 GCA_964654535.1 uncultured Chitinophagales bacterium
ATAGCCTGTTGCTGCCCAAATCACCAATAAAAAACATCACTCAACTTAGCTCATTATACTGGTCATTAGCACTCAATTCGTTCATTTAGACCATTAAACTGGTCATTTATGAACTTTTGCGGCAAATTTCCTACAATCAATAGTCCAATTGACCATTAAAACAATCATTTGGCACAATTAAGGCTATATTGAACATTATAATGGTCATATTATGTTCGATACAGTAGAAATAAAGGAGGTTAAAAACGAAATAGGCTCATTGGTCAAAGCCTTAAGAAAGCAAAGAGGATTCTCTCAAATGGAATTGGCAGATTCATTGGATGTTTCGAGAACCACCATTCAGAACTTAGAGCTTGGAAAGAATTTTACCGTTGACACCATTCTAAAAGTTCTCAAAGAAATGGACTTGTTGGCCCCATTGAAAAGTGAGATTGAGCAGGCAAAAACCCAGATCGTCAATGCTAAATCAATGTATTAATGGCATCGAATGAAATAATAAATGTCAATCTCTTTGGACAGGAAATAGGAAGAATTGGATTGCAGGAAAATGAAAAACGATCTTCGTTTCAGTACAATCCTAACTATTTACAGAACCAGGAACTACAAAATATTTTTCCGCGGACAGGAATAATTAAAGGAACGGAATACGTCCAACTATTCAGTCAATTCGACGGTGAGACTTTCAAAGGACTTCCGCCACAATTCGCAGATTCCCTACCCGATCTTTTCGGTTCAAAAATATTCAAAGCCTGGCTCGATAGTCAAGAACAAAAGAACATATCCGTTCTGGAACAATTAGCCTATGTCGGAAACCGCGGCATGGGTGCCATAGAATATAGTCCAGTGGTGGAACTACCTAAAAATGCAAACATTGACTTAAGTGAAATCATCGAGGTTTTAAAAGAAGTGCTTGACTTAAAAAAGTCACGCAAGCAAAAAAATCTTGACCACCAAGCGCTGCTTAATATTTTCAAAATTGGCAGCTCTGCAGGTGGAGCGAGACCTAAAATCATCATCTCCGAACACAAACAAAATGGCAAGGTGATTCCCGGAGATCTTGAGTATTCCAATGATTACCATCACTACTTGGTCAAATTGGCTATTGATGAAGAGATTGGCTATCCCCGAGAGATCGTCGAATATTGCTATTATCGACTTATTAAAAACACTGGAATTCGTATGATGGATTCTAAGTTGATAGAAAATAGGCACTTCGCTACCCTACGCTTTGATCGACAAAATGGCGAAAAGCAACACGTTTTGACTGCTTCGGGCATGACCGGATGGGACTACAAAAGCCCTAAAGATTCTTCGTACGAAAACTTATTCAAGCTCTGTTCGTTTTTGAAAATCCCGCATGCGCAAGTAGAGGAGTTGTTCAAAAGAATGGTATTCAATGTAGTTTATGGCAACATCGACGATCACTTAAAGAACCACTCCTTTATTTACAACAGAACGGCTGATAGCTGGGAGCTCGCTCCCGCTTACGACATTACCTTTGCACTGAACCCGCTCACCAATTTCAAAAATCCCAATAGAGCCCTATCCATAAATGGAAAGAGGAACAAGATCTCTTTGCAAGATGTTTACCAAATAGCTGACAGTTACACCATAAAGAATCCTGCGGGGATCGTAAAGGAAATTCAGTCCCACAAAAAAGAGTTGTTAAAACTCTTTAAGCAATACGAAGTACCTAAGTTGGTTTCAGAAAAAATCACCGAGCATATTGTCCAACTGCTCTAAGCAGACGCTTCTTGCGATTTTTAGCCCGCACGATTATTTATGGCTCCGATATTACAATCGGTCGGCAGAAAATTTCGGGACGAAGTGGTTCAAATAAAAAATCATACCTACATAGGTTATTACGAGTGTTGGTACGCTCGTATTGAAACCCAAATCAAAAACTGGGATGCTCAACAACTCTCGAAAAGAAGTTGTGGCAATGGACAACATAAACACGACACCAAAAACGAACAGCCCTATGATGGAAGCCTTGTTCTTAAAACTACGTTGGATTCCTTTTTTGCTTTCTTGGCTGAAGAAAAACCACAGCATGGCAACTATGGCAAGCGCTTCTATGCCGATTGCCTGGAACACATTTGTTGCGTAATTCCCTAAGCCTACCTGTCCAGAATCCGAGCCAAAAATATGATGCGCGTGTCCTGAAAAGAAATCTAAAACGAAATGACCCAGTACCAAGGCTGAACCTGCCAAGGCTATTTTATTATCCCTAAAAATTACTTTGCCGAGTAAGAAAGCGACAAGAAGCCATCCGATTAATGGAACGAGATCGTGACTATAAAGCATGTCGACCGCCATATTACTAACGGTGGTATCAAAAACATCATTCGGGGTGGTCCTTTCTAAACCCAAATAATGAAAGGCAAACCACAGTAAGTCTTGCATCTGTGAGACAATCAGGAAATAGAGTAAGGTGCCCTTGGGATACTTTTGGTAGGCAATCAAGGCGGTGGCATAGTGTCCTGCTAACATAGTTTTACTTTACTTTTTAAAGCAAAAATACTTAATACTTTAAAAAGTAAAGCATTATTTTAGCGGAATAAATGAAAAAACAATTTAGGTCCTCCTGTATGATCGCTTCAGCTCTGGATTTATTTGGAGACAAATGGTCATTGCTTATTGTCAGAGATATGCTTATGCATCAGAAGAAAACTTTTAAGGAGTTCGTCTCTTCCGATGAAAAGGTTGCTACAAATCTGCTATCGTCGAGATTGAAATTGCTGGAATCGCTGGACATTATTAGCAAGCGAAAATTGCCCAGCAACAAAAAAGAAAACATATACCTGCTTACTGAGCGAGGGTTGGATTTGGCTCCAGTAATTATAGAGCTGGTCATCTGGAGCGACAAGCATGCAAGAGCATACAATCGCGGAATGAACAAATTTGAATTCGGAACAAGCAAAAAATCAACGGTGATCAAAAACGCACAAAAGCAATACGCAGCCTTTGCCCGTCAATTTAATTAGTAATGACATTGAAATTTTTAATCAGGACAGCAATCATTCTTTTTGCCTGTACAACGTGCTTTGCACAAAACGACGACTGTATAACTGAAGAGACCCAGGTCAACAATATGCTGCTTATTGGCAATAGCTTTTTCAGACCCTATGCTGAGAAACTCGATGATATGGCCATTCAGGCCGGAATCGAAAGTCATAGTAGCACCACTGTTTTCCGCGGTGGCGAAAATGGTAGACCCATCAATTTTTGGAATGATTCAGATAGCCCGGAACACCTTGAAATAAAAGCAGTACTCGACCAAGGCGGTGTTGAAATATTCGGAATGACTGCCGGGCACGAGCCAGAAAATCCCAGCGAAGGACATAGTGCCTGGATCAATTATGCCTTGCAAAACAATCCAGACATCAGCATTTTCATATCCATTCCGCCCATTGATTTTCCAGCTGACTGGGATCAGTTTGCGGCTGACAACGGATTCGATTCTATAGAAGAACTCTATGACTATTTTGTCGATGATCTAGTTCACATTGAAATAGTGAACCAACTGCGTGCAGAATTTCCCGGCACAAAAATTTTCACCATTCCTACTGGAGCGTCCACTTTCGAATTGGCTGAGATGAATCTCAATGGTTTATTGCTGGATGATATTACCCAGACAGGCCCACAAGAGACCTCAATTTTTACCGACGCAAAAGGACATCAAGGGGATATCGTTAGAGAAACCGGAGGTATGGTTTGGTTGCGTAGTCTGTATAATGTTGATCTGAGCAGCTTCGATTATGACACGGGCTTCAATTCAGATTTACATTCCCTTGCCGCGGAAATTGTAAATGCCCACGACCCGAATTATAGTCTTTGTTTTGAACCACCAGAAAATGACCCACCACAGGTTACCTGCGATAGCACTTACGCTGTCATCGTAGAATCAGACATCACCTATGCAGAAGGACTGGCTCACGATGCTGCAAACAATTCTATTTTTGCCATGCCGCAGTTACTAGATGTTTACTATCCCGACAATAATGCTACAAATAGGCCGGTTTATATGTTTATTCATGGAGGAGGATTTCAGGGAGGCACCAAAACGAAGCCGGAAATTGTAGATATGGCCCATTACTTTGCGGCTAGAGGATGGGTTTTTGCCTCTATAGATTATAGAACCACAAGCGATTTTCCAGGAAATATTTTTACTGGAATTGCTCCACAAGAGTGGATTGATTTTACCCTAGAAAATGCAGAAACTCCTGATGATGCAAAGACAAGTATTGCATTATATGCGGCCCAAAGAGATGCCAAAGCTGCTTTGCGCTGGCTTGTCGCCAATGGGAGTACCTATAACCTAAACGCAGACTTTATCA
>CAZZIZ010000264.1:0-4332 GCA_964654535.1 uncultured Chitinophagales bacterium
AAAGACATACTGTGCTCCACACCAATGCCGAAGTACAGTTTGATAACGTCGCATTGTCTTTCTGTAAGGGTAGAAAGTGAACGCTCTATTTCTGCTCTTAGACTTTCGCTATAAGAAAGATGATTGTCTGTAGCAGCAGTATTTATATTTTCTAAAACGTCGAGTAGTGAGTTGTCTTCCCCTTCTACGAAAGGTGCATCAACCGATACGTGACGTGCGGCAACGCCCAAAGTTGTCGAAACTTCAGATGCTTCTATTTCTAGAATTTCTGCCAACTCGTGCGGAGATGGCTCACGCTCGAACTCTTGCTCTAGTTTTGAGAATGCTTTATTGATTTTGTTCAATGAACCTACTTTGTTCAAAGGCAAACGAACAATACGAGATTGCTCAGCCAATGCTTGTAGGATCGATTGACGAATCCACCAAACGGCGTAAGAGATAAATTTGAAACCACGGGTTTCATCAAAACGCTGAGCGGCTTTTATCAATCCCAGGTTACCTTCATTGATAAGGTCCGAAAGGCTCAATCCTTGGTTTTGGTACTGTTTGGCAACAGATACCACGAACCTAAGGTTGGCTTTGGTTAACCGCTCAAGGGCATCTTGGTCTCCGGCTTTAATTTTCTGTGCGAGATCTACTTCCTCCTCAGGGGTCAAAAGGTCTACTTTTCCGATCTCTTGGAGGTATTTCTCCAACGACTGCGACTCACGATTCGTGATCGACTTGGTGATTTTTAATTGGCGCATTAGTTATTAGTGTGTTTTTCCTAGCCTCGTTCTTTCCTTCCTTGGATAGGGTGAAAGCCAAAGATAAGCTATTTAAGCCCTAGTCTCAAGGGTTTTGGGGACTACACTTGTCAAAGCTAGCTGACAAAAGGGGCCTTGAAAATGAATATGTTGACCGAAAATTGCACTTATATTTTGTAGAAATTAAAATTTCTTTATTATTGCGCCCTCTTACAAAAAACAAAAATGGCAAATCGGGTTAAAATCCGCTGTGATTATTACGTAAAGTCTTCACCAGCAATACTTTTCAACTTCTTAACACAACCAGAAGGGCTGATTCAGTGGTTCGCAGATCATGTTGATACTGAGGATGAAGACTACATGTTCACTTGGAATGGGGCTGTTGAACGTGGTGTAATTCTTGAAAAAGAGGAAAATAGTTTTATCCGTCTCAAAATGCCCGAAACGCACGAAGAGGACGAATATTTAGAATTCCGTATCGAAAAGGCGGAAATAAGCAACGATACCATACTTATCGTAAACGATTTCGCAGACGAAGATGAGGTAGACGACCAAAGAGCACTTTGGGACTCTCAAATACAAGCGCTACGAGGCTGCGTGGGCGGTAGTAACTAGCCAAATGGTTCTGCCTTGTTCGGCTCTTAACTTTCATTAAGCAACCCTAATTACTTTATTGCATCTTTATCTTAGATGCGACGACCTCCGAATTACGAAATAAGCTAAATTTCTTTTGAATGAAAAGAATTGATTGGCTCGTACTGCGATCATTTATTGGTCCGTTTATACTCACTTTCTTTATCTGCTTGCTCATTTTCGACCTCCAGTTTTTATGGAGATACATCGATGATTTAGTTGGTAAGGGTTTAGAAATGGGCATTATTGCAGAGCTCATGTTTTACATGTCAGCATCGGTCGTTCCTCAGGTTATACCACTGGCTATTCTGCTGGCTTCTATAATGACTTTCGGTGCTCTTGGTGAGAACTATGAACTAGTTGCCCTAAAGTCCGCAGGTATATCGCTCTTTCGTTTTATGCGTCCTTTGTTCCTTGTGGCCGTTTTGCTTAGTGGCGTTACCTTTTTGTTTTCTAACTATGTATTACCAGTTTCAAATCTCAAATTTGGCACCTTGCTTTACTCTGTTATGAAACAGAAACCCGCCCTCAACCTAAAGGAAGGTATGTTCTACAACGGCATAGAAGGCTACACTATTAAAGTAGATAAGAAAGACGAAGACAATAGAAACTTAGAAGGAGTCGTCATATACAATCGCAAAGCTTCTGATATCAATAACAATATTCTAACCGCGGAGCGCGGAGAAATGTACGGCACACCCGATGGTAACTTTCTAATTTTCAAACTATTTAACGGGACCCAGCACGAAGAGCTCAAGCAGACCCCCGGTAAAAAGTCAGTTTATGAGGCCCAGCGTACCTTTTTCAAGGAATATGAAATGGTCATTGATCTGGAAAGTTTTGAATTTGAAAAATCGGATGAGGGCTTTTTCAAAAAGAACCACAAAATGATGAGCGCCGGTCAGCTTAAAACTTCTATTGATTCAATGGCTACAAAATATATCGGGTACGACGAGAAGGTAAAACAGCAGCTCAAAACTTACCTTACCATTGTTGATGACACACTAGAAATAGAAGATGGTTACCTTATTGCACATATGGATACTGCCTACTATCCAACAGATAACAAAAAGAAACTTCGACCTCAACTTAGTCGAGAGTCTTCGTTTTCAGAGTTTGCATATCTCTTGTCATTGCCAAAGTCTCAAATAGATCGATTGGTAAGGTTTGCTACCAGTAAAGCGAAGGGGGCAAAAAACATAGCCAAGTGGTCGCAGAATCAAAAAAGATATAGTCTCAAAAAAGCCCGCAAGTACCACATTACTTTCTTCGAAAAATATGCGATGGCGTTTTCTTGTTTGCTGCTTTTCTTAATTGGTGCGCCGCTCGGAGCCATTATCCGCAAAGGCGGATTGGGACTGCCTATGGTCGTGGCCATTAGTTTCTTTATGTTTTTCTATGTACTTCAAACGCTGGGTAAAAAGTTTGCCGAAGAGACCATTTTATCGCCCTTTCAGGGAAGTTGGTTGGCGGTGTTTGTTGTACTGCCCATTGCTATTTTCCTCGTTTACAAGGCTGCCAACGATTCGGCGTTGTTCAATGTAGAGGCCTATTTGGGACCGTTTAAGAAGGTTACGAACCTTATAAAGAATGTACTGGAAATGGTTTAGGTAGATTGGTTTGGCGTGCCCCGCTCGTCGGCCATTTGCTTTTGCTCTTCGAGCAAGCCAACGCTGCACTCGGGGTCGGGCTTTCGGCCGTCGCTCTGTTCTGTTTTGTACGCTCAAAACACTTCTAGCTCTAGGGAGCTAAGTGTTATGGCTACAAAACAACAGGAGCTCCACAAAGGCCTCTATCCCTCACGCATAATCCTGCGCTCATAAAAACTCACGGTCATTTCGAGCGAAGCCGAGAAATCTGTGTGTTCGCCTGCAATACGTCAGTCCCTAATGGTCGAATCGTTCGTCAAATTTTCTTTTTCGCTCTAGACCTGAGCGTTTTTTTTAATCAAATTTTAAAAACGATGTTCTCCGAATCCAATCCGTTTTCATCTAAGTAAGATGAAACAGAATCGATAGCCATTAACTCAGCACCGTCATCGATGAGCATTGCTTGGTAACCTAATGTCCGAAGTAGGTTTTCTGCATCTCGGTGCGCCTTGTTTCCTTTATGTGCGGGCAAGTACTCCATTGCAATCACGGGCTTCTTGTCTGCTAAGTAGCTTTTCAATCCTTGTAAGACTAGGTATTCTGCCCCTTCCACGTCAATTTTAATAATGTCTGGTTGAATGTTTTTCGCAGCAAAGAAGTCACTTAAGCGTATCGATTCTATTTTGGTCGCTTTGGGTTGATTAGCCTCAAACCAAGATTCTTCTCGATACTGTTCTATATCAAGAGCATTGTACTCGGCATAGAGATTTGGGAACTCATAGAAGGTAATTGCTTGCTCGTAATTAGCAACGGCCATATTGTAGCAAGACACATTAGCGGCCTTTAGTTTGTTCTTTTCAAGAATTCTGTAAGTCTTGGGAGCAGCTTCAAATGCGTATACAGTGCCGTCTTGTCCAACTAATGTACTTGCTAGCAGAGAAAAGTAACCGTAGTGAGCTCCCACATCTACAAAGGTGTGTCCCTTCTTCAAGTTGCCGATTAGAAATTTAGCCAATCGGATTTCCGAGTCGTGAGTTTTTCCGCCTGTTAAATAAATGTCCGTGCTAGAAGGCAGCAACAAGTGCATTTCTACATCGAAAAAGGTTTTGCATATAACAGGCTTTTCTTTTTTAGAAGTGCTGTAAATCAGTTTCCGATGAAGTATGGCCTGCGAGTACCTAAAGGGATTAGATAACAATCTTTCAATGCGAGAAGCTTTTGCAAGGCGCTCAACAGATTGAATTTTATCCAACAGCTTCTTCATTTGGTGGAGGAATGTTAGGTCGGCTTCTTTAGCACGTCCAAACGTTGCCCAAATCCTACCGCAAAATCCTTCAACTTCTTAGCCTCAGCCTCATTCTTCG
>CAZZIZ010000265.1:0-4234 GCA_964654535.1 uncultured Chitinophagales bacterium
GGCATTTCTCGTCCTTGCACATTTCTTATTAGATACCTGCCTTCAAAATCAAAATCCGCGATGTTCAACACGGTCTGAACAGGATTGGGATAAAGCGAAGTAGGAGATTCGATATTAGAATACAACAGCTCAAGAAGGACTCGATATGTTTTATTGCTCACCACCTGATTTTCCATAATGCCTCCACAGATAATGTATTCAAAGTCTGAAATTTTGGCCACTCCTCGCAAATCCATTATTGGAGGTAAGACGTCTTCCAATCTTGACAAGACGCCTCGTTCCGGATTGTAAATAGTGATATCAGTGCTCGGTACTACTCCACTATTATCGGCATAGGACAAGCCATCGAAGTTATAGGCATCGTAAGAACCGCCGAACCAAACTACTTTATTAAAAGAAGTGGAAACACCAGGACGATAGACCTGGGCCAAATCATTTTCTTCAATTGACCAATCAATAATAGTCGGATCTTCTGGGTGTATGAATCCTTTACGGATTTGGTTCGGCAAAAAAGAAAAATCCGCTCCACCGATATAATAAAGTGTATCGCCAACAATTTCTCCAGCCAAGCCAAAGCCTTTGTACAAATTGTTGTTCGGTATTGGAGTTCCTTCTTGCCAACTATCATTAGCAACGTCGTATATCTGGACATCGGGAACATTACCCGTATCGCTCCAACCGCTTACGATATATATCAAGCTGTCTTTGTATACCGCTTGAACGTGATCATCAATCGGCACGGGGATATCGGTTCCCGTTGTAAATGAAAGCAGCTCAGTATCGAAAATATCTACGTCGGCAAGGGATTGCTCGTTTCCACTTTGAAAGACTTCATATCCTCCAATTACGATTACCTTATTGCCAACAGTGCTCGCTCCATTCGCAATGCGCCCTCTCTCATCTGGCAAATCCGTAATGGGTACCCAAAGGTTTCCAGCACTTAGGTACATAAAGCATCGATTGTGGATTCCATCGAAGGCCTTGGATTCGTCTATTCCCCCAAAGCTCGCTATTCTGAATCCATTATCTGCTTCAAAAGCTGCAATCGCTTGATTGCTCACCGCTTCAGGCATATCGGTCAACTCTAGATAGCTCACCGAATAGTATTCAGTTTGTGCTATCAATTGGTTCGAAAACAAGAATGCAATAATCAAAAAAGGAAAAAAACGCTTCATTGTGTCAGGTTAAATACGGCTTTAAGCTATATCAAATTGTCAACAAAAAAGAAGAGGACACTTTGATACGTTTGGTTATTTTTGCGCTTTCCAAGAACAAAAAATCCATGGCAAAAATTACAATTAAAAAAGGCAAGCTACAAGTTCCTAATAACCCTACGATTCCTTTTATAGAAGGAGATGGTATCGGGGTGGACATTTGGCCTGCTGCAAAAGCAGTATTCGAAGCTGCAGTAGAAAAAGCATACAAAGGCAAACGTAAAATCGACTGGCTAGAAGTGTATGCTGGACAAAAAGCATTTGATCGCACCAAAGAGTGGTTGCCACAAGACACGCTCACGCAAATTGAAAAATATCTTTTTGCAATTAAAGGGCCATTGACTACACCAATTGGTGGTGGTATTCGTTCTTTGAATGTTGCACTTCGTCAGAAGTTGGACTTGTACGCCTGTGTACGTCCGGTACGTTACTTCCCTGGTTCACCTTCTCCAATGAAAGATCCGGAAGAAGTTGACATGGTAATCTTCCGTGAAAACACTGAGGACATTTACGCTGGTATAGAATATATGACTGGCACTAAAGCAGCAAAGAAGATTGTCAAATTCTTGATTGATGAAATGGGTGCTAAAACAATTCGTTTCCCGAAATCAAGTTCGATTGGTATTAAGCCAGTATCTAAGGAAGGTTCGGAGCGTTTGATTCGCGCATCTATAAAGTATGCGATTGATTACGGACGTAAATCTGTGACCTTGGTGCACAAGGGTAACATTATGAAGTTTACTGAGGGTGCGTTCAAAAAGTGGGGTTATGACTTAGCGGAGAAAGAGTTTGGTAAGAAGGTATTTACTTGGCAGCAGTGGGATGTTATCGTTGAGAAGAAAGGAAAAGCAGCAGCCAACAAAGCGATGGCGGCAGCTGAGAAAGCGGGTAAAATCATTATTAAAGATGTGATTGCCGATAACTTCTTACAACAAATCCAGTTGCGTCCTGAGCTATACGATGTAATTGCTACGCTGAATTTGAATGGTGATTATGTTTCCGATGCTTTAGCTGCCGGTGTTGGTGGTATTGGTATCGCTCCGGGAGCAAACATAAACTACTTAAACGGTCGTGCGATTTTCGAAGCGACTCACGGTACTGCTCCGAAGTACGCTGGCTTAAATAAAGTAAATCCTAGTTCGGTTATTCTTTCTGGGGTAATCATGTTTGATTATATGGGTTGGTCTGAAGCGGCTCGTTTAATTGAAAAAGGAATTATTGGTGCTATCGGTGCCAAACGTGTTACTTATGATTTCGCAAGAGAAATGAAAGGATCCAAAGAATTGGGTACGCTTGAGTTTGGACAAGAAATCATTGCACAGTTTAGCGGAACGGCTAAGAAATCTAAGAAGAAAGCTTCTTCGAAAATTAAGGCTGGTTCTCGAAAGCGTACGGTTGCCAAGCGTAAGACGACTAAGGGCAAGAAGACTAAGTCTCGAGTTACTTTAAAGAGTCGTGGTGTTAAGAAGCCTGTGAAAGCAAAAGCTAAGCCGAAGAAGAGAGCTACAACTAAAAAGAAAGCAGCCCCTAAGAAAAAGGCAACAACGGCAAGAAAGAAAGCTACTCCTAAGAAAAGAGCTACAGCTAAGAAGAAAACTACAGCTAGGAAAAAACCTGCGAAGAAGAAGACTACAGCGAGGAAAAAGCCTGCTAGAAAGAAGACAACGGCAAAGAGAAAGCCTGCTAAGAAGAAAACGACAGCAAGGAAAAAGCCTGCTCCTAAAAGAAAGAAGCGCTAAGATTAATGGATTTATAAAAAAGGCCGACTCTTTCGAGTCGGCTTTTTTTATGTCCCTAGTGTCGCTTTGCGCTGAATCCGAAAAAGCGTTTTAATTTATATTTAATTTTGGTGGCCGTAGACATTGGAGCCGGGCATATCAAGCCTATCATGATAAATTCTGCTTCTTTCATATAGATATCTCCAAGCATGAGTTCTTCTTTATCGCTTGATAATTCGATTATGTTTGTTTCGCATCCTATGAAAGCAATTTTCAACTGCATGTTGTCCGTCACTTCTTCACGCGGAATCAAAAACTCAAATTCGCCATCTAAATTAGTTATAACTCCTATTTGTGAGTTTTTTCCAATTACAGATACAGCAGAATAAATCAACGGCTCCTCATTCGCTTCGTATAAAACTCTTCCTTTGACAAGGACTGTGCCCTGAGTGCAGACTTCCAAATGCACGTCACCCAAGTTCATATCGCCTTTGGGCTGATAAATGACTTTGGTAACAGTGGACATTCCTTCTTTCTGAAAGTAGAGCTCTATGGGATCAAGGAATTGTGTTGTGGCCGGAATGCGCAAAAACCAATGTCCTCTTGCATCTGAAATAGCACTACCCTCTCCGCCTTCAAAGGTGATTGCCCCACCTTCTACCGGGCGGTTGGTTCCTTTTTCTAAGAAGCGTCCTTTTACCGTCCACGTTTCTTCTTGCTGCTTTTCTCGTTCTTTTTCTTGGTCAATCTGGTGAGCTACTACTTCTCCCTGCACGGCTATCGTATTGTGTTGCGCATTGGCATCTAGAGCTCCCAGCGATAACAAACTAATCGAGGCAGCAGCCAAACCGCGTTTCGGTAATTGCGGTGCAACTGTTTCGAATTTCATTTCTCGTGAAGGCAAGCGACCGCAAATTTTTCCTTTTGACTTTAGGAAGAAATCGAAAATTTCTTCGTCGCTTTTAATGGTGAAGTCTATGACTTCGGTGGCGCAGTGTTGGCAGAATCCTCCCTCCTTAGTTTTCTCGAATTCTTTATACTGAGCGTTGCAGGGTTTAGGTATTTCTAGTTTCATAAGAAGCGCTTTTGATAAAGATGCATTAAATGATGGGAAGGGTGTCCGTGGCGGGAAAGGTTTAACATTGTTTTTACAATTGTGCGGCGATTCTACTGCGTGAGGGATGAAGGGGTAGACCAATGAAGGAACTTGGAGTCAGAAGAACATTTTGAGGAAAAATTTTCTAGAGCAAGGCGAAAAGCGCAGCCTTAGCCAAAGCTAAGGCGAGCATTTTCAACGCAGCT
>CAZZIZ010000266.1:0-4217 GCA_964654535.1 uncultured Chitinophagales bacterium
CATTTCCAGAACGTTCATCGTTTTTTCTCCACCTTCAACAACAGTTGCGGGATCGATCTCTGGAACTTGTAAAAGAATGAAATTCATTGGGGTTCGTTTGTGTTTTTGTATTGGTGGTAAAGGCTTTTGCCAAAGTCTATATCAGTCAAGAATATGGGTAATTTATGGAAGCGTTTAGCCAACTAATACACAATAATGTGGAAGGGTAAATGCATCTAAAAATCTCCATTAGAACGCCGGTGGATTGATAATAATTGTCCAATGCCAAATTCTTGTCTAAGCAATTGATAATCAGTAGGCTTACAAGCCCCCTAAATGTTAACAAATGCAAGAAAAAGCCTGCTTAAATTCGTATTTTCACAACGCAAAAAATGCATTTTAGAAAACAATAATTTATGTCTCAAGAGGATCGAATAATATCGGTAAATATCGAGGACGAAATGAAGAGTGCTTACATCGATTATTCGATGTCGGTAATCGTTTCTCGTGCCCTACCAGATGTGCGTGATGGACTGAAACCCGTTCATAGGCGGGTGCTGTACGGGATGAACGATTTGGGCTTGTCTTTCAATAAGGCCCACAAGAAATCTGCCCGTATTGTTGGAGAGGTCTTGGGTAAGTATCACCCGCACGGCGATGGATCGGTTTACGATGCTATGGTGCGTATGGCCCAGGAATGGTCTCTGAGATACACTTTAGTGGATGGTCAAGGGAACTTCGGCTCGGTCGATGGTGACAGCCCTGCGGCAATGAGATATACGGAAGCGCGACTAAAGAAGATTTCGGATGAAATGCTCGACGATATTGATAAAGATACCGTTGACTTCCGATTGAACTTTGATGACTCCCTTCAAGAACCTGTAGTCTTACCGACTAAGGTTCCAACCCTGCTAATTAACGGTGCGTCTGGTATTGCCGTAGGTATGGCAACGAATATGCTTCCCCACGACTTAGGAGAAGTAATCGATGGTACCATAGCCTATATGGATAACAACGAGATTACGATACCGGAGTTAATGAAACACATTAAGGCTCCGGACTTCCCAACCGGTGGAACCTTATATGGAATTTCAGGGATCAAAAAAGCCTATGAGACCGGACGTGGTCGAGCCGTAGTGCGTGGTAAAGCCGAAATAATAGAAAAGGATAATGGCAAGAGCACTATTATTGTTACCGAGATTCCGTACCAAGTAAACAAGTCTACGCTGGTTGCCAAGACTGCTGCTTTAATTAATGATAAAAAGATTGAAGGCATCTCTGGCTTACGTGATGAATCAGATCGTAATGGCATGCGTATTGTCTATGAACTGAAGCGCGACGCCAATCCGCACGTGGTGCTCAATCAGTTGTACCAATACACGCAACTACAATCATCTTACGGCATCAACAACATTTGCTTGGTTAATGGTCGTCCAAGACTATTAAACCTCAAAGAGTTGATTCACTACTTCGTAGAGTTCCGTCACGAAGTTGTGGTACGTAGAACAGAATTCGACTTAAAAAAGGCTGAGGAACGTGCCCACATACTCGAAGGCTTACTGGTAGCCATAGATAATCTAGATGAGGTTATTGCCTTGATTAGAGCTTCTGCTACGCCAGAAGAGGCGAAAGTTGGATTAATGGCCAAGTTTGATTTATCTGAGATACAGGCTAAGGCCATCTTAGATATGCGTCTAATGAAGCTTACCGGTCTTGAAAGAGACAAGGTTCAGCAAGAATACGATGAGCTAACAGCGACTATCGCGAACTTGAAAGCAATACTTGCTGACAAGTCACTTAGAGTAGACATCATTAAAGCAGAACTTGAAGAAGTTCGTGAAAAATATGATGATCCTCGTCGTACCGAAATCGCGATGGACGATAGTGAAATATCTATTGAAGACATTATTGACAACGAGCAAGTTGTAGTGACGGTTTCGCATATGGGATATGTGAAACGCGCACCACTTGATGAATACCGCGAGCAGGGCAGAGGCGGCAAAGGAAGTAAAGGTGGTGCCACTCGTGAAGAAGATTTCATTGAAGAAGTAACCATAGCCTCGACGCATAACTATATGTTGTTCTTTACGGCATATGGAAAATGCTTCTGGATGAAGGTTTATCAATTGCCGCAAGGAAGTAAGACTTCCAAGGGGCGTCCTTTGCAAAACATGATTCAGCTGGATAAAGGCGACAAGGTTGTTGCCTACACTGCGGTCAAAGATTTAAAAGACGAAGAGTTCTTGGATAACTACAATTTGGTTTTCTGTACAACTAAAGGACAGATCAAGAAAACTTCGATGCGCGACTTCTCACGTCCGCGTAACAACGGTATAATTGCGATTAAGATCAAAGAGGGTGATGCTTTACTTGAAGTAAAACTTACTGATGGTCAGAGCGATATACTTATTGCGGGTAGATCAGGTAAGTCGGTTCGATTCCCAGAAGCGAAAGTGAGAACGATGGGTCGCTCGGCTGCTGGAGTTCGTGGTATTACGCTCAGCAATGAAGATGACAGTGTTGTTGGAATGGTAACGGTACACGGCGACCAGAAAGAAGACCATACAATACTAGTAGTTTCTGAAAATGGCTATGGCAAGCGCTCGGAACTCGATGAATACAGAGTAACCAACCGTGGTGGAAAAGGAGTGAAAACACTCAACGTAACCGAAAAGACCGGTAAGCTGATTTCACTTAAATCTGTCGAAGAAGACGATGGTTTGATGATCATTAATAAGTCTGGAATTACCATACGAATGGCGGTGTCCGACATCTCGGTTATTGGTAGAGCAACGCAAGGAGTACGCCTTATGAAGCTTAAGGGAGATGATCAGATTGCTTCGGTAGCTAAGATTCCAAATGCAGATGAAGACCCAAGTGCACTAAAAACGACAGAGGGCAAAAAGCCACCAGTAGTTGATGCTTCTGGCGACAGTTCTATCGATAAAACAGATACTTCGAGCTCAAACGACGAAGAAGAATAACATTTTGACAAAAAAGTGGGTTAAACCATTTTATTTAAACAATATCTTAGACAAGGAATAATACATACTTACAATGAAACGAATCTTTTTACTCTTAGGAGTACTACTTATCGGAACTAGTGTTTATGGCCAATCAGCGAAAGTTGTAAGCGCCTGGAACAATTTAGAAGCCTTTAAAAATGATGGACGTGTCGCTGATTTGGTAAAAGCTATGGATGCCATCAATATTGCGACAGAACACGAAAAAACGAAAGTCCAAGCAAAGACTTGGTATTACCGTGGATTGATCTACTCAGAGCTCGCTAAAAATGTTGGGCAAGATGGAGTACCACCAAATTCAATGGACGAAGCTGTTCTTTCTTTCGAGACTGTTTATGAGCACGACACCAAGAAGCGTTTTTCAAAAGATGCTACCAACGGTCTCTTGTTTATTTCTGGTGACGTTTATAACGCTGGAGCAAAAGCCTTTGAAGCAAAGGAATACGAAACAGCTTATAAGAACTTTATGAAAATGTTGGACATCAATGATATGAACAACAAATTCGGAAAAGCAGAAAATGTAGATACGCCTTCTTTGTTCGCAGCGTCGATGGCTGCTCAAGGAGCAGGTATGACTGACAAAGCAGTTATGCATTTCAATGAGCTGATTGATCTGGGCTACAAAAATGCGACAGTATACTCAAGTCTAACAAACATATACTTATCTGAAGGCAAAGTAGACGAAGCGAATAAAGTAATGGCTGCTGGTCGTGCTGCTTTCCCAGAAAACTCTGATTTAGCATTTGCTGAAATTAACTACCTACTTAAAGAAGGTAAAGACGAGGAGGCAAAAAATAGAATGGAAAAAGCGGTTGAAATGGAGCCAAAGAATGCCAACCTTCGTTACGCATTGGGAACTGTTTACGACAAGCTAAAGGATAATGATATGGCTATCGCGGCCTACGAAAAAGCCGTAGAAATCAATCCAGAATACCACGATGCTTTTTACAACCTCGGAGCAGTTTACTTTAACCAAGCGGTTGTAAAAGTTACTGAGATGAATGAGCTAGACATCAACGATCAAACTAATTACGATCGTTTGAAAGGTGAGTCTGATGAGTTGTTTAAGGCTGCTCTTCCTTCATTGGAAAGATCATTAGAACTAAAAGAAGATGATCAGAATACGATGATTGCATTGAGTGAAATCTATGCAAGACTAAACATGTTCGATAAACTGAAAATGGTTAAATCGAAAATGAAGTAATCATTTTTTAA
>CAZZIZ010000267.1:0-4198 GCA_964654535.1 uncultured Chitinophagales bacterium
ACCCGTGTAGTAGAGATTCCAAAAACATGGCATACGCAGTCTGACCTTAATGTTCGCGACGATAGAGATAAGGACTACGGTTTAAATTCGCGTGAGGGATAGAGGCCTTTGTGGAGCTCCTGTTGCTGCAGGCAAGAAAGTCGCTTAGCTCCCTAGAGCTAGATGCGGCTTTTGCCTGAAGCAGCACAGAGCGACGGCCGAAAGCCCGGCCCTAGGTTATTCTGTCTCATTTTGGTCTTTGACCAAAAGAGGACAGAATAACCTAGGGACACGCCCAGAAAACGACCAAATCTTGCAATTGTAAACGCAACGCTAAACTGCTAATACACATCTAGCTTTTGTGGACTATTTTAGACCTATGAAAGGCCCCGGTTTCATACTGCTTTGCCTGCTGCTGGCTGGAAATCTTTACGCTCAAATTGGCGGTGAAAGCACCTACGAATTTTTGAGCCTGAGCGGTGCTGCTCGGGTTACTGCTGCGGGTGGTCAGCAGGTCGCTATTATGGACGATCATCCGCTGATGGCGGGGCAAAACCCTGCCCTACTCAACGATTCCATGCACCACAAACTGTCCACTGGAATTGTCAATTACTTCGCGGACATAAGCTACGGTGATGTGGGTTATGCCTGGGGACGCGACTCGCTTATGAGCTACGCGGTTTTGGTCAATTATATTAGTTACGGTTCGTTCGTCGAAACCGATTTTACTGGTCAGGTGCTCGGTGAATTTAGAGGTGGCGAAACCGCCTTTGGTTTTGCGGCTAGTCGAGCCTTTGGGCGTTTCCGTTTGGGCGCGCAAGTCAAGGGAATCTATTCTGGTATCGCTGAGTTTCGTTCTTATGGTGTGGCCGCGGACATCGGTGCCAGTTGGAATAATCCTGAAAAACAAATGACTGCAGGCTTGGTTATAAAAAACGCTGGCCTCCAGTTAAAAACCTTCCGCGATGGCAATAGAGAAAGCCTTCCTTTTGATGTTCAACTGGGTTTTAGCAAACGGCTCGCGCACGTTCCTTTTCGATTCTCTTTTCAGGCCAACAACCTTTATCGCTGGGACATTCGCTTCGACGACCCACGAGTTATAGCGACGACTTCTATTCCTGGTGCTGAGTCTACCGATACTAACCAAAATGAATTCGTAGACAACCTGTTCCGCCATATGATTTTTGGCGGGGAGCTTTATCTGGGAAAACTGATTAGTCTGCGTACTGGTTTCAATTTTCAAAGAAGACAAGATCTCTCCTTGGTTAACAAGAATGGCCTTACTGGTTTTTCCTTTGGCGGCAGTCTAAATATTCGTCGCTTTCAGTTCGACTATGGCTTCTCATCCTTTAGTGTCGCTGGCGGTGCACATCACTTTACCCTTACTACTGACTTGCGCAGATGAGTCGGGCACTTTAACAAAGACAATGCCTATCTTTAGCCGCGAATGAGCAGAGATATTGATGTCCTTATTGTTGGTGCTGGATTGTCTGGACTTAGTGCTGCGATTCACTTACAAAAAGACGGACTGAATGTAAGGGTGATAGAAGCAAGCGATCGCGCTGGAGGAAGGGTGAAAACGGATAAGGTTAATGGCTTTTTACTAGACCGCGGCTTTCAGGTTTTCCTCACTTCCTATCCCGAAGCCCAAGCAATGCTCGACTACGATGCGCTGCATCTGAAGCATTTTTCCCCTGGCGCAACAGTTTACTACCAAGACAAATTTCACACGCTGGCCGATCCTTTTCGGAAACCGATGGAAGGTTTAGGTGGCGTGTTTTCACCACTGAGCAATATCGGTGACAAGATGAAGGTACTGGCACTGAAAAATAGAACCAAGCGCTTAACGATTGAGGAAATATTTCAGCAGAAAGAAAAACCAACTCGTGCTTATTTAAAGGATTGGAGTTTTTCGCCCAAGATGATTCGCTCTTTTTTCAAACCATTTTTGAGCGGTGTGTTTTTAGAGACGAGCCTTCAAACCAGTAGTCGCTTTTTTGAGTTTGTTTACAAGATGTTTGGCACTGGTTACGCTGCCATTCCTTCAAATGGAATGGAGGCGATTCCGAAACAACTGGTTAATCAAATAGAACCGGGAACCATAGTTTATAACGAGCGCGCCAATCACGTAGAACGAGGTAAAGTCGAAACTGACTCTGGCAATGTGTACGAGCCTAAAATGGTTTTGCTAGCTGTAGAGGCTCCTGCCTTGGAGGTTTTAGTAGGCTACGAGGGACATACCGCCATGAACGGAACCAGCACCTTGTACTTTGCTATGGAAGAGGCGCCACTTAAAAAGAAGTTTCTTTTACTAAACGGAACTGGGCGCGGTTTGATTAATAGCATAGCATGTTTGACCAACATACAGGAAGATTACTCCTCAGACAATCGTGCTTTGATTTCAGTATCGGTAGTTAAACCCCACGAATTCAGCAAAGAAGAGCTTTTGCTTGAAGTAAGAGATGAGTTGATTGAGCTCTTTGGATCGGAAGCAGAACGCTGGTTACACCTGAAGTCTTACAACATAATTAATGCCCTTCCGGAAATGCCAAGCGTAGATTATCCAGGGCAAAACGACGTAAAGGCCTATGCTCCGGGCATCTTTATTTGCGGTGACCACACCCACGATCCATCCATAAACGGCGCTTTGCGCTCAGGACGTCTTGTTGCTGACGCCATTTCGTGGAAATTAGCCCTGGCAAACAGGGATTAGTGACTTTCTCTCTTTAGATTTCTCTTATAAATTCCCTATCATTATTGGTAGTTTTAGGATAACCCAAGACTTGTATATGATTGAGATTGAACAGGTTCGACGCATTCTTTCTGAAGGAACGTTACTGATTATTGGCATTTGCCTTTACTGCTGCACTTGCTGCGCCCAGGTTACCATAGAAGGAAACCTTCAGGATGATATAACTGGAGAAGGATTGATAGGTGCGAGTATAATTATGAAAGGCACGACTATCGGAACAGTCACCGATTTTGACGGTAACTTTGTATTGGATGTCCCGCGTGATCCACCTTTTACATTGGTGTTTTCTTACATAGGGTTTAACCCTCAAGAACGCGAAATAACCAATGCATCAGATAAGTTGAAGATAAGACTAGAGGAGCAGAGTTTTACTACCACAGAAGTCGTCATTAAGGAAAGTCGTATTTCGGAAAAGGTGAAGGAGTCACCACAGACAATTGAGTCACTGGATATCATTGCTATAAAAGAAACGCCGTCGGCTAATTTCTACGATGGCTTGGGAAATTTAAAAGGAGTTGATTTAACCACAGCGAGTTTGGGCTTTACGGTTATTAATACCAGAGGTTTTAATAGTACCAGTCCAGTACGTTCCTTACAAACCATTGACGGAGTAGATAACCAAGCTCCTGGTTTGAACTTCTCATTAGGAAACTTCTTAGGTGCTCCGGAATTGGATGTACAAAAAGTAGAACTCGTAGTAGGAGCAAACTCAGCTTATTATGGACCTAACGCTTTTAACGGCGTTATAGCCATTGTAACCCGAGACCCTTTTATTCACCAAGGATTATCACTGCAGTTTAAGGCTGGCGAGCGTGCCTTGCTTGATGGCGGTTTTCGCTTTGCCCATGCATTTGGAGAAAGAGGAAAAGAGAAATTAGCTTTCAAAGTGAACTTCAATTATATGCAGGCCAACGATTGGGAGGCAGATAATTTTGACGAGGTTTTTAGAGAGGATCCAGCAGATTTAGTTGGAGTAGATAATCCCGGTGGTTATGACGCCGTTAATATTTATGGAGATGAGCATATAGGTCGACAGTCGTTTTCTTTTGATCACACTTCTCCTGGAACACAGATTTCTTTTCCCGGAGTTGGTGTGGTACACCGACGAGGTTATAGAGAAGAAGATCTAGTTGATTACGGTACAAAGAACCTAAAATTAGGTGGCGCGATTCATTACAAGATTCAAGACGATGTGCAGATAATTGGCTCTATGCTCTACGGCTCTGGAACTACGGTTTATCAGGGCGACAACAGACTTAGTCTGCGTGGTATACAGTTCTTCCAGCCTAAGTTGGAAATACAGAAAAGAAACAAGTGGTTCCTGCGCGGCTATTACACCAAAGAAGATGATGGCGATACTTTTGATTCTTTTTTCACCGCAATTAAACTGGTCGAAGCTTCCGCAGATGGTGTAGATTGGATTACGAATTATCGAAATTTCTGGAGGGGGAATCCTCCTTCGAATAC
>CAZZIZ010000268.1:0-4170 GCA_964654535.1 uncultured Chitinophagales bacterium
TAACTAGCGTATAAACACATTGCACAATATCGCTAAAAACCGTGCTAAAGCACCATAAATATATCAATATATAAAATCAGTCCGTTTACAAACAGATATAATCGAAAGTAAACGTAATTTTTACGAGTATTTATTTTCCAATTCACATGAATTGCAAGCTTTTTAAAATCCGCGTGAGGGATAAGAAGCGTAGCCTCGCAGGGGCTAGTCGCCTTTGTTCGGTTAGCTATTGCTTACCTCGCAGAGGTAGAAGAAATTGCTTTAGCCGAACAAGATGGGGACCGGAGCGAACGCGGAGTGCTGAATAGCCCGACCTCGAACTTCGACAAGGCAGCAAATTACTTTCCGCTTGCGGAAGATGTAATATGCTGCCTTGTCTAGAAGTGAGCGGGGCACGCCCAAATCACACAAAACAAAAAATACTATTGCCTATCTTCGTTAAAATGACTCGAAGAAGAATTTTTCTGCTCCTAATCGTACTACTCGTCCTCGGACAGTTTTACCGAATCGATAAAACCCCGCCGGCTAGTGAGTCGCAAAAGGATTTTCTCGTAGTGACCAATGCACCACAAGATGTGCGCGAAATTTTTACGCAGGCTTGTTACGATTGTCATTCGCACGCGAGCGAGTATCCTTGGTACACCAATATCTTTCCGGTATCGGTTTGGATACGCAGTCACATACGTGGCGCGCGACAGAAGGTGAATTTTTCGAAATGGGGCGATGATGATTCTGGAAAGCAAAGACACAACTTAGAAGACATTGCCGCCGTTTTGGATGATGGCATAATGCCGCCTAAGTCGTTTAAACTCTTGCATCCGGAAGCAAAACTTACGCCAGAACAAGTGCAGCGGGTACTGACATGGACGCGTAGCCAAATAAAGTAGCCTAAGATTTTTTGAGCGTGCGCCGCGACTCTATCAACACGGTGCAAAGTATCAATGCTCCACCGATAAGGGTTCTAGCGTTAGGGATTTCTCCTAAGAAAATGATCGCCAGTATTATAGCGAAAATGGGCTGCAAGCCGCTAACGATACCTGCGCTGGTGGCTGAAAAATTTCTCAAACCATTGACATAAAGTGTATGGCCGATGGCAGTGGTTAGTAATCCCAAAAGGAAAATGTAAAACCAGTTTATGGACGACCCTTCCAATGGGTAGACCCAGAGAACGGGTAGGAGCACCAGCGCAACGACCAGCGTTTGCAGCAGCATTATAAAACTGCCAGAATACTTTTCTACTTGTTGTTTGGAAATAATATTTCGGATGGCGTACAAAAACGCGGAGAGCACGCCGAAGAGCATTCCTTTGGTCTGCTTGTTTTCGATATTCATTTCGGGTGTTAAAAAATACATGCCTACTAGTACGAGCATTCCTAGCAGTACGTGCGCCCACTGAAACTTGGCTCTGCTTATAAGCGGTTCCATAAATGCGGTCATAACGGGATAGGTGAATATGGCTATCATAGCAATGGCCACGTTGGACCACTGGAGGCTGTAGAAATAGGTTATCCAATGTCCGCCGAAAAGTAAACCGGAGAGTACTAAAACGCCCGCATCTTTTTTGCTTGCCAGGCGCATGGGGATTTTGCGATATACGCAGTAGGCAGCTACACACAAAAATCCGATAAGGGCGCGTCCCCAAATACTAATGGGCGGCGCAAAAGTAATGACCCTCCCGAGCACTCCTGAGGTGCTAATAAAAAGTATCGCGAGATTTAGTTCGAGTAAATGGCGGTAGCGACTGGGTGGTTTCAATTAATGGCGAGCGCCTTTTTGTTTTTGCTCGCCTGTACAAGATAAATGTTTATCACGTGGCTCAGCACCAAACCAAAAACACCGGTTCTAAAAAGTATCGCCAATTGTGCTTCGAAAATCGATCCGACTAGCAGAGCGGCAAAGGAAAGCAACAGGCTTACTTTAATCCATCCAATTTTAGAATGCCAAACAGTTGCCAATACACCAATGAAACTAATGGCCACAAAAGTGTAATGCAGGAGCTCGTTTTCTTGAAACATAGTCGCTGAAAGAAAGAGCGGCAAGATCAAGCAATGTATCAAGCAAAAGGTCGCGCTGATAATTCCTACCACATCCGACCAGAGTTTACGTGCAATTTGCGTCATCGGGACAAAAGTACTAAATGCAACGTTGTTGCAAAGCATAAAAGCCGACTTGTGACTATTACATAATGTGCTATCTTAGCAAGGCTAATCAGCTCAAAATCAGGCTATAAGATGACGGCACAGGCTTCAGAATTACTCTCCAATCACAAACTGCGCAAAACGGATATGCGTTTGAGTGTCTTGCAGGTGTTTTTGCATACGCCAGGCAAAGCGATTACGCAAAGCGATTTGGACCAGCACATTGACAACGCCGATCGTATAACACTTTACCGTACGCTAAAAACTTTTGAGGAAAACGGCATCATACATCAGGCGGTCGACGGCACGGGTACTACTAAGTACGCGCTCTGCAATAGTCACTCTTGCACCGCTCATAAACACACCGAAAAGCACGCGCACTTTTTGTGCAACGATTGCGGCACCACACTTTGTCTCGACGAAGCGATAAACCCGGACATAAAAGCACCGAAGGGATTTGAAGTTGAAGAAAGTTATTTGGTTTTGAAAGGAAGGTGCAAAGATTGTAGTGTGGCCTAGGCTGTTTTAGTTATTACCAGCACGAAGAACTACTTCCCAAACTTAGACCCAACTGGTGGTCTATACTTTTGAAAAGGAATTTTAAACAAGTTCGAAATACGATCGTTTTCCGCAGCATCCATATGCGTATCGATGCCATAGATTAACTCCTTCGCATCTACATAAGCAAAAGTTCCAAAAGCACGATCCCAAAGTGAAAATATGTTTCCGTAATTGGTATCGGTAAGCGGTTGCGTGTAGTGGTGATGCACCTTGTGCATTCTGGGGGTAACAAAAACCAAAGAAAAAGCGCGGTCTATTCCTTTGGGCATATCAATATTGGCGTGCGTCAAATGCGCAAACAAAACCGACAAACTCTGATAGAGCATTACAATACCCATAGGCGCACCCACAATAAATACGGCCAGAATGGTAAAGCTCAAACGGAAAACCGTTTCCCCTGGATGGTGACGCAAGCCTGTAGTAACATCTACAGTGGTATCACTATGATGCACTAGGTGAAATTTCCACATCCACTGAACCCTATGTTCAAGCCAATGAATAAAGTAGGCCCCGATTAAATCGAGCAGCAAAATACCAGCCAGTACTTTCAGCCAAAGCGGTAGCGCTACTAGATTCAACAATCCAAAACCATTGGCCACCGTCCAGTCGGACACGTACAACAGCACACCAGCCAAGGCAAAACCAATAATAGCGGTGCAAAGCGTAAACAGTAGGTTGATGCCAGCATGGCGTACCTTTTTGTACTGAAAAGAAAAGAGCGGCAGCATTCCTTCCAGAATCCAGAAGAAAACAATACCACCAATCAAAATAGCTGAGCGAGCACTCGAAGGAATCTGCTCGAAGTAGGCTATGACACTTTCCATACAGTTAATTTACAAAGATCTACAAGACCTCGCACAATTTAAACGACGCTTTCGGGCAATAGCCCTTTTAAAACGTCGGTCAAACAAACGGTCTGAATTATATTTGCAAAAAAATCGATGCGCAAGCTTGCCTATTTTCTTCTATTACTCATATTTGCATCTTGCGGCTCCAGCGGTGAAAGCAGTTTCGAACTGACGCCTCCCGCCGAAGTAAACCCCGAAGGAATAAAACGCGCAAAGTATTTCGGACATCGCATGATGAACGATTGCGTCAATAAAAAGTTCGCACTGCTAACCAGCGACGACGCTACCAAGGAAATGGTTCAAGGCCTAACCATCGCAACACAAAAGGATGCCTGCGACCATATCAAGGGAGAGTACGGCGAATACCACGGCTTGGAATATGTAGAATGCCTACGACCAAAAGATGGCAGACTTTACCGCGTCTACCGATTCAAAACCAGCTTTGCCGACAAACGAGCAAGAGCGGAAACTCGTGTCGTTTTAGATGGGCAAGAAAAGTTAGCCGGAATCTGGACAGGCGCTTGGCGGGACGTAACTAATTTGTAAGTTCTTGAAGCGTTGTTAATTTTTTGGGCGTGCCCCCAATGTCATTAAGTTAAGGCCGAAATGGTTTGGAAATAAGA
>CAZZIZ010000269.1:0-4149 GCA_964654535.1 uncultured Chitinophagales bacterium
CCATCGTTGTAAGGATTGAAAGCTTCGTAACGCATTAGGTCGCTACGCACGCTATCGAAGTGCATCCAGAACAATACTTCTTGTCCTCGGTAGTTGTCATTGTCATCGAAGACATCGCGCACAGGTGCTATGGCTACTATACGCGGTTTCATTTGGCTGTCGCGCGTATCGAAAATCCAGTCTTCTTTTATGCGGAAGGTAGAGAAGTCGAGGAAGTTCATATCGTTGACTACAGTTTCTTCGACGTATTCATAGGTTTCTGGGTCAAGCACCATAATGGTCTCTATGTTGTTGAGTCTAGTTTGTATGTCCTCGTATTTCAAAACATCAGTAAACTCATCATCACCAAAAGCGATGTCACGATCAGGATTAGCCTTCAGCACTTCTATCAAAACTTCCACCAATGGCTTCTTGCGATAAACAAAGTGCTGATTCATTTTCTGACGACAGTCCACCTCTCTCCATAATCTTTTTGCAAAGTGTACGTCCGCATCGCGAATGTGCTGATGCATAAGCGGCACTTTTTCTCGACTGGTCACTTTATCGTAAGCACCATCAATTATTTTTTGCTGGGTACGTAGATCGAGGGAGTTTGAAGTCGTAGGACCATTGCCTGCGCCGCCTAAGACATCGCCCTCGCTTGAAGCCGTGGTTTCTTCGCCTTCACTTCCTCCATATTCGTTGGTTTCCGTGGCGAGTTGTCCAGGTGTTAAAGACTCTTCGATAGTCAGGGGCAGGGTAGGAAACACATTTTCTTGTGCATCTCCTTCTTCGAAGAAAAATTCTTCGACCGCAGGCTCAATGTATTCTTCCTTAAGTTCTGGAGCTGAATTTTCAGCAACTGGCTCTTGTTTTAATGAATCGACCAGTTCCGAGTAGCTCCATCCGTTATTACCGTCTGGGCTTTCGTTGGTTTCCTGAGCGTATACGAACGGGCTCAGGACGAAGGTGCTTAGTAGCAGTATCATTCCTCTTCTCATAGCAGTTATTTAAAGCATTTAAATATTCACGTAAGTTTTTGAGTAAGGCTGATAGCATAAGCTTCTTTCGATTTGTGTTGAGATAGTTTGACTGATGTGCTTCGAGATGGTTCAATAGAATTGTCTCGCTTTTATCATAAACGTGTCATGGATTGCCAAAGTATAGGTCTTAGTGAGAATTTAGAATGACGAGGGTTTACAAGACGTTGCTAGCCATTAACGCTTGTTTAAACAAGTTTCATTGGCGCGAGGTTTACCTCGTGTCTTGTTTAAGGACGAGGTTTACCGAGTAAAAGATCTGGACGATTCGTTTGTTGCATTCTGAAATACCTATATCCTGAACATCTTGAAAATCCTGTAAATCATGATTCAGGACAAAATTAAAAACCGATTGTCTCAGGGAGAACAATCGGTTTTATGCTTGATAAATATGAAGAAGATTCATACAGGGCGTGGCGCCCTTGCTTGGTTGTTTATTTTATTCCGAAGCCATAATAGTAGACTCCGTTGCTTCCAGGGTAGACTCCCTCAAGGAGTACTCCGCCAGATTTCCCTTTTAAAACGTTATTGAGGTCGTCAATATTGTTTACTGCCTGTTCATCTATCTTTGTTATGACAAAACCTTCCTTAATATCGGTGCCTTCTTTTATCGGGCCGTCGTAAATCTCTCCTACCATAACTCCACCTGGAAGATTATTTTCTTCCAAAACTGCTGCGTCGACATTACTTAGCCGCGCCCCAAGTTTTTTGGACATAGACAAAGACATTTCTTCTTTAACCACTGCACCAGTATTCCCGGATCGGTTTTTAAGTCTAAGCGTTACCGTTTTCGCGCGACCATTTCTCATTAAGTCAACTACTGCCGTATCGCCTGGACGTTTCGTTCCTATTAATTCTTGGAGTTCTGGAGAGCTTTGTACTTTCTTTCCATCTACGCCTACTATAACATCGCCTTCTTCAATACCAGCCTCAGCAGCGGCACCTTCAGGCAATAATCCATCAACATAAACGCCGCGTATAAAGTCCAAACCTTGCTCTTCAGCTAAATCAGTGTCTAAGTCACGAATATTTACACCTAAGAACCCACGTTGAACCACACCGTGCTCCAACAAATCGTCGGTTACCTTTTTCATAATATTTACTGGCACCGCAAATGAATAACCTGCATAAGTTCCAGTAGGAGTAGCTATAGCCGTATTGATTCCTAATAAGTCACCGTTCATGTTAACCAGCGCACCACCACTATTTCCAGGGTTAACGGCGGCGTCGGTCTGAATAAAAGACTCAATAGCCGTACGATCTTTCAATATATCTAGGTTACGTCCCTTGGCACTTATGATACCCGCTGTTACGGTAGAAGCTAGGTTGAAAGGATTTCCAACCGCCAATACCCATTCGCCTACCTCAGCGTTATCGCTGTTGGCCAAAGGCATTACTGGCAAACCAGATTCTTCAATTTGCAAAAGTGCTATATCAGTGGTCGGATCGGTACCAACAACAGTAGCGGTATAAGTACGTGCATCAAAAGTGGTAACTTCTACTTTATCTGCATCTTCTACTACGTGGTTGTTAGTTACTATAAGTCCATCGCTGCTCAATATTACTCCCGAGCCTGTAGACTGTTGAAAGCGTTGTTGGGGACTTTTTTGTTGTCCTTGTGGAGCTTGTCTTTGCCCAAAAAGATCGTCGCCAAAAAAGTCACGAAACGGATCCCAAGAACCTGCGGGTGCACCGCCGCGTGCATTTACGGCAAAACTAGATTTTATATGTACAACCGAAGGCATGGACTTTTTTGCAGCAGCGGTAAAACCAGCCGGAGCAGCAGTCGCTGCGCCGTAATTATAAGCAGGCATTTGTCCCTTCAAAGCAGCCAACTCGACCTGAGTCTTGTCCGCTTCGTAAATAACCTGTTGGTCTAAATCGAAAGCCTTGTATATCCCGATGGTCATCATACCACCTAACATTCCGGCTAATACAAGTGTGGTCAGTCTTCTCATTATCTAAAAGTGTTTATTTATTCGTTACGTCTAATAAACGCTGCAATCAAAGGTATTGTTACAAGTAATTGCTTGTTTTTTTTCATTAAGACTTTGGGGGTTAAAAAAGGTTAAGCACTCTATAAGCCACAACGTTTAATTGTCCAATTTAAGCCATTTTTAAGCTTTCGGCAGGGCTGGATATTTCATTTTCAAGGCGCGCAATCGTTCTACAATCGTTTTTGCCATAAGGTACTCTTTGTACCAGTTGGCGTCGGCTGGCACAATCGTCCATGGCGCTTTATTGCAATGCTCTAGCACACCTTCATAAGCGCGCTGGTACTTAGTCCAATGCTTGCGCTCCTCAAAGTCGCCATCGTTGTGCTTCCAGTTTTTGCGTCTTATTTCTTTACGTTCATTTAGACGTTCTAGTTGCTTGCTTTTTGAAACGTGCAAGAAAAATTTTACCACCAAAGTGCCACTATCTTCCAGCAGGGATTCAAAATTGTTGATGTGCGCAAAACGCTTTTTTACCGTTTTTTCATCAATCCATTTGTGCACGCGTTGTATTAAAACATCTTCGTAGTGCGAACGGTTAAAAATTTGAATCATCCCTTTGCGCGGTACAACTTTATGGACACGCCACAAAAAATCGTGCGCCATTTCTTCTTTCGAAGGCTTTTTAAAAGAGTGCGAAAGACAATACATCGGTGACACGTTTGCAAATACATCTTTTACAGCGCCATCTTTACCAGAAGCATCCATTCCTTGTAGAACAACGAGCAATGAATTTTTACCATTGGCGACCAGCAAATTTTGCAACTCACCAAATTCTTCGATAAGCGCGCGTTTCTCTTTTTTGAGATCGGACTTTTTTAAGTCCGCAGGCGGTTTGGTAGAAACCTTTTTTAAATCAATTTTAGACATAGCCACAAAATAAGGCTTAAGAAATAAATAGTGATGGTGCTTTGGGCGTGTCCCCGAACCATCTGGCTACGCCAAGGTTTGGGGTCGGGCTATCCAGTACTCCGCTTCGCTTCGGTCCCTTTCTTGTTTCGCCAAAGCAAATCCTTCTACCGCTAAGGCGGTAAGGATTTACTGGCTCAACAAAAGCGACTGCTCCCTTTGGTCGCATACTTACTATCCCTCACGCTTAGCTCTCTGCAAAACAAAGCGTGAGGGATAGAGGCCTT
>CAZZIZ010000270.1:0-2246 GCA_964654535.1 uncultured Chitinophagales bacterium
CTTGGATAGCCCGACCCTTTGCAACCGAACAATGTCTCTTTCCGAAGGAAAAAGAGCATTGTGAGGGCAGCAAGAAGGGGCACGCCCAGAATATCAATTGAATATCAAAGATTCTGATCGTTCAATTGGACCGACCCAAGCAGGGAAAAGCGTTTGTTCGCTTTTCTATTATCTGGCTTGCTTGCTATATCGATAGTCTTGCTGAGCTTTGACTATTGAGCCACTTGTATCTTTCGCACATCTCTAAATGCTTCATTGCCCAGTTCTAGAAAGTAGATGCCAGAACTCATTTCCGGTAAACGAATCTTATAGCTCGTTTGATTACTTAGCTTTTCAGTGTAAACGACTTTTCCCTTTATATCGATTATGTTTAAGTAACTGAGATTTTCAGATTCTTGATTTACGATATTCAGTTGCGTATGGACAATGGTAGGGTATACGAGCAGTTCGCTTGCAAAATCTTCTTGGCTAAACGTCACTGTACCGGGTACTTCCATAACGTCAAAGGGCTCTTCCTCGGCGTTTTCATTTACTACGCTAACATTGGCGATTGAAATGGAAAGTTCTGAGTTTAGGTCTACGAGCTCTTGTAAGTTTTCCGGGAGTGTGCCTTGGATGGTTCCGATTTGTCCGAAGCCAGCGGTCGAGGTCTGTGTGATTCGTGTAAATGCCACTTCAAATCGCTTTTCTTCTGGAAAATGTTTGACCAATGAGATGGCATCTGTTCCTAATTCGCCAATCCAAGAGTTGTCAAAGTTTAATGATGCTGCCACGAGAAAGGCGTTTGAATAATCTACTGTAATGGCCAAGCCATATGCGTTGGCGACTGGTGTATCTTCGGTTCCATACATTAGCGGTAGACTTAATGACTGACCGGGCTCAAGGGATCCTTCTGGAAATTCTACGAAAATCGGTGCAGCACCTTCGGTGCCTTCTTCTCCTTCTGTTTTGCCGTGTATGCTGCCGTAGTTTTGTACTATGGCTTCTACATCACTTAGGTCTATGTTGCCGTTGCCGTTGCAATCGGCGTGTTTTGTGTTTGCGAAGAAAACGGTATTGTTCTCCCAGTTTTCGGCCGCGTGCTCATACCAAGCTATATTTTGTTCTGCTCTGGCCGGTCCATTTTGGTTAAAGCCCAGGCCTATGTTTACCAGATCCATATTGTTGGCGATTCCATCTAAGTTAGTGTCGCCTGGCCAAACGCCAATTTCGTCGTTTGGAAAAAGTACATCGCAATCGTGTTGGTTACAAATTCCATCGCCATTATAATCTTCTTCGGGGTCGCATTCTCCATTTTTATTAGAGTCTAAGCAAAACAATCTGTCACAATCGTACTCATTGCACAAGCCGTCTCCGTTATAGTCTTCTCCTGGATCGCAGGTCTCGTTTCCGTTTTGGTCCCAACATATTGCAAGGCAATCTACTATTTCGATTTCTGTACTGATAGCGCAATGTGCGTTTTCTATATGGCTTACGGTTACGGTCCAAGCACCGCCGGTTGGAAGTTGCACTACTGGTGAAGGGGCACCTGAATGGGCAAAAATGTTTTGTCCTCCAACGTTCAGGAAAAAGGCGTCACTACTGTCTAGCGTTCCATTGAACTCGACTTTAACATATGCCTTCCCTCCATAGCACCAACTAGTAATTTCGTGTTCAATTTCGGTCGGTTCAACACAACACACTATGGTCTCGAAAAAGTCGTAGGAGAAGTCACAACTATCGGAAGAGGATAGTCTTACACCAGCCCCATAGCTATTTACTCCTTCTTCTAGAGAGACAACGCTGGACCATTCGGTTTGTCCAGCTTCGATGATTTGTTGGTCCACTAATTGGCCATCAACCCATAATTCAAAAGTTTCACCAATTAAGTTTGAAGCGTAATGGAAAGAATAATTTAAGGATTGAACATTTTCTATACACGTAAACGCAACTTCTAAATCTGAAAGCGCTACGTCATCAGGTGTGTATGCTTCGATTAAGGTTGTTGCGGCTGACGTACAATTGTTGCTATCACGAATTCTATATACTTCTGCGCCCGCACAAATACCTTCGATTATGGTCATTTCGGTAATGATTTCATCTTCAGGATGAAGAGGAAAAGAATTAATGTAATAAGGAGGCGTGCCTCCTTGTATAATTAAGGTAGTTGATCCGTCGCATTCAGAAAAACAAGTCGCATTTTCAGATGATTCGACATATGCAATCAAAACGTCGGGCTGGGTAATCGTAATTTCCCTGATAACACT
>CAZZIZ010000270.1:2346-4136 GCA_964654535.1 uncultured Chitinophagales bacterium
TTTTGGAGGTTTGCTTACTATTGCAATGCCAATTTCGTGCTATGGAGAATCAAAACGGGGAGTATCAACTGTTAATTATATAGGGACTCCCTCTCGACACTCTTAGCCGCTGGTTTTCAGACTTTTAGTGGCTAGGTGCAAATTTGGAACATGACAAAACATGCCGATGCGAAAAATTGTTGTTCAAAATTGCTATCGATATGTATATAAAATAGTTCAGTATTTGATCGCTCGCTACGCGCAGGTAAAGACATACGGGTATGGCTATAGAGCATCCTCGAATCATTGTTTTTGGCCTATACTAAGCACAATCAATCTCAACCAAAAACCGAAAAGCCCATTTTCGCCTTACCTGAAAACTAGCAATACCAGCCTTCTCAATAATATCCTGCAACTCCTTCTTCCTAAACGCGCGTTTTATCGCTAGTAGTCCATCTTGTTTCACCATACTTGAAAAGGGTAGTAGTGGTGAAGCCACTTTGAATAGAAAGTAAGCCATAGTGCTCCGCTCCAATTCGCTGAAAAACATCTTTCCAGTGACTTGCGTTTTGGACTTCGCTAAAAAGTTTGTTAGCTCTTGATCGGAAAAGTGATACATAAAGTGACTGCTGATAAGCAGGTCGCATTTTGGAAGCTGAAAGTTCAACTTTAAAATATCTGCCTGCGTGTATGTTATACTTGAACTGCTTCCATTTTTCGACCGAGCATATTCTAGTATGTTTTCGTTGCCGTCTATACCGAGGAGTTCCACCTCAATGTTTTGACTATTACACCACTTTTCGATGGCTCTAAGATTATCACCACCGCCGCAACCCAGATCAATAATTTTCAGTGCGTGCTTGGATTTGCTAAGTGCTCGCTTTACAGCATCTAGTGTGGAATTTGTATTTCCGAAAAATTTGTTGATGACAGTCAGTCCATCTAATGTTTTGGTGAGCCTTTCGCCGCTTAGAGAAAGGTCATCCATCTGTTCTGTTTGGACGCTGCGCTTCTCGAGCATTTACGCTGCCTCTTTTCCAAAAATCATCTTGTACACTTTGCCAACGAACCAATTGCCAGCAGGGTAGTAAAGTGCAAAGAACATAGCCATTACCAAGCTGAAGTTTCTAATGTTCAAGAATTGATCGATTAGGTTTCCTGGATAAGCATATGATGACTCAAGATAATAACCTGCGAATTCGAGAAAGCACATGCTGATTAAACCATATGCGTATTGTCGATGGAATGGGAGCTTCCTAAGTAAAAGCGAAATGGGAATCATATAGATGATGTAGCTGGTAATGACTTGCCACCAATAAGTAAACTTTGCAATTTCGATGGTCATGCCAAACTTGTTCATGCACAGGCCCCATAGGAAATATATCACTACGTATAGGAGTATTAACTTTTTGTCTACGTCAAATTTCTTTTTTGCATACCGAATGAACTGGTCCATTGTTTGATTAATTGAGTATAGAGAACGCGCCAAATCTTCCGTGATGGCTAAGTGATAAATCGATTGGGATTTTGAGGCCTTGGTGAAAAGCTTCTGGAACACCGCTGGGTGATTTTCGAATTTCCATTGCTTGTCGGTTTAAAGAATACCGCTTTGTTAGTTGCATTAAAGCTGCACTTTTGGTGTCTAGGCTCTGTGATTCGTAATCCAAACTTTGTAGTTCAATAACTTGACTTTGAATAGTTTGTGATGTGTTACTTGAAGCAGTGCTAAAGACATAGCCGTCTTCAATTAGGCTAGTGGTTGTAAAGACCTGATCATCAATTCGAACACTTCCTTGGCTTTCACTTAGGAC
>CAZZIZ010000271.1:0-4092 GCA_964654535.1 uncultured Chitinophagales bacterium
CGCTCTGTTCTGTTTTGAGCAAAAAGCCCTTCTAGCTCTAGGGAGCTAAGTGCTTTTCTTGGTCAAAACAACAGGAGCTCCACATAGGCCTCTATCCCTCACGCGGGCCAAAGGACTAGCTCAGCGGTCTTTGATAATTTATGGTATTGTTATTCAAGCTTCTGTCGGACGGATCAAATATATGAATGCCATACGATCGTTTCGCGAGCGGACGCGAGTGGCATTTACTCGTCACTAGCGGACGCTTGCTCTAGTATTGAGTGGTTAGGCCAATAGCTCGAAGCTGGAGTTGCTTTCAAAGTATAAACTACTTCGAACATTTACCTCATATGTTGCAATCCACTGTATTATGACTTGAATTCCGAATCCGATTCTTGACTTTCACTTAAAATTATATTCCCTATTCTCGACTTTATATACGATATTTATTACCAATGAGCGGCGCGCTATATCAGGATATTTTAGAATCATTGAGCTTGCAGTTAAAGTCAACCGCTTTCGCAATTTTCTTTTTTGTAATTCCATGGGTTCCTGCTGAAGGCGTTTTGAATCTTGCCTTCGAAAATGAAATGGAGCGAGAAATATTGATTTACAATGTTGATGGCAAATTGGTAGAGCTAATTATTGATCAAGGAAGTCACGTACAATGGAATTGTAGTGAGAATACTCCTGGTATTTATGCAGTGCATATAAAATCCAATGACGGGATATCCGTTCAAAATGTCATTGTGCGCTAGGGTGTTTTTTGGAGTTTAGAAAATTTTTTCTCGCGCAAGGTTTACCTTATGCTTAAATTTGTTTGAAGCATTTGCTTAACCTGTGTAATGCCTGTTGTTCCTACCCATTTAACGGTTCTTGTCCCATGGTCCTTCACTGCGAGTTTTTTTTGCAGCGGATAGATGCAGTTATAGGCACGCCGGGAGGTCTCTCCACTTCGGTAGAGATGAACTTCTAACCTGTTAAGCCCAAAGCCTATTCGCTAATTCTAAATATCAACTAAGTAATCAATTAGTGTACAGCCGAAGGAGGGCTAAAACAGATCTTAAAAAAGTTTTGTAATTATATTAGGTCGTCACTATAAAGCAAACAATGAAAAAGTACATCGCAGCGCTCTTCATTTTGTTCCTACTGCCGAGCTATGCCTTTGCTCAACTAGATTGCCCGGAGTCTTGGCTCAATACAGAAACACGTTGGCAATACCATCAATTAAATTCCTTTACTGAGACTTTCCAATTAATAGACATTGCTTTTCAATCCGAGATGGAATATCAGGGGCAAGACTATATGGTCTTTGGGCAGGAGATTCATAGTTTGAGTAGAATCTTTGAAGTCGAATTGGTATACGAGGATGACTATTATTATCCAGTCGATGGCGCATTCCTTGGTATGGATTATTCTGGTACTAGTGCTGGAGACAATATTTTGTTTAGAACCGAAGGGGAATCATTGTTTTATCGAGTTCAATCTGAGGATGACGAAAGTATAGGTGATGAGTTTCTCGCTTTTGCCTTTAATCAGTCGGTTGGTTTTAATTGGTTTTCGGGAGTTGAAGTAGCCGGTTCCGATTCAGGATTGCCAGATATCTGCATATGCGGCGATTCCGGGAACACCGAAATATATGATACCAGTCCTGGACAAGCCGATGGATTCGAGTACTCGCCTTGTGCTACCGCTTTACCTCAAAGTACATTTCAAAATTCAACCTTCGCATGTAAGGGTTACAGGGGTACCTTGGCATCGTACATCGGGCCCCTCGATAGTTTCTTATTGCCGCAGGTTAATGTTTGCGGAGGGTTTACGGACGGGCCAACATTTAGTTTGCGTGCTTTTGAAAACGGCTTAGCAAGTACGAATGTTGATTTGTTTGATTTTCCTTTTGGGTATTGCATACCTACAAATGATCAAATAAATGCTTGCAGTGATGGTGATTGTTCTAATGGTTTGGAACTCTGGCGTGGTTCAGAATGTGACTGCGTAACTTTTGAAGCGGAGGACGAGACCAACTGTATCGATGATGGCCTTTGCGAAAATGGTCTGGAAGTTTACGACACGGAAAATTGCAGGTGTAATTCTATTAATATGTCTACGATTTGCATTGACGATGGCATATGCTCCAATGGTCAAGAAATGTACGTCCCTGAAACCTGCGAATGTCTAGCGCTAAACGTTCCCGATCCTTCTACTTGTATTGACGATGGACTTTGTTCAAATGGAGTAGAGCTGTTTGATGAATCTAATTGCGATTGTTTAATTACTAACCTCCCCGTTCCGAGCGACTGTGTCGACGATAATGACGACACTAACGGTTTAGAAACTTTCAATACTGAAACTTGTCAATGTGAAGCTGTATTCGAATCTGGAATTGAAACTGTTGCTTCTGAGACCTTGGTTTATCCTTCACCGGCTAGTGAATTTATCTATTTGCAGATCGCAGACTCGATGTTGGGAAGTGCCTTACAGCTAACTATTTATAACACAGAAGGAAAAGTAGTTAAGGATTTTAGACAGGACGCAATTACTAGCGACTTATACATTGATCTATCTGAAGTGCTAAGCACGGGACTTCATTTTTTAAGTGTAACTGAACTTAGTAGCGGTCAGCTCATTCAGAAATCTTTTCTGCTTGCGCGATAAGGCTCTTCGCAGCCAGGATAGGAGCGGTTATGAGGTGCTTGTAAAATGTAGTGAAGCCCACCGTGCAGAGCGACCAGAGGAAGCTCCTGCCAAGGTGTTGGCTGAACACATTTTGTAAGTGCCGAATTTGAGCGGATAGCCTGTTGCTGCCCAATTCATCAAGCAAACATTCATACTACTTCTCCATCCACTTCAACTCACTCTTGGTTTTCTCAAGTAAGTTCTTTACCTGTCTTATGTTTTGGCTCATTTGAGACTTCGCCTTAGTGTCGCTTACTTCTACGCTACTAAAAACTTTATGGGCAGATTCTAGTTTCGGAAGTGCGGTAAGTAGATACTGTTTAGCGGTCTCGCGGTCATAGCGCTTTCCTTGGAATCGTTTGTTCTTGGCAGCAATGTATTTATTAAATAGCTCGACCGCTGCGGAAGCGTCGGCACTAGCGGTTTGCAAATCGGCTTTGTTGTCCACCATACCGAAGATGCCCACTCTTTTGGTCAAGTGCTTTCGCCAGCGTTTTACTGCGTTGACACCTTCGCCCATTGTTTCAGATCGCGCGAGTTGTTGTTCCATCTTTTCCTTTTCGCCTGCGGCCATAAAAGTGCTTATCAATTTTTTATAGTCGTAAGCATCGCCTGCGGCCGGTGCTTCGTTTTCGTTAAACTCTTCATAGCTTTGAGGTTTGTCCAGCAACTGCCATATAGGGTCGAAGGGCATATGCAATTCAATGAAAACTTCAGGAGCAGTAGCGTACCATTTCGTATTGTACTTTTCAGTGAACTTGCCATCGCGCACATAACCCGCTGCCCAGGTGACATCGTATAGTTTCCAGTCGCCATCAACTTTAACCGCATTCCAGGCGTGGCCCACGTTGGGCTCTACTTTACCATTTCGCTTTTTGGTGTATCCAGTCACGATGTATGATTCATAACCCAGTCGCTGCATAATTTCGTCAAAGAGCAAGGAGTAATCTTCGCATACACCTCGTTTTTGTTTGACCACCGTGTTGACTAAGTAAGCCTGATATGCTTCTCGCGTTTCAAAAGAGCTTCGCTTTTTTGGTTTCTCTCCACCTTTGATGCGCTCGAGTTTCTTAACGTCGTAGCTTATATTTTTGGCTATCCATTTATAAGTCGATTCTATTTTGTCATCGCCAAACTCAATTCTATCCATGACTTTAGCAATGGGATCGCTTTGGGCGTTAGCACTGCTGCTGAGCATAAAGGCTAGAATCAGAAGGACGCAATTTTTCATAAATATGGATTAGATGTCTAATGTAAGGATTATCCTTATGTTCATTAAGCGCGTTTTGGAATAAAAACCCTTGATTGAAACGTATTTGAAAGCCAATTATTCTTGACCAGGAGATTAACCAATCTTTAAACTGGTCATAGTAATTGCCCCACCTACAGCTTGGTCATTGAAGATGCAAAGCTCATCTTTCGATTCTTTTAAGCCCA
>CAZZIZ010000272.1:0-4078 GCA_964654535.1 uncultured Chitinophagales bacterium
CATAAATATTACTCAAGCCGATGGAAGCACAAGTACCCAGACTTGGAGCTATCCGAGTACCATTGATTGTATTACGTGCCATAATCCGACCTCGGGTGGAACTTTAGGTACTCGGGCAAGATATTTAAATAAAGATTTCACCTATTCAGAAACTGGAAGGACAGCTAATCAATTGGTTACCCTTAGTCATTTAGGAATTTTAGACCAGACGATTACAGATGCAAATACATCAAGTATTATGACATCCAAATCTATACATGATGCTAACGCCTCTTTAGACGATAAGGCGCGGTCATATTTAGATTTGAATTGTGCGTATTGTCACCGCCCAGGAACTGGAAATCGTGGTGATTTTGATTTACGATTAAATCTTGATATTGTTCAAACAGGACTTCTTACAGCAAATCCGTATTTGCCATTGGGCATACCAAATGAACGTATTGTTGCTGCAGGTAATACAGATGCTTCAATTGTGCACCATCGCATGAATAGCGTTGATGATGCTATTAAAATGCCGCCGATAGGTAAAAATAAAATTGATGCAAATGCAGTCCAATTAATTGACGACTGGATTAGCCAACTCGACCCTGAACCTTGCGCGGATAAAATAATCATGGAGACTTTTAGCAATGTGCCGGGTACAACAATTGCTGAGCTTACAGGCAATGCCAACTTTCCCAATTCTCCAAGTGCCACAACAGAATTGAACGAATTTCGTATTCCAATAAATGTAGCTGATGATTATGGTGTGCGAGTAAAAGGTATATTGAAAGCCCCTGAAACGGGTACATTTTATTTTTGGGTTACAGGAGATGATAATGTAGAGTTGAGTTTAAGTACCGATGACAGTCCATCTAATAAGACAAGAATAGCCTATCATGAACTTTGGTCATTAGATGGAGAATGGAATAAATTTCCCACGCAAAAATCAGCTGCAATTAATTTAGTTGCAGGTCAGAATTATTATATTGAAGCATTAATGAATGAAAGAGGTGGGGGAGATAACCTATCCGTAGGATGGAGAAAACCAAGCCATGGTAATGGCCCAACCCCTTTTCAAGTTATTCCATGCACCGCATTTGATTTATTTAGTGGGCCTCCTGTTGTAAATGTTACTGGAGTAAGTGTATCTCCAAACGCGTTAACTTTAATTGAAGAAGATACGCAACAATTAACTGCTACTGTGACTCCAGTTGATGCAACTGATACTTCTGTAGATTGGTCTTCTAGTGATGATTCAATAGCCACCGTAACTATGAACGGTTTGGTAACCGCCGTGGCTGAAGGTGAAGTGACAATTACAGCAACTACCACCGATGGCGCTTTAAATGATAATGTGTCTATAACTGTGGAAGCGGCTGCTGTAGATGTAACTGGAGTGAGTGTTTCTCCAAAAACCACTACTTTGCTTGAAGGAAACACACAGGTATTGACTGCTCTAGTGATGCCAGAGAATGCAGACGATATTTCGGTAATTTGGTCTTCCAGTGACGATTTAGTTGCTTCGGTAAGTACTAATGGAGCGGTGACGGCAGTATCGGCCGGCACGACTATCATTACGGTGACTACTATCGATGGTAACTTTACAGATACAGCTCAAGTCACGGTTGAGGCAGCTCCAGTGGCAGTGACTGGGATTAGCATTGCAGCTGCACCAGCAGAATTTACCGTTGATACTAGTGAGTTGCTCACGGCTACCTTGACACCTTCAAATGCCACAGATGTTTCTGTTACATGGTCATCAAGTAACAGTGCGATTGCGACTGTAGATTCAAATGGCTTAGTAACAGCAGTTGCCGAAGGAACGACGACCATAACTGTTAGGACGACAGATGGCGGTTTTACAGATACCGCTAGTATAAATGTTGTCTCCGACAGTGCGAACGCCTGCACGGCGAGTGGTGCGATTTTGATGGAGCGCTATGACGGTATTACCGGTTCTGCAATATCGAACCTTTTGGCCTCGCCGAACTATCCTGATAGTCCGTCAATAAGTTCTGAACTTCTACAGTTTGAGATTGAGAGCAACCAAGGTGACAATTATGGGGTTAGATTGAGCGGCTACCTATGTCCTCCTGAAACGGGCACGTATTATTTCTGGATAGCGGGTAACAACCATACTGAGCTGAACCTGAGTACAGATGCGAATCCAACGAACAAGGTTCGTATGGCACATAATGGAGACTATGCCCTTATCAGGGAGTGGAACAAGTTTCCTACGCAGAAGTCTCAGGGTGTACAGCTAGTCAAAGGAGAGGGTTACTATATAGAGGCCTTGATGAAGGAAGCTGCCTTTGGCGACAACCTCGCAGTGGGTTGGCGTAAGCCAAGTGATGGCAACGGCCAATCACCTACTGAAGTCATACCGGGAGATGTGATGTCACCGGTCGTTCGTTCCATTGTGAATGTCACAGGGGTCTCCTTATTGCCAGATTTGACACTGGCTCAAGGAGAGACTACTATAGTCGCCGCTACCTTGACGCCTTCGAACGCCACCGATGCTTCTGTTACATGGTCATCAAGTAATAGTTCAGTTGCAACTATTGATGATGATGGATTGATTACTGCTATTGCCGAAGGTACTGCAACCATAACGGTCAGTACGAACGATGGTGGTTTCACCGCTACGACTGAGATTACAGTGACTCCAGAAAATTCGAATACTTGCACGGCTAGTGGAACCATTCTTATGGAGCGATACGATGACATATCGGGTTCTGCGATATCGAACCTTATCCAAGCACTGAATTATCCAGAAAACCCTTCTTTGAGTTCAGAGCTTACACTTTTTGAGGCTCCGCGCAACCAGGGCGACAACTACGGGGTCAGAATGAGCGGCTACCTTTGTCCTCCAGAAACCGGGGTCTATTATTTCTGGATAGCAGGCAATAACCATACTGAGCTCAACCTTAGTACGGATGAAGACCCTGCGAACAAGGTTCGTTTGGCACATAATGAGAGTTATGCGCTCAACCGAGAATGGAATAAATTTCCTACCCAAAAGTCACAGGGCATATTGCTTTCAAAAGGGAACAGTTACTACATTGAGGCTTTAATGAAGGAGGCAGCCTTTGGTGACAACCTTGCAGTGGGTTGGCGCAGACCGAGTGATGGCAATGGGGCATCACCTACCGAAGTAATACCAGGAGATGTGATGTCTTCAGAATTGAATACAAACCCATCTTTATCTCTAGATCTTTCTGATTTACCTGATAGAAATGAGCCGAGTATGTCCATTAGTCCCAACCCAGCTACTGCAGAAATTACAATTGCTTTGAGGAATTTTGTTGATGTATTTGAAGTTGAATATATGATATATTCTTTTTCAGGACGTCAAGTGTTTTCAATGCGCGGTAGTGCGAACCAAACTATAGATGTGAGTTGGTTGGCAGCAGGAACCTATCAGGTAATAGTGCGTTCGGGCTCTTGGTCAACAAGTAAAAAGTTGATTGTTCAATAATTATATAAAATATAGAATTAAAAAAGCCTCTACTCAGTAGAGGCTTTTTTTTGATTATTGTAAGATTTCTTATTTGATGAATAAACTCCTATCCTTTCGAAATATCACCTGAACCAGATGATTTTGTATCGACTTTGTCAGGATTTCCGCGGTAACTAATATCTCCTGAACCTGACACCCTAGCCTTCAACATTTTGTTGGCAGTAACTTTAATGTCGGCAGAACCTGATACTGTTGCATCTACATTGTCTGCTTCTAAACCATATGCTTTAATATCGCCACTACCAGATACAGTAGCTTCGAAATTTCGGGCGCTTCCATTTAAGGTGATGTCACCAGAGCCTGACATTGCGGCATCAATTGAATTTGCTTCAACATCTAAGGTGATATCTCCAGAACCTGACATTGCTGTTTTAAAATTATCAGTTTTAATTGTGGTTTTACCAACAATATCTCCTGAACCTGAAAGTGCAACTGCATTGACACTCTCAACAGGTACAGTTATTCTGATACCATCATTCCAAGAAGAAGGTTTTAAGTTATATCCCTTTTCCACTTTGATAGATAGCTTTCCATTTTTAACTTCAGTTTTAATATGTTCTAAAAGATTTGATTCAC
>CAZZIZ010000273.1:0-4072 GCA_964654535.1 uncultured Chitinophagales bacterium
ACCTTTGCACTTTTCACTGGTTTATCTGCCGTCGTTTTAGTTACGGGAAAAGACTTTTCCTTTTTAAAAGCGGCACTGACTATCGGATTTGTCATCGCTTTGGGACTGATTGTTGGGGGCATTTTGTTCGGATTCAACTTAGGTCTTTGGTTCTCAGTAGCAATGGTTGTGCTCGCCGCAGGATCGATACTCTATCAGACTTCGAACATGATTCATAAATACAGCACTGACCAGCACGTTGCTGCGGCGCTAGGACTATTCGCTTCGTTCATGCTTTTGTTCTGGTATATCCTTCAAATCTTCTTGAGCAGAGATTAATCGCTGATTCATAAATTTTTCTGTAGTGAGGGCTCATAATAGCCGAGCCTCCGTATTGTTATGCGCATTCAGGAGGCAAAACAAGTCCACAATACAATCTATAATCCAACATTATTGAACTTATTAGCCCTAAAAACCTATTTTAAAGGTATGGGGCTAACCAGCTTGATTTTCTTGATTGCTATTGGGTTTGCGGTATTAATGGTGGAACTATTTTTTCTACCTGGTACTAGCTTTTTCGGAGCAATAGGTGTGCTTATTATGATTGTGGGCATCGTGCTTACTTACATGAATCACGGAGCGAACACGGGACACGCCACCCTGGTACTTACGTCTATCGTAAGCGTGGTGGCAACCTTCATAGCTTTCCGTAAATTTACAAACAGCGACTTGGGACTAAAGGCAGAACTGGATGGTCGCGTCAACGAGTTAAAAGATTTGAAAGTAGATGTGCTCGACAGAGGCGTTGCTTTTGGAGATATAAAGCCGCAAGGAAGAGCCAGAATAGGTGGCAACCTTTACAACGTCGATTCATTGGGCGAGTTTATAGAAGATAAGCGCGACATTGAAATTGTAAAAATTACCGATCAGAAAATATTTGTACGTCCAATAAAATAAAATTATGTCAGCACTTTCCCTCCCCTTACTCATCATTGGTTTTCTATTTGTAGCTATGATTTTGTACTTCGTTCCTTTGAACTTGTACATCACGGCTATTTTCTCAAACGTAAGAGTGGGTATTATTGATTTGGTAGCTATGCGTCTTCGTCGCGTGCCACCAGCAATAATTGTAAACGCTATGATCAATGCGACCAAAGCTGGTCTTCATTTGGACAAAGATGCACTCGAAGCGCATTATATGGCTGGAGGTCGCGTTAAGCAAGTGGTAGATGCTTTAATTTCTGCTGACAAAGCGAATATACCCTTGGACTTTAAAACCGCAACTGCTATAGATCTAGCCGGTCGTGATGTTTTCGAAGCTGTACAGGTTTCGGTAAACCCGAAGGTAATTAACACACCTGCGGTTGCTGCTATGGCGAAAGACGGTATTCAATTGATTGCAAAAGCTCGTGTAACGGTTAGAGCAAACATCCAACAGTTGGTTGGGGGAGCTGGAGAGGATACTATTTTGGCGAGAGTTGGTGAGGGTATTGTTTCTTCTATTGGTTCATCGCCAGGACATAAAGCGGTACTGGAAAATCCAGATAGTATTTCCAAACTGGTTTTATCTAAAGGATTGGATGCGGGAACGGCTTACGAAATACTATCTATTGATATTGCGGACATAGATGTAGGAAAGAACATTGGTGCGGAGCTACAAATTGACCAAGCCAACGCCGATAAGAGTATTGCCCAAGCGAAAGCGGAAGAGCGAAGAGCGATGGCCATTGCTGAAGAGCAAGAGATGATCGCCAAAGCGCAAGAAGCTCGTGCTTCGGTAATTGCTGCAGAGTCCAAAATACCAGAAGCGATGGCAGAAGCTTTCCGTAGTGGTAATATGGGCATTATGGATTACTACAAACTCAAAAACATAGAAGCGGATACCAAAATGCGTGATGGTATTAGTGATACACCTACTACTTCGTAGGTCTAAATAAATATTTGTGATTAGAAGCTTATTGGTTTTACTCTTTTTGTTTGTTGGCAGTACTGTTCTGCTCCCGGCCCAAGTCAGTGGAGATAGTGCTGACACCTCGCAGGTGACGGAACAAAAACAAACTGAGCAAGAAGCCGTACCAGTTATAAGCAAAGTGCTAACTCCTGCTATGCTTATGCAGCCTAAGCAGACTGGACCCAACGATATGCCAGCTGCTTTTTCGTACAACGAGTTGGGCTTCTTTTGTAAAATGGAATATCAGATTCAGCGCAAAATTCCGCTGATGATTCGTTTAGGAGAAGTAAAGTGTACGGAGAAAATGGAAGGGAAAGGCCAGAGCTTTCCGCAAGCACCTGCTCAGACTAGCACGCCTACGAAATAGATTCGCTAAGTACAACAGAAATTATTCGGATGAGATAGGAGGATTCTTATCAATCCTGTGATTTTCGAACATTTCCTTAGCTGCCTTTAATAATCCCAAAAGTCCGATGCTCAAGACAATCGCTCCTGCTGAAATTTCGTGCAGAATACCTTCTTGGGTGTTAAAGTAACCGACCAATCCAGTAGAGAGCGTGATGGCAACAAAAATGCTCATTACAATGATCATAATCTTGCCTTTAGTTGGATGCGCCCAAATCTTACGCGAAAATTCATTTTGCGTTTTAGTAGTATCCTGTAAAGAAGAAAAACTGACGGCGATGCCGAAAAAAATCAACGCTGTATTATAAGACTGAAAAACCAGATCCAGGTTGCCTTCCAGATGCTGAAAACCACCTAAGTAGGGCTTGAAGACAAAGAACCCAGCTACCGCAATAAGCGGGTACTGAATATAGCTTATGTAATGAAAGAAGGTTCGAAAAGACATACGTGTCTAGTTCTAACTAGTTACTCCGCCCGCCGCTTTCTTAATCGCGGTATAGAGCTTATGCTCATCACCAGTACGGTACTTTCTGCTGTGGTAAGCAATTTTTCCGTCGGCATCGAAAATGAACGTTTGCGGTAAGCCATTGAGTTTACCAGGCAGCACATCTCTAAAGGCACGATTCTTATCCCAATAAGCGTCCCACTCCCAGCCGTGACCTTCGACACGCTTTACAAACTGATCGTAGTTTTTTTCCCAGTCGGTTGAAATAGCCACGATATTGAAATCGGTTTCGGCGCGCCATTTCGGGTATTCTTTTTCTATGGCCGCCAGCTCCCTTTTACAAGGAGCGCAGGTAGTCAGCCAGAACATTACTACAGTAGGCTTTCCGTTTTTGGGTAATACTTCGGCGCTGTGCCAGACTTTATCGTCAGCTGATTGCACTTGAATGTTGAAGGGATATGCTGTGGGATTGGCTTGCGCTACTGCTTTGGCTTCAGCCATTTTGGCTTCGCCTGAGTTATCAGTACAAGAAGCCAATAGGCAAAGCAACAGAATTGCAAGTGTGAGAACTACAGTTGCGTTTATTCGATTCATGGGGGTATCGTTTTTGGCTAAGTGTAATTTAAATACATTCTTAGCTAAGGGTCAAGACTTAGCTTTACACCAACACGTTGATATCGTTGGCTTGCGGAGGAAAAAAGCAAAAAAATGGCCTCTTCGTAAAGAAGAAGCCATTATTCAAAAAGTGACCCAGAGAGGAGTCGAACCCCTAACCTTCGCATCCGTAGTGCGATACTCTATCCAATTGAGCTACTGGGCCATTTTGGAAATCCAAAGTTACAAGCTTTATTAGCTTAAACAAGTTCCTAAAGAGCAGAATTTGAGCATCATTTATCAAATTCGGAAGAAAAGCAGGGGGATTGGGGTCTATTCCTTAGACATTACCTTTCATTTGGAAATTCGCGTGAGGGATAGAGGGGTAGACCAATGAAGGAAATTAGGGTCAGAAGAATATTTGGAGAAAAAATTTTCTAGAGCAAGGCGAAAAGCGCAACCTAAGCTATAGCTAAGGCGAGCATTTTCAACGCCGCTATAGGAGATTTTTACCGAAATATGCTTGACCCTATTTGCTTCATTGGTCTGTGTTTGAGCTCCTGTTACTAAAAACAAGAAAGCCGCTTAGCTCCTTAAGAGCTAGAAGCGGCTTTTGTTTTTAGCAGAACAGAGCGAGCCCCGACAGCCCGACCCCGAACTTAGCACGCAGTGCTAGAAGTGAGTGGGGCACGCCCAAG
>CAZZIZ010000274.1:0-4061 GCA_964654535.1 uncultured Chitinophagales bacterium
AAATTGAGCTGGCCCAACCATAGCCAGCGTTTAATTAGTTTTATTGTTTATTATTTGGAAAGGCTAACTCGTTTGAGTTAGCCTTTTTTGTTCGAGCAATGAAAAGCCATAGACACTTAAGTCTCCAATATCACCTCGTATCGCCGAGCTCTTCCTTCTCCAATGGCCTTCAAAATTTTCTTCTTTTGTAGATCTTGTAAGTCCCGAGTCGCAGTTGCTTTCGAGGTTTTACATATACGCATGTACTTTTTAGCATTGATTCCTCCCTCGAAGGAATTTTCTCCATCGCGAAACATCCGCTTCAGCATTTTACTCTGACGCTTATTGAGTTCATCTCTGCGCGCATTCCAAAATTTTCCTTTGCTTATGGTAAAGTCAATATTAGCCAAAGCATTCTTTTGCGCTTCAATTACGACCGACAAAAAATATTGTAGCCAAGCACTAATGTCGAGCGAACCCTGGGCGTTTTTTAATTGCGCATAGTATTCATTGCGGTTGTCAGCAATAACTTTTGACAAACTCAATAAGACTGGCTGCCCCCAACCTTGCGACAAGGCTTTTTCGGCTATGGCTCTTCCCATCCGACCATTGCCATCTTCATAGGGATGAATGCTCTCGAAATACAAGTGCGCAATTCCTGAACGGATAGGAGCTTGAAATTTTCGAAAGCTCTTGTCCATGCCTGAAGTATTGAACCACTGAATGAATTGTTTCATTTCACTAGGAACCGTAGAAGATGGCGGTGCTTCGAAGTGAATGACTTCATTTCCCACTCGACCGGAAACGATTCGCATCGGTTCATTTTTACCCCGCCACTTTCCTTTGCTGATATTAGTTTTGTGCGTAAAGATTAGACGATGCCATTCGTGCAACATTTTTTGACTTAATGCTTGGTCAAAGTTTTCCCGACAAGCAATCATCAATTCGGCGATACCTTTGGACTTGAGGTCTTTAATTGTCTTGGGCTGTATGTTGAGTCCCAAATTGTTACGGAGGGAAGAACGAATATCTTCCTGACTCAAAAATTCTCCTTCAATCTCAGAAGTCTTCATCGCTTCGATTAGCATCTGATCGATTTGATTTTGGAGGCTTTCATCTTTAGCGACTATTTGCCGACTGCCTTCAAACCGACCCATAAGCTGGGAATAGGCATACAAAGGCTCTTGCAGCATACTTGCTTCATAAGTAAACTGCGGCCATTCGTCTAATTGCCAGTTGTATTGAGCCATATTTTGCTTTTCTCACACTTAATCGGCTCACAAACATACTATTTTTGAGCCGATTATTCAACATAATCGGCTCAAAAAAGACACATTTTTGAGCCGATTAAGAGCTCTAATCGGCTCAAGGTTGGGTGAAAAGGCTCTTTTGCGCTTGCACAAATCACATATCTCTTAGAACCTCGAGAGAAATCGCGACTAAACGAGCTGGCAGTTCTCCGATAGCCTGGGCTCAACATTAGTGCACTTGAGCGCTCTGGCAACACTGACACCTCCATCGCTTATACTTATAAAAGTGCTCCAACAACGATTTAAACTTTTAAATGGTTTTACTTTGTGATTCGTTTCTAAAACGTTTTGGGGGATTAGCTCAGTTGGCTAGAGCGCTTCGCTGGCAGTGAAGAGGTCATCGGTTCGAATCCGATATCCTCCACTTTTTTCAAAACCCACCGCGCAGATTCAATATGAAAAACCTACAAGCACTTCTTGATATTATAGAACTCGAGCAAATTGACGATTGCTTGTTCCGTGGCCAAAACTATATTACTCCTTGGGGACGCGTTTTTGGTGGACAGGTACTTGCGCAATCTCTGAACGCCGCATACAGAACGGTTCCCGAAGACCGAATAGCGCATTCGCTTCACGGATATTTCATTCTCGGCGGAGATGTAAAGAAGCCAGTTATTTATACTGTTCAAATTCTTCGAGACGGCGGTAGCTTTACAACGCGACGAGTAACCGCTAGTCAAAACGGAAAGGCCATTTTTGTAATGGCGGCTTCGTTTCAGTTGAAACAAGACGGCTTAGAACATCAAATCGAAATGCCTGAGGTTGTCTCTTTCAATGATGTTTTACCAGAACAGGAACAAGCCGAATTGATAAAAGAAAAGGCCCCGGACCTCTATTTAAAAATGAAAGTCCGTGAACAAAATGCCATAGATTTTCGTCCTGTAGACTCACTGGCTTTGGCCAATGGCGAATTGACCTCAGCAATTCGCAAGGTATGGATGAAGCTTTCTGAAGCCCGATCGCTTTCCTTGCCGCTTCAGCATCAGCTCTTGGCTTATGCTAGTGATTATGATTTATTGCTGACCGCTGTTATACCTCATCGTGCAGATATTAATCCGTTGAACATATTCGCAGCTAGCCTTGATCACGCTATGTGGTTCCATCGCGATTTCGATTTTTCTGACTGGTTGCTTTATACTATAGAAAGTCCGAGTGCTTCTAATGCGCGGGCTATGGGTCACGGAAGTATTTTTGACGGCAAGGGAAGATTGGTAAGTACTGTGATGCAAGAAGGCCTAATTCGCACGCGCCCTAAGGGTGCTTAGACAAACACCTATGCCATTTTCATGGTGACTTTTGAAAGCTCCTGAACGACAAGCGCCGCTGAATCCGACGCCGTGGCGCCTCCCAACTTTTCCTTAAGCTCTTTATAATATTGCTTTACACGCGCACGATGCTTTTCGTCCAATAGAAGAAGGTCTAGTTCCTTTTTCAAGTTTTCGAGTGTAAAATCATATTGAATGAGCTCAGTCACAACGGGACCATCCATAATTAGGTTAACCAAGGAAATATAATCTACTTTGACAAAGTGTTTTGCAATGTTGTACGAAATCTTGCCAGCTTTGTATACCACCACTTGAGGTACACCGAACAGAGCTATTTCTAAAGTTGCCGTACCCGACGTTACCACCGCGGCTTCTGCAACCTGCATTAGCTCGTAGGTTTGGTCAAATACTATCGACACGTTTTTTATCTGAGTGTATTCCGCGTAAACCTCTTTATCGAGATTATTCATACCAGCAATAACAAACTGAAAGGAGTTGTAGGCTTGTGCCAGCTCAGAAAAAACGGGCAGCATTCGTTGCAACTCTTGCGCTCGGCTTCCTGGTAGCAAGGCTATAACAGTTTTCTCAAATTGCAAGCTAGGCTGCGGATTATCGCCCAAGAACTTTTCGACCTGCTCGTAAGTAGGATTACCTACATAGTGAGCGTCGAGGCCTTTTTGCGCGTAGTAATCTTTTTCAAAAGGAAGAATAAGCATTAAACGATCAACATTCGCTTTTATCTTTTTCACCCGTGACTCTTTCCAGGCCCACACCTTAGGAGAGATGTAATAGGCAACTTTAATGGCCTTCTTCTTGGCAAACTTGGCGATACGCAAATTGAAACCTGGATAGTCAACAAGAATTAGTACATCTGGGTTGAAATCTAGAATATCCTTTTTACAAAAACTCAAATTGGAAAGTACAGTTCCAATATTCGCAGCCACTTCCCAAAAGCCCATAAAGGCAAGCTCCTTGTAGTGTTTGACTAAATTTCCCCCTTGCGCTTGCATTAAGTCACCACCCCAAAAACGAAAACTGCTCTTAGCGTCATTCCGTTTTATCGCTGCCATTAAGTCTGCGGCGTGCCTATCTCCAGACGCTTCTCCAGCAATGAGGTAGTATTTCAATGCTCCTTCTTTTAGGCGATGAAACCCGTTTTGTAATAAATGAACCAAGCAAAGACTCCCAGCAAAATTACAGTAATAACCCCGCGCATAGCCAAGCCTCGTCCTTGGCTGTTAAACATTTGTACCGGCAATATGTTGGATACAATAGCCATCATTACAATGAGCGAGTCGGAAAAACCGCCTTCCATTTCGGGAATGACTAAAGGCACAAGTTTGTTCAATGCACTAAATAGAAACCAGGCCAGTACCGTGACCGCGAGTCCCACCACAATTCCATTTAGCGTTGAATCTCTTTTATCCATTTGCTTATTCGTCGGTTCATCCATCGGTTCATCCATCGGTTCATCCATTAGGTGTCCAGCTATTGCGTAATTTTTCTA
>CAZZIZ010000275.1:0-3990 GCA_964654535.1 uncultured Chitinophagales bacterium
GGGGCACGCCCAAATTATTTAACGCTTCCGCTTCACCAATCCACCAATAAGCAACAAAATAATAGAACCACCAGTGGCAGTGACAAGTTGCGCGGCGAGTCCTTCCCAGGCTCCTAAAGTTTGGAGAAATCCGATTTGGCTGACTAGGTTAAACTGTCCGTCGATCCAACCACCGACGAAGGCACCTGCAACTCCGAGAATTACATTGCCAATAAGACCTAAACCGCGACCTCTAAGAATTCGGCCTGCTAGTCCTCCAGCAACCATTCCGATAAGCGCTTGTCCAATTAAAGGGTTCATATTTGCATATTTTAACCTAAAAATAAAGTTTAATCGTGCTGTTTTATTTAGCTTAAGGGATAAAGTGGATAATTTAGAGAATGGATAAGTTTTTGGGAAAATTCTTTGGTTCGGGAAACAGGGCGACGCCCAATCCTGACTTCCCTGATCTTAAGTTTGGGCGCTACAATGACTATGCAAAGAGTTCGGTGCAAAGGGCGCACTTGCGCAGCGCTGAGCTGAGTTTTGCGAATGGTGATTTCTTATCCAGTGTTGAGCAGTTTTTGCTTTATCTAAACGATCCCAACTTACAGAACGTAAAGTTCAACCGTACAATTGATAAGCTTGAGTTTCGCTTAATGCAAGGATCGAACTTGGTGCGTGGTAGCGCTACTAAGGAAGGCTTGGAAGCAGAAGCGGAGATTGCCATTTTCGACGAAGCCCACGTAGTGGTAATGCGAAAGTTGTTGGAGTTGAACTATGGATTGAAGTATGCGCGCTATGCTTTTAAGGAAAAGGCTATTGTCTTGCGTATGCACTGTCCAGCGCTGGATTGTAATCCAGATAAAATTTATCACGCGCTAAAGGAAATTGCTACGCGGGGTGATAAACTGGATGATCTGTTGCTTGATGAGTTTGGTTCGCTTAAAAAAAGTAGTGATGCAAGTGTTGATGAAATTCCACTGAGTGAAAAAGAACTGAAGTTTCACTTTTTCAAACATTGGATTCGCGATACGATTTCTACATTGCCAACTAACGATAGAAAGAAATACGCTAATCTTATTTCTTACTCATTGCTGAACCTTGCTTACAAAATAGATTACCTGATTACGCCAGAGGGGCGCTTAATGGATCGCTTGGAAAAGGTTCATCACGTTTATTACGGAACAGACACTAGTTCGGTGGAAGAAAAGAATGAGCGCGTAATAAAAGAGTTCGAAAGTATCTTAACTATGACCCGCGATGATTTCTTTAAAGAAATCTATCGGGTTAAAGCGAGCTTTGGAATGGGTAGCCGTGTGGATACGAATACCGTTTCGGAACAAATAAAAAAGGAGCTGAGCAACTTAAGGATAGAGCTCTTTGAGTATCCTTATACTTTGCGCAAGGACAAGCTGGAGTATATAGCGCAGTACGGCATGTTCTATTACAGACTGAATGATCCATGTAGTGAGTTTTTTCATCTGGCTATTGAGTTGTGCAATCAGGATTACTTTACTGCTATTGGTCACGATGTTTTGATAGACCCGGAGAACGGGCGATTGAATCAGGCTGTTATTCGCGATCGCATTCGCGCTATCGAGATAAAAAGTAAGCCATCCTACCCAATGTTGGAATTGCAGAGCCGGAAACTTGATTTCGATGAGCTGCTTTCTTTTTTGGAGGGCTACTACTACCAGATAGCGAGTATTAATTTTCAATTGAGTAGAAAAAAGAACTGATGTCAGACTTAACAAAAGATGTGATCGCTCGGTTCGAGAAAGTAGTTCTGCAAATAAGTACACCGCAATCGGGAGGAACAGGTTTCTACTTAAAGGACAGAAACTTAATTATTACCAACGAGCACGTGGTTCGCGGTAATAAAAAGGTGCTGATTAGTGGAAAAGGAATAGATAAAACGGTGGCCGAAGTGTTGTACACCGATCGTATGCACGATTTGGCTTTTATTAGTTTTCCCTTGATGCCAGACGGTTTGCCTTTAATAGAATTGGAAGAGGCGAGCGAAGTCGCGCATGTGGGCGAGCGTGTGGTGGCTATTGGCCATCCCTACGGTTTAAATTTTACGACTACCGAAGGTATTATTTCCAAGGAGCGAAGACTTTTCAAAAACATAAACTACATACAGTTTGACGCCGCAATAAACCCTGGAAACAGTGGTGGTCCCTTGGTAAATCGAAATGGTAAGGTTATTGGCATCAATACTTTTATTGTAGAGGGTGGCAACAATCTTGGTTTTGCTTTGCCTATTGAAAAGCTGATAGACAGCCTCAATGAGTTCAGTGAATTTGTAGGGGGTGAAATGTATCGCTGCTCTTCTTGCACCAATATTTCTAAAGTAGAAGAGCTGAGTAGTGGTTACTGTCCGCATTGCGGCGTAGAAACCAAATTGGCTAAGCGCGAAGAGAATGAATTGGTTGGTACGGCAAAAACGCTGGAGGATATTTTGAGTAAAATAGTCGACGATGTGGAGTTGACACGTCGAGGACAAAATCAATGGCAGGTGTTAGCGGGAAGTGCTGAGGTTAACATTAACTATAGCGACTTGAGCGGTTTCATTATTGGCGACGCTCGACTGGTGCGCTTACCTAAGAAAAACATTTCTGAGATTTACGAGTTTTTGCTGCGTGAAAACTTCAAACTCAAGCACTGTACTTTTTCATTATCTCAACGTGAAATAGTCTTGTCCACCATGATATTTGATCAATACTTGAAGCGCAATACGGGTGAAGAAATCTTGCGCGAACTGTTTGATAAGGCCGATTACTACGATAATGTATTGGTTGATCGTTTTGGCGCACTCTGGAGAGCCGAAGAAACGGCTTAGATTTTTTAACTTTTCTTGTTGCTGCTTTTAACAGTTCCTTAGCACTTCTAAGAACCAGTTGGTGTTTTTTTATCCCAGAAAAAACACAGGATGAAAAAAGTCATTTACCCCGCACTTTTTGTGCTCATTTTATTTGCCACTGCTTGTAGCAGCAATCGAACTTCGACCACGGCTAAGAATTATAAAGTCTCAAGTAAGAGCGCTAAGGCTGTTGCGCCTTCTTCGACAGACTCCTATGCTCCCTCAAATGGCGTTCCGGTTGGGATGCGCGCAGAGGAGGCTGCTGCGATGAAAAGTTTGCCAGCTACCGGAGAGGGTGTTAGTGGAAAAGCAGAAACCTACGGATGGTCAAAGGATGTTCCGGCGGTGAAAATGGATAAGTCGCTAAAGATGCCAACTCCTGTGGAATTAACGCGGGCTCCAGGAACTGCAGAAGCCGCAGAAACTGAGGAATTAGCTGAATACAAATCTCCTATTGAGCAAAACGCACCCAAAGCTGGCCAAATAACCGCCGCCGAATGGAACGACCTACACAACTGGAAAGACTGGAATGAACTAGTAGAAAAACCCGCATTCAAAAACATGAAAGATGCCTGGGACATCCAGCTGCGCGATCGTTTTTCGGTTTTCGTAACCAACGAACAAGACTTACCTGTTACCGATGCGGAAGTACAGTTGCTCAATGAAAAAGGCCACATCATTTGGGAAGCACGCACCGACAATGCAGGTAAAGCAGAATTGTGGAATGGTATTGAGCGCGAGCCAGCGGGTGCCGGAGATGAACTAGTGGTTAATTATAAAGGCGAGTCAAAGCGTATCAAAAAAGCCAAGCGTATAAGCGAAGGTGTAAACAATATTCAGCTGCCCGTAAGCTGCAGCACGCCCAACGTTGCGGAAGTAATGTTCGTAGTAGATGCCACGGGTTCTATGAGCGATGAAATAAATTTCCTAAAAGCCGAATTGGGCGACGTTATAAATCGTGTGCAAACGATGAACGATGCTCTAGACATTCGCCTAGGTTCCGTGTTTTATAGAGACGATAATTGCAAGTACTTAACCCGGGTCTCTGCCTTGAGTTCTGACATAACTAAAACCACGCAGTTTATAAGCGAGCAAGAGGCTGGCGGTGGTGGAGACTACCCCGAAGCGGTAGAAGAAGGATTGGC
>CAZZIZ010000276.1:0-1193 GCA_964654535.1 uncultured Chitinophagales bacterium
ACGTGGGGACTACAAGTCCCCAACTCATTTCGCACCCGACTAAAGTCGGGGCGATTGGAACGATTGGAGGCAATGCTTGTCCAGTTGGCGTTTACGTTTTACAATTAAACGCAAACACCACAGAGTTCGGCGCAGTTTCTTCCTTCAGTAATGTAACGGTGATAAGGTAGCTCGTCTCATTTCCCACCCGACTAAAGTCAGGCGATTAGATGCATTAGCATTTTAATGTTCTATTCCCTTGCATCGCTGCGCTCGCTTTGAGACCGCGAGATTTCTCGACAGGCTCGAAATGACTTTGCTTTTTTTGTGTTAGGTACGCGCAGCGCATAAGCGAATGGTAAAAACGAAAAAGGGCAATACTCTTTAAACTTACTGCACCATTCTTTTCATTATCGCCCAAAGCATAAGACTCAGTAAGAGAACCCCCAATCCAATAGTAACCGGAATCAAAGCGTTTTGAAATTGGTCTATAACTGTATCGGGAACTTGAAAAGAAGAATGCATTCCGGTCCGCTCCTCATACTGCTCGCGCATATATCCGACAACCCATTTAAAACGAAACGCGGTTCCTATTATGCCAGATATGACCGCCAATACTCCTATCCTCCAAATTGGGTTTAGTACAATTTGAGATCCTTCTCGAGCATTCTTTAGTTCAGACCAATTTCGATAGGCAAGGAATATCAACGCGACAGCACATAGTAATGGAACTATGTAATAATACCATTCTAATGGCCCAACAACTACATCAAGATATTCTGCCTTTTTTACCAAAATTTAGCACGCAATTTTCAGGGTTAATCCAAATACTCAAAGCCCAATTTATCTCCAGGTCTTAACTGCGCCAAAACATCTAGCTCCGACTCATCAACTACTACGATACGCGGATAGCCGCCAGCCGTTGGTCCGTCGCGCAAAATCAAAATTGGATTACCATCGTGGGGAATCTGTACCACACCGGGAATCAAGGCCGAAGAAAACATACTACCCTCGCCTTCTGTAAAAACTTGCACGCCCTCCAAACGCATGCCCATGCGGTTGGTGTTTTGACTCACGGTGTAAGTGCCCGTCAAAAATTTCACTTTGTCTTCGTTGCTGAACCAATCGAACTCTGGGCCTTGTCTGCATTTCAATTGAGGGTTCGAGGCGAGCTTAAGCGGCTTGAGTTCTACTGTGGTGCGCTCACCTTCTTC
>CAZZIZ010000276.1:1293-3973 GCA_964654535.1 uncultured Chitinophagales bacterium
CCCACTTCATCGCTTGCACTCAACTCAATGAACTTTTCCTCGCTCACAGGTTTGAACCAGACATAGTCTCCCGGTGCAATCGGCAAAAGCGATTCTCCTTTAGGCGACAACAACTTTACAGGGCAGCGTCCTATAATATTCCAACCGCCCGGCGTGGCCAAGGAGTACATTCCAGTCTGCGCTCCGCCGATTCCAATAGCACCACTTTGCACACTCAACTTTGGACTTATTTTTCTCCGAGTAACTAATTTTCGATTCAGTCCTTGCAAATAAATAAAGCCTGGATAAAAACCAGTCATTGAAACTCGATATACGGTTTGCGAATGCAGCTTTATTATTTCCTCAATACTCAATCCGCGCATCTTGCTTAGCGAGTGTATGTCTGGTGCGTGCTCCCCCAAGTAACAAACTGGAATCTGCACTAAGGAATATTCCTTCTTTACTTTCTGGCTTGACTTATAGAGCTTGCGAAGTTTTGCTTGCAACTCTTTTTGGTCTGGTAGTTTTTCTTTGAAAACCAGACTCAGGGAATCATAAGCTGGAATGAGTTCTTCCAAATCTGGAACTTCGGAAGAGCGAATAGCATCACTAAAATGGTTCAGCTCTTCCAGAATATCCATTGGGTTTCTATCCTTCCATTGCAAAATGCAAGCGCGCTGTCCGTATGGCTGAAAACTAAAACTCATTTAGAATGCAGATCGCACAATTTTTTCTCTTTCAAACATTTGCGCTAAGTTTTGGGCGATTTCACCTGAACTTGGCGTATCGGAGTGAATACAAATCGTCTGAACACTCATAGCTACAGGATGACCATCTATACTTTGTACCGTTTCATTCAAAATCATATTTCTGACTTGCTCAGCGGCCATAATCGGATCTTCAATTAGTGCTCCTAGCTTTTTACGTGAAAGCAATTGCCCTTCTCGCGTATAAGCGCGATCGGCGAAACCTTCTGGTATGAATGAAATATCTGTTTTACTCGTAAGTTCTTGCAAAATGCTGTTTGGTAGGCCTAGTAATTTTGTTACTCCTAAGTCTCTTAGAAAAGGTAAGCAATGTTCCGAAAGCATCGCATCTTGGTTAAGCACATTGTATAGTGCTCCGTGTAGCTTTAGATATTGAACTTTCGCTCCTTCTTTTCTAGCTACTTCTATCAAGTTCTGATATTGTTCGGCGATACTTTCAAACAGCGCTTCATTGGCTATTTCCATCTTGACTCTCCCGAAGTTTTCGCGGTCTGGATAAGATGGATGGGCGCCGATTTGCACGTCGTTTTTCAATGCGAGCTCAATGGTTCGCTTCATAGATTCAGCATCTCCCGTATGGCCTCCACAGGCAATACTACAAGAACTTATAAAGGGAAAAAGCAGCTCGTCCTGACCTGCGCCCTCGCCCATATCGCAGTTGATATCTATGTTTCGTATTATATCCATCCTATGGCTCTGGCTATGCTTCTGAAACCTAAGCCGAAACTCGCGAGCAAAAGTAAAACTGCAATAACATTCTGCCAAGGCTTGTTGACAAAAGCACCGAGCACCTGCTTGTTGTTCATCGTCCATAATAGAAATGCTACAACCAAGGGCAGTAGCAATCCATTCGCGACTTGGGCGAAGAAGATTATTTGGATGGCGTTGAGCTTGGTGGCAGCGACTACGGTTCCTACCACTAGAACCAAAATCCAAATGGCTCTAAACTTTGATGACTTCAAATCCTCTTCCCAGCCGAGCACTCCGCTCGCTGCAAATGCGGCCGCTAGTGGAGCAGTTATGGCTGAAGTAATACCTGCTGCAAAAAGACCAAAGCTTAACAAATACTTGCTCCAAGCACCTAATAAGGGTTCCAACTGGCTCGACATATCCAAAGCGTTTTTCACCGTTTTCCCTTCTCCAAAAAGTGTGCTCGATGCACAGATAATTATGGCCAATGAAATAATTCCTCCGAGAAAGATGGACCAAAACAAATCGCCGCGTGCGGCGGCAAGATCGGATTGGTCTTTCCAGGTTTTGCGAACTGCGGAGCTGTGCAGGAATAAGTTGTAGGGAACGACGGTCGTTCCGATTAGGGCCACGATGGTTAGCGCACTCTTGCTTTCGAAGCTGGGAACGAACAAGCCTTTGGCCAGCGCTCCAATGTTAGGTTGCAATAAAATTGCGGTTAGCACGAAAGCCAAGCTCATTAGGATTACCAGCGCAATCATAAACTTTTCAATCAGCTTATAACTGCCAGTGAAAAGAAAAACAAAAGCAATCAAGGCAGATAGCAAGAGCCAGAAGTTGGAGATGCCTAAAACTTGATTTCCAAAAAGATCGTTGAGTCCTAAAGTTGCTCCGGCGAGGTTACCTCCTTGGTAGGCGGCGTTGCCTATGAGAATTGCAGCGAGTACTAAGAAAACACCGAGGGCTTTTAAAACAGGATTTTTCAGTTGTTGCCTGATTGCGCTTCCTAATCCAGTTTGACCGATCAAACCCAAGCGCACAGTCATTTCTTGTAAAAAGATGGTGAGCACAATAGACAAAGCCATTGCCCATAAAAGCGTGAAGCCAAAATTGGCTCCGGCAAGCGTGCAGGTGGTTACGGTGCCTGGACCTATAAAAGCGGCAGTAACCAAAGTAGCAGGACCGAAAGTGGGCTTCGGTATTTTCAATTATCGGAGGTTTTGTTTTTGCTGCAAGGCATAAAC
>CAZZIZ010000277.1:0-3970 GCA_964654535.1 uncultured Chitinophagales bacterium
GAGCTATCTATGGATATGGAAGCAGACCTCGGAATTGATTCCATCAAAAGAGTTGAAATCTTCGGAGCACTAACTGCGGCTTACCCAGAAATGTCTGGCATCAATCCAAATGAGCTAACCGAGTTAAGAACATTAGGCGAAATTGTAAACTACGTAAGCAATCACGCTAGTGCAGGCAGTACTGCCGCAGCACCTGCAATCGGCTCTTCGACAATAGCCAATCATTCAGGCACTCCAGTTATGGCGGCAAAAGCAACGAGCACTGAAGCAAATCCTGCATTAGAAGGAATGTTGCTAGAAGTTGTCAGTGAGAAAACGGGCTACCCTACCGAAATGCTCGAGTTATCTATGGATATGGAAGCAGACCTTGGAATAGATTCAATTAAGCGTGTCGAAATTTTCGGCGCCCTAACTGCGAAGTATCCAGAGATGAGCGACATCAATCCAAACGAATTGACGGAGCTGCGTACACTCGGCGAAATCGTGGATTACGTAAATGCTAATGCTAAAAAAAAAGCGCTGAGCTAAACGGCGCTTCTTCTACTAGTCATATGGCGATTGCTGGGCAGCATAGTGCCCCAAAATCAATCAGCAATTCAATCGTTCGCACTGGAAATTTCCACGGTGTACAGCGATTTGAGATTGACCTGGATTATTTACCACCAGCGGATTACTTGGAGTTCACTTTACCAAGTACGCATTGCACTTTAGTCACCAACGACGGCTCACCTTTGTGCCAGCAATTGGTGAATGACTTAAAGTCCAATGGCGAAAAAGTTGTTGTACTCAACTTGCCTGGTGTAGCACAAGCAACAAATGAGTCAGCAATCAACTTAGCAGCAAGCACCGATCAAGCCATTGGAGAAGCAATAGCACAAGTTCGACAAGCATATGGCAAAGTAGGTTCATTCATTCACTTGCATCCGCAGTTCGAATTTCAAAACGGAAACTTCACCCAGCACTTTAAAGCAGAAAGAAACATCGTAAAAACGGTTTTCTTTTTAGCCAAGCACTTGCATGCCGACTTAACAGAATTAGGCAAAAGCCAAAGAGCAAACTTCCTTTGCATTACACGTATGGATGGCAGTCTCGGCAGAAGCAATCCAGGAAATGTATCCATCGTCGGAGGTGGCCTGACTGGCTTAGTAAAATGCCTAGATCTCGAATGGTCTCCAGTATTTTGTCGCGCGACAGATATTCAACCAAGCCTTCCGACAGAAACTATTGCCAAGAATATTGTAGCAGAATTGCACGATGCAAACACAGCGGTAGTTGAAGTCGCTATATCCGAACAAGGAAGAAGAACAGTAAGTGTACAGCAAACAACACAGCTAGAAAACCAAGAAATAAAAACAGCAGTAACCAGTGATTCTGTTTTCTTAGTAAGCGGCGGTGCGCGCGGTGTAACTGCAACCTGCGTTATAGAAATGGCCAAAGCCTTCCAATGCAAGTTCATACTACTCGGCCGTTCTTCAGCAGAATTCGAGCTCCCCGCATTCGCTACAACGGAAAACGATGAAGGCGCCTTAAAGCGACTCATTATGAATGACCTCAAAGAAAAAGGTCAGAAGGTCGGCTTGCCAGAAGTGAAACGTATTTTCAAATCAATTCAGGCCAAGAAAGAAATCGATGCCACCCTAAAAGCAATTAGCGATGCTGGTGCACAAGCAAGTTACATCTCAGGAGACGTTACCAAACTCAGCTCTTACAAATTAGCACTCGACAAAGTCACCGCGCAATATGGACAAATCTCAGGAATCATTCACGGAGCAGGCAGACTCGCAGACAAGTACATCCAAGATAAATCCGAGGCAGATTTTGAAGGCGTACTTTCTGTAAAACTCGACGGGTTACTCAGTTTATTGTCATCAAGCAATCTCAACAAACTGGAACATCTTATTTTATTCTCATCAGTGGCGGGCTTCTATGGAAACGTCGGACAAACCGATTACGCCATTGCCAACGAAATCTTAAGCAAAGCCGCCATCCTCTTCAAGAAGAACCACCCAAAAACGCAAGTCTCCGCCATCAATTGGGGAGCCTGGGATAGCGGTATGGTCAGCGGCGAATTGAAAGCACAATTCGAAGCGGCGGGCATAACCTTAGTGAACAGTCAGGGTGGCGCGGCAATGCTGGTCAATGAACTAAACGTAGATTACGCAAACCAAGCGCAAGTCATCATTGGCGGAACGCTACCCACGGGCATCAGTCATCTCGGAACATTGCGTACGCATCGCATTCGCAGGTCGCTGCAGCAAGAAGAAAACCCATTCCTCAATCATCACCAGATAAAAGGCAGCGCAGTATTACCCGTCGTAAGCGCGGTAGCTTGGATGGCACACAGCGCGGAGCTTCTGTATCCAGATTTCAAAGTTCACAAAATTGACGACACCAAATTGTACAAAGGAATAGTATTTGACGGCAGCGAAAAAGCCGAGTACACACTCGTCCTGGAAGAAACCGAAAAGAACGAGAACAACATCATCTTTAAAGCAAGCGTCGTAAGCGCGGGCGCGAAACTTCCACTCAATCACTACAGCTGTACGCTTGTATTGAGAAACGGCAATGCCGCATTAGCAGCGCCAAGCACCCAGCACCAAGCAGCGGCAAACACTGCATCAATAGATGGTGCAAGCCTATACACCAATGGCGCTTTGTTTCACGGAGAAAAATTCCGAGGCATTAAGTCCATCATTCAATCCGACGAAAAAGGAATGACCCTTCTTTGCAAAGCACCACGACTTTCAAAAGCGGAACAAGGGCAGTTTCCAGTCCATTCCGTCAACTCCTACTTCGCTGATATACAATATCAAGGGCTCTTGGTTTGGGTGCAACAGTTTCACGATGGCGCAAAAAGCTTACCGCTGTCAACTGATTCAACGACCATTTACCGCGACATACCATTCGAAAAAGAAATGTACGTCCGTCTATCCGTACGCGAAAACGACCAGACCATCACCTCAGCCGACTGCAGTGTTTATGACGAAAACGGCGAAGTCTACCTAGAAACCAAAGGTGCAAAAGTCACCATTTCAGAACAACTAAGTTGGACGTGAGAAGTTTGAAAAATATAGTAATGAAAATTTGGGCGTGCCCCATTTCATCTCTGGCTGCGCCAAATGAAATGGGTCGGGCTTTCGGCCGTCGCTCTGTTCTGCTTCAGGCAAAAAGTTTTTCTAGCTCTAGGGAGCTAAAAACTTTTCTTGCCTTCAGCAACAGGAGCTCCACAAAGGCCTCTATCCCTCACGCGAACAAAGCTGCCTTCCTAAACCAAAAGCAATTTATCTAGAATGCAAAAGATTGCCATCATAGGAAGCGCGGCTCTATTTCCAGGATCATCAAACAATGAAGAGTTCTGGGATAACCTCATGCAAGAAAAAGACTTAACCAGTATTGCCAACAAAGGCGATTTTGGATTAGACCCGAATCACTTTTTTCAAAAGGAAAAAGGCATAGAAGACAAATGCTATTCCCTGCGCGGGGGCTACATCCGAAACTTCGACTTCGATCCGAATGGTTTTCACTTATCCGCAGACTACTTAGCGCGACAAGACAAGTTGTATCGATGGTCTTTGTACACCGCGAGCGAAGCGCTAAAAGATGCAGGCTATCGCGACAAGGCAGAGCAGCTTAAAAATTGCGGGCTAATTCTCGGGAACCTCTCCTTCCCGACCAGCTCTTCGCATCGACTCATTTCAGAAATATATACCGACACGCTACAAGAAAATCTACGCGACCTCTTTGACGACACGGACTTAAACCTTGAAGCCTATAAACTTGATCGTCCTAATAACAAAGTACTCGATCATACGCCTTCGGGCTTAGTAAGCGAGGCACTGGGTTTAAAAGACAATCACTACTGCCTCGATGCCGCCTGCGCTACTTCGCTTTACGCAATCAAATTAGCCTGCGATGAACTGGCTACTGGAAAGTCCGATTTAATGTTGGCGGGAGCCATTAGTGCCTCCGA
>CAZZIZ010000278.1:0-3968 GCA_964654535.1 uncultured Chitinophagales bacterium
GAAATCATTATATTTTTGGCGGATTTTGAGCTTTTCAGAAAACTCTGATTTTTGCTCTAGGCACCCTATAGGCACCAGATGCGAACGTGTTTTGGAGAGATGTGGTGATTTTCGGTTAGATTAAGGTTTGGTAATTAGTCTTAGCTATTACGTCTTGAATACGAATCAACTCCCGCAATTGCCTTTTTACAAACTCACAAACTACATACGTTGTTCTGGATACTGGCCTTTAATCTCAGCATTGAAATAACGACCAATTGATGGTGCTTCCATCATGCGTTCGAACTCAAAAGGTGGAACATTGTAATATTGGTAAATCCTATCGTTGTGAAACATAATTTCTAGTGTTTCGGAATCTGTTTCATATCCTACTTCTGCTATGTTTGATGAAGATACTGGTTCTCGATTCATCACTCTTCCTCCTCGACATTAACGACTGGATCAGGACTCCAGCGGGGATTTTGAGATCTCCACGCAGCTGTTAATCCCTCATAGTCTTCATTCGCCCTATCGGCACCCCATTTTACTGCCACCTCTGGGTCTTCGCTGTTTGGTCTGTGTTCTTTTCGTGGATATTTCAACCTACACCTCACAGGAAGCCTAGCCGCTTCCCCAGTAATAATCGCCTCTCCTGTTCTTAGAATCGGCAAACTATTTGCTACGGCAGCTAGGCTATCAGGTAGAGCCGACTGAACTTTGCTTCTATCACCACTGTTGGTTAGCCGTAGAGAAATGAATGTTCCACACTGCGATAATATTGTTTCATCTACCTCTGAAGGTCTTTGACTAACAATCATGGCCCCTACACCAAATTTTCGACCCTCTTTGACTATCCGCTGTACAATTTGTCTTGCAGAGCCATTCGTTTCTCTTCCTAAATATCGATGTGCTTCTTCCATGACAATTAGTTGAGGCCTTTCTCGACCTCCCTCAGGGCGTTCTCTTCCCCAAAACAGTGCTTCATATATGATATTCAGGATACCTCCTATCATTTCTAGCAAAACACCACTTGGCACTCCCGATAAATCAAGAACAGTTATGGGCTTATCGTGTCCAATCCAGTCTTCGATCAACTGTGGAAGCTCTTTTTCAGTAATTCCTTCATTGTTGGGTGACCAAGAACCTGGGTTTAAAAGGAAATCAAATTGCCTGTCTAACAACTTAGATCGCATTTTTTGGAGTTGTCTTCGTAAACTCAGCACACCAACTTTGTTCAAGAACGGGGGAGTATTTCCTTGTCCCGCTGCTTGATACTGAGGGGCCAGAAGTGTTTGAGCATTTCCTGCTCTGATTATAGCGGGTTGAGTTCGAGCATTATCCGACCACGTTTTCACTTCGGGTTCTATTAAATCCAACCAAAGCTTATGCAAACTGTAAGGCAAAGGCGTATCTACGGTCATTGCATGCAAATCAATTCCTGCAGGATTTTGAGCTCTAGCATACTCGATTTTAGCATCGAATATTTTTTCGAGAATGGCTGTAGACTGCCGATCATCCACACGTCCCATCAAAAAATTGATGACTTGCGACGGCGGTAAGGCCCAATATGGTATTTGAAGCTGTAACTCTCCGTCATTCGGCAATGCCCTAAAGACTTTTGAGATATCTGATAATGCCGAAGCATATTCTCCATGTATATCAATCAGTAAAATACGAGCATTCGGAAACTGACTCTCTTCAGATGAGCATATCGATCGCAAAAGACTAGCAACTGAAGTGGACTTTCCTGATCCCGTTGAACCCAACAAAGCGCAATGCCTAGTAACAAGCTTATTCAAATCTAATCTCACTGGAATATTCTCTGCATTGGCTAATCGGCCAATCAAAATTTGACCGCTATCATTACCTCCATAAATTTTGGCTAGATCGTCTTCCGTAACTAAATGCACTTCATTATTTATGCTTGGATACTGACTTATGCCTCGTTCGAATGATGCTTCGACTATTTCTCCGACAAGCTGAACCGTCATCCAGCGATCCCCACGTTCCCGCGTATCTTTCTCTGTTTCAGGTGTCGCACTAGCGCCCACTTCAGAAATTATACCATACAGATTGTGGTAACCTTGCGGTATGCGGACAAAATTCCCTACTTGTCCTACACGATAGCTGCGCCCCCCAATTATAACAATTCCTGATGCTACACTTTGTGCGAGCCTCACGCTAATAGCTGACCCATTTACTCCGCCGACTACACCAAGAACAGTGGCTTTCATTATTCTTTATCTTCCGTATTTTCTTCATCAGAAGTCACAGGCTGGAAAGCTTGGGCTGATCTAGACAATGCTAAAAATCGAGCTAATGCAGAAAAATCTCCCAGAAGAAACTTAGGAGTTTCATCCCCAATTTTCGCCCAATAGGTTGATCTTATTGCATGCCAGTCACGACTAGGAGGATCACCCGGCCTCCAGTTACCCGCCACACCATTAATTATTGCTTTGTCAGGAGAATAAACACTAAAATTAGGTCGCTTTTCAGCTATGTTTGATGCTGATAGTTCTTGCTCAAGTGGTCTGAATTGAAATGCGAAAACACTAGCAGATGGATTTGCGGCTAGAGCTTCGTCTATTTTAGCCGATACATGAGCATCATCGAACGAGAAACCTGTGGCAATAAGAAGAGCATCATCTTGTTGAATGAATTTTTGCAATCGATCGAACAGCGCAACATATGGGGCTTTTTGAGTTTGATCGTATTTCAAATGTTCGGGAAAAATTAGATTACTTGCGCTTGCTTCACCCGTACGAATGGTCTCGCCGCTTGTGTTACTTTTCCACCCCAAAGAACCGTGAAGTTTCCATAATCTTGACCATCGAGGTGGTAGGTCATCATTTGCAACTGCTACACTATCAAAAAAAGGTTCTTTTACACCTGAGAAACCGTCAAAAAAGGGGGCTCTTGATCTTTCAAATGATTCTTCAAATAGCAAATCATAATTTGTAGTAAAAATCTCCACAGGATGATCACGATCCAATCCTACAATCCAGTTAACAATATGCTGGAATGGGGTGTCATCCAACGGAAGGCTAACATTTACAATTTTCCCAATTTCATTGCATATATCGTTACTTAATGAAGCAAACTCTTCTCCATTCAACCCCTTCACTTTGGCCGGCCCTATTACTCGTGATAAAGAACGTACATATGATAATAAGCCTTCAATATTAATGCCATCAGCTTCGCTTAGAATTTGTTCTATGGTGGCAGTATATTTTTCAGGAAGCTTCTCTAACACTAGCTTTGTTAGCCCAGCCATTGCTGGAATGAGCGCCTCATCTGTATTTGGGCTTTTCAAACCAGCGGCTGCCCCAGAACCGACTAAAAAACCAATTTTCTTTTTACCCTGAGCAACAATTGTTCTTAATTCGATCATGTACTGATCAGGGTTGTGGATTATGACGGTCAATTCGTCCTCTTTTGGTAATGAATAGATACTATACAGAATATGGGCTCTTCTTGATAGCATCTTTTCAATTTCTAATAGTCTTAGGCCTAATTTCCATTCGAAAATTTTCAACAGGATTTTTTCCAGAGAACTGCTCACGTTGAAATTTTAAAAGTATGATTTTTAGTACAATTTCACTCACGTCCCGGCCTTTCCCTCAGGCCCTATGGGGCATTGCGGCGAATCCACGTCCCAGCGCGAGTCGCTCGCGTCCCGCTTAAAACGATGTGCAGACAATAGCTTAGCCATTTTTGGGCCACGCCCTTTATCTTGCCCTAAGAATCCAACCCCCAAAACCGCCTAAATCCTACTAATTTCAAAGATTCTTATTTTCTAAAAACAGGCGTCATTTGCTGTAATAAGTGTGAAACCCGAGTCTTTTTCACCACTCAAAATTTACCTCCAAAACCAAAGGCAAGAGGCGAAATTTTGAGTTACACAAAGCAATAACTTTATGAAATGGGGTGCGATAGCACCCCTGCCTCGCGGCGAGCAGGGGTGTGCAAACGGAGTGAAAAATCGATGC
>CAZZIZ010000279.1:0-3804 GCA_964654535.1 uncultured Chitinophagales bacterium
CAATCGTCTGCTACTGCATCACTTTCGGTGATGGTTACTGATCCACAAGTGTCAGCTCCAGTTGCAACACCCGTATTCGCGGAAGACTCATCTTCGGAACATTCTATAATTCTAGATGCTGGGCAAGTTAATGATGGTGGGGTTGTGTCTTCAAAAATAATAGTCTGTATACAAGTACTTTCATTTCCACACTCATCAACTGCGACCCAATTTCTGTTTATTTGCAAATTATTTCCGCAGTCGCCATCTGTTTCATCGAAAAATGATATGGATACGTTTCCGCAAGCATCTGTTGCAGTCGCAGCGATTGCGTCAACAGCAGATAAATTGTCTCCGCATTCCAATGTAATGTCTGGCGGACAAGTTATAATTGGCTCTGTATTATCTTCTACGGTTATGGTTTGAGTGCAAGAGCTTGAGTTGTCACATTCATCAGTGGCAGTCCAAGTTCTGGTTATCACTTTACTATTACCGCAACTATCAACAACTGTATCACTTTCTGTAATGGATACACTTCCGCAAGAGTCAGTAGCAGTCGCTATACCTGTGCTGGCAGAGGATTCATCTGCAGAGCACTCGATACTTATATCCTCAGGACAGCTCAAGATAGGCGCTGTGGTGTCTTCAGTAATAATTATCTGAATACAAATACTTTCGTTTCCGCAAGCGTCGGTTGCGACCCAGTTTCTAGCGATATGCTGAGTATTCCCACAATCTCCATCTACTTCATCAAAGAAGTTAATTGATACAATGCCGCATCCATCTGTTGCTGTCGCCATTCCTGTGCTCGCTGGAGACGTGTCGTCTCCACATTCTAAGTTCAGGTTAGCAGGACAAGAGATCATTGGTTCTGTATCATCTTCAACGGTAATGGTTTGAACGCAATTTGTTTCATTCCCACAGGCATCTGCAGCAGTCCAGGTTCTGGTTATTATTTTGGAGTTTCCACAAGTTGAAACTTCGGAATCACTTTCGGTTATTTTGACATCGCCGCAGTCGTCGCTACCTGTCGCTACGCCAGTGTTTGCGGATGTTTCATCTTCACCACACTCTATAGTAATATTGGCAGGACAGTTAATGACTGGAGCATCAGCTCCAGGGAATATTATTTCAGAAGTGCATGTTGTTTCGACCCCGCACTCGTTCGTTGCCGTGAATGTGACCGTTTTATCAGCGCAATTGCTCATTGAAGTGTAATCATTGGTGATGATTACATCAGAATCATCGCAGGCCATCGCGCTGTTTAACCAGCAGTTTATTTCAGCTTCAATGTCAGCTCCACAAGTCAGTTCTAGCTTGTCGGGACAAGCCGAAGCACCTTCCATAACCAAATAAGAAAATGTCTCTGTACCGTGAGAGCCATCTAAATAATCCCACTCATCAAATTGATACTCGAAACCAGCTTGGGTAACATTCCTGACTCTGATATTTCCCATATCAGGATTATTTTCTGTTGGCGGTCCCATAAATACAACTGGGTCTAACCAGCAGTTTTGAAACGTTATTGAATGCCAAAAGTCGCTATCAGGCTGATCGACCGTTACAGTATTTTGCTCTCCGATTATTTTTCCGTTTACGTCTAAGAAATTTCCTGGGGCACCGATAGCAACATAGCCTCCAATCTCGTTTACATGGCTAGTTTCGTTATCATTGGATTGTTCCTCCTGCAACCTAAACTCGACCCCACTCGCGCTAAGATTTCTATGAACCAAAGTGGAAGTATTTCCTCCATTCCTAGATTGAAAGTGACCCAAGAGGACAGGTGGCGCGGTATATGAATTGGTAAAACTGTAGGCTGCCCAAAGGTGTCTAATCTCGTTAGGTGTTACGACAGCTTCATATGCAGTATTAGAAGTTTGGGAACCTGTCTCAAAGGCGATCCAGTGTACTTCTTCTAACGCGTGCGTTTGTGCGTTTGCCTCTTCCTCCTCAAGCTTGAACTCAAAACCTGTAGTGGTTACGTTACGAGAACGTATGGTTACGGACTCAGGGCCATTGTCGGTAACGACTTGAGTAAGAACTACTGGCGGAGTTGCAAATGGCTTTTGAAAGACAACATCGAAAAACGTATTGTCTTGAGCAGTCGTTTGCCCAACCATTACGTGCTTTCCGTTTGATAAAGTGTAAACTCTTTCAAAAACCGGAAGGCCACATTCCTCGCAGGCTTTATCCGTTTGAGTATCGTCGTAAGCTGTACCTCCACCTTGGCCAGGCAGGGAAATAATAGGATTGCCAAAAGCGTCTACTCCTCCATTAAACATTCCATTGGTAACATCAGCGATGGTATAATCAACATCTCCTTCTAGGCTATCAAAACAACCATCGTTATCGCTGTCTTTATCGAGTCTATCTGGAATTCCGTCTCCGTCTGAGTCTCGATCGCAAGTTGAATCGATTACGACTGGAAAGAAAACATCGTCGATTCTTACTCGATTGAATGGGTCTGAGTTTTGCTCGTCGTAGAGATATATGCGAAACACAGCTGGAACACCTGCTGGCAAGACCAACGTTGAAATCGGGGCTTGCAAAAACACGTATCCATTGGGGACTTGCATGTTACCTACTTGAAAATTGGAGGTTAATAAAGTTGGGTTGGCAAACCCTGTATTGTTGGCGTGCTCTATGGCTAATTGAAAATTTCCAGCGTTGAATTCCGGAACCCCAGCGTTTGCGGTGAAAAATCCAAAGTTGAGTTGACCTAATGAAAGTGACTGAGACGGCGTAAAGCTAAACTCCACATAGTCGTCTGCGGCTTTGGCTGCAGTAAACGTGGTTTCATTTACGTCTCGAATGAGGTAGGTAAATGGGAAATTGTCCGTGCTTTCATCGAGTCCAGGGCCGAATACTGCGTTATTGGCATTTGAAAAAAGTGAACTTGCCGAGGTCGGATTGAAGTCAGCCGCGTCGCTTTGACCACCTTGCCCATTTTGCGTGCCGTTATGATTCCAGGTTATTTCTTGAGTTTGACAGTCTCCTTCGTCTATATCAGTAATTCCATCATTGTCGTCATCGGCATCTAGCTCATCACAAATTAGATCTCCATCTGAATCAAGGAACGGATTGGAACATTGGCTGGAAACTGCACAGAGTGGAAGCATTAGTATGGCCAATACCAATAAAAAAGTGGTTAAACCGCAGAGCCTTAATTCCTTCTTGAACATAACGGGGGTTTGCTTTAAAATCTGTTAGATTTTAATGAAACACGAAAGGATGTGGTCTATGCTCTGATATACAAAATAACCTTCATTCGATAGTCCAATGGACAGCTCAACGATTAGTCAGTCAGAACTAAGGTTAGGTCACTGGAAACCTGATAAGAATGGTGTAGATTATTTTCAAAGTAGAATTTACCCAATTCAGCTTCTCTGTTAAAAATCCAACTGTGTTTTAAAAGACAAGACACGTGCCAGAGGGAGGTATTATATGTCAAGTCATCTTTATGCCTTAACTGCTCATTTGATTTGGTCACGACAAGACATGCCGTTGAGCTAAAGGGGCGTATTAGCAGGTATGATTTCCACAATAATATTCTAGCACGCGTTCTTGCTATGCTCGAAGGTTTATAAAAACTTTCGCTATACAAATACTTATAAATGAGTATTTATTAGCGTTCTTATATCGCGTGAGGGATAGGAAGGATACCCCAAAGGGGGTAGTCGCCTTTGGTGCTGTAGCAAATTCTTACCGCTTGCGGTAGAGGGATTTGCTTTGCAGCGACAAGAAGGGGACCGGAGCGTACGCGGAGTCCTGGATAAGCCCGACCCTGAACTTGGGCGTAGCCCAGAAGTGAAGGGGCACGCCCAA
>CAZZIZ010000280.1:0-3771 GCA_964654535.1 uncultured Chitinophagales bacterium
TGTATATAACGCTCATGAGCACTATATGTCAAAAGAGCATGTAAGCTCTCACTAATATAATAAAATACAAAATCAATACGATTACAAACAAGTTCAAACGGAACACGGCCGGAGATCTGCTCGCAAGAATATCTCGAAGTCAACAGCCAATGAAATGAACAACAGCCTTTATAAGACAATTATATCGGCTCTGAGCATCCAAAAGCTCAATAAATAAGCCTCAGCTCACCTTATAAATGGAGTTTTTTATTGCTTAGACTTAAATTTACACTCAGCCGTATTTATGATGGGTAAGAGTTTTATTGCTTTCTTTTTGTTTGTGCTATTTGGGTTTCAACTAATAGCCCAATCCAACGACTTCGAACTAGTGCCTTCTAGTCACAGCGGCATCACTTTTAGTAATAACCTCGAGGCAAATCTCGAAACCGAAGAAAACCTTTTCGATTACGACTATTTCTACAACGGAGCGGGCGTTGGAGTACTTGATTTCAACCGGGATGGGCTGCAGGATATTTACTTCGCATCCAATCAGAGCGAAAATAAACTCTATCTCAACAAGGGTGATTTTAAATTTGATGACATTAGTGCTCAGGCATTTGGAGAAATTGAAACGCAATGGTCTACTGGCGTATCCATAGTGGACATAAACCAAGATGGTTGGCAAGACATTTATGTCTGCCAAAGTGGCCCTAGGATTTCGGAGCAACGTCAGAACTTACTTTTTATCAATAATGGCGATCATACATTTAGGGAAGCTGCAGCCGAGTATGGACTGAACGATACCGGAATGAGCACCCAGGCGCTTTTTCTTGACTACGATAAGGACGGCGATTTGGACTGCATGGTGATGAACGAAAGTCTTGCTTATGGTCTCGACCCAGTGGCATTTACGCGCCTCAATTTAGAACAGAAGCCTAAACTCTACGAAAGCTACTCTCATTTCTATGCCAATGAAGACGGAAGCTTTGTAGATAAAACCAAAGAGCTGGGACTAGACGAGGCGACGTTTGGTTTAGGCATCAGATCGGCTGACGTTAATCAAGATGGTTGGGAAGACATCTATATAGCCAACGACTATTACGTTCCCGATATGTTGTACATCAACAATGCTGGCAAGGGATTCGTAAATCAAATCGAACTGCGCACTAAGCAAATGTCCTTTTATGGAATGGGTATGGACATTGCCGATATTAATAACGACGGACACAACGACATTTTCGTATTGGATATGGCTTCTGGCGATCACTACCGATCGAAAACCTTGATGCGTTCTATGAACGTAGACAATTTTAGGTTGCTGGTAGAAGGTTTGGAACTGCCCCACCAATACATGTTCAATAGTCTACAGCTCAATAACGGAAACGGCACTTACAATAACGTCGCTCACCTTTCGGGCGTGTCTAGCACGGACTGGAGTTGGAGCGTACTGCTAGAAGACTTCGATTTTGATGGCTTGAAAGACATTCACGTTACCAATGGTTACAGACGCTATGCCTTAGACAATGATTTTCAAAAGAAAGTTCGCGATGCGCAATCCCTTTATGGTAAAAATGTACCGCTTTTTGTAAAGGAAGAACTCTACAATGAAATGCCGACAGAAAAACTAGCGAATGTCTTTTACCGCAATAAAGGCAATCTAAAATTTGATAACTGGTCTTTAGGTGAGCAAAATAATCCGCCGAGCTATTCGAATGGCGCCGCAGTAGCAGATTTTGATAATGATGGTGATGCTGATATTGTCAGCAACAATATGGACTCGGAAGCCTTTATCTATAAGAATAGAGCTGTAGAAAATTCAAATCATAACTACCTGAAAATACAACATGCAACTTCAGTACAGCGTATGATAAGGGTTGAAGTCATTACACCTGGTCAGACTTACGTCTACGAGCCACGAAGAGTACGCGGCTATATGTCCTCGAGTGAGCCCTCGGTATTTGTTGGCTTGGGTAAAGAGAATAAGATTGACAGCGTTAAAGTTTTTCTTAACGATGGGAAAGTACTTGTAAAGCAAAATGTAAAAGGCAAGTCCATTTTAAATCTAGAAGACTTCGCCGCACTGAATGGTGCTGGGATTTCGAAAAAGATGCCTGAGACAAAAGTCTTTCGCGAACTAGTTTCTTCTGCAATGGGGTTGGGTTATGTTCATTTTGAAAACGAATACGATGATTTTGAAAAGGAGATACTCTTACCCTACAAGCAATCTTCAATAGGACCTTTCCTAAGCGCCAGCGACCTCGACAGTGACGGTCTTCAAGACATTATTGTTTCCAATGCCTACGGTTCATCGGTTAGTGCCTTTAAGCAAAACGCAACAGGATTCGAAAGTTTTACGCTGCCGACTGAATTGAACAATGCGGAAAAAGAATTTGGAGAGATTGCTTTGGCGGATATAAATGAAGATGGTAGAATGGACTATTTACTTCCAGCTGGCGGTAACGAGCAAGTTGCAAATGGTGGAATGTATGAGTCGGGTGTATTGATGTCACTTGCTGATTCAGCTTATACTTTCAAGCAGCTTCCCGCTTCTCAGGGTTCGGCGAAAGGAATGCGTAGTTTTGATTACGACGGCGATGGCGATCTGGACCTACTGGTTTACCGTAGACAGATTCCGCAGAAATATCCAATGCATGCTCCTTCTGTTTTGTATGAAAACGTGAATGGCACATTTATAGATGTTACGCAAAATGTTTTTCCAGCGCTCGCCGACTTCGGCATTATCAACGATGTTCAAATTACTGATCTCAACAATGACAAGAAGCCTGACTTAGTTCTAGTAGGTGAATGGACAGGTATTGGTTTTTTTGAAAATCAGAATTCTAAGTTTGTCGAGGCGGCAGACGAATACAATATTCCCGAATTGTTTGGTCTATGGTTTAGTGTGAAGCAGCTTGACCTAAACGGCGATGGTCAGATGGATTTTATTCTTGGCAACATTGGTGAGAATACTAAGTACAAAGTAAGCCCCGAGCGGCCGCTCAAAATTTACGGTGGAGATTTTGATAACAGCGGAAGTTGGGATCTGGTGCTGAGTAAGCAATACAAAGATGCCTACGTTCCGTTAAGAGGCTTGGAATGCTCTTCACAGCAAATGCCTTTTATAAAAGACAAGTTCAAAACCTATGACTTATTCGCGAAGGCTACTATAGACGATGTCTATGGACAATCGCTTGATGGGGCTTATAGCCGCGAAGTGAATACTTTAAGCTCTTTTGCTCTGATTAGTAAGAAGGATAAGTCCTACGAATTACTTGAGTTACCTCCACAGGCGCAGAGCTTTCCTGTTCTTGCTATCGAGACCTATGACTTTGATGGAGATGGTCGGGAGGAAGTTATTTTATCTGGGAATATTTACGATACCGAAGTGGAGACTCCTCGACTGGATGCGGGTACTGGTTTGGTTTTATCTTATGATGATAAGTTGGGTTTTACTTCACACACGAGTTTGGAAAGTGGTTTGAACTTGTCTGGTAATGTTAAATCTAGTTGTTTGGTTTATCATCGAGGATTGGATAGGACTTTGTTGATTGCTGCTCAGAATAATGGTGCTTTAAAGGTGTTTTCTGTTAATAAGCTTGGGAATTAAAAAATCTCGTTGCGACTTCCAGTCGAAATGCCGTGGCCGGCGATTTGTAATCGCCCACATCTCGAACATTATGATTTATAAACTAGAGCTACTGGTGCTTTTGCCGCTTTCGCTTTCAATGTGCTTTGCCCTTGCATCGCTGCGCTCGCTCTAGACCGGGAGATTTCTCGACAACAGGCTGTGTC
>CAZZIZ010000281.1:0-3757 GCA_964654535.1 uncultured Chitinophagales bacterium
CAAGTCTTCAGACTTGGACCGAAACGTTAGAGCAAGTCTTCAGACTTGCGGGTTGAAGACTTGAAACATAAAAGGACAAATTCACTTTCTTAACAGCTTATCCTTCGGGTTTTGTTACATTAGGATTGAAAATAATGGCAAATTTGAAAACTTCAAGGTTCTACGTCTTGAGTATTGTTCTATGCTTTACAGCATGCTATAGTGCTTTTTCTCAAGAATTGCTTGGCTTTGAATGTGTTGAAGAAACCATAGAAAATTATGAACTTTCTAATGGAGAGTTTGTCACCGTGTTGGAGCATTGCGGTGATAACTGGGCTCCCCTTTATTACATCAACGAAGATCCGCAGGAATTGTTTTTCAAGAACTGTGAAGACTTAACCCAATATACTTGTCCCAGTGATCACGACTTTGGCAACGGTTTTTTACTTATTGATAATTATGCCAATGTCGGGTCAGGTATCGGTGGTTCTCGTTTCTTTAATCATGGCACCTTCAAGTTTGACTTTGCATTATTGGATTCCGGACAGGATATAGGAAGCATACTTCGGTTCCGTATTCCATTACATTTAATCATTGAACTTTATGATCAAGATTCCTTGACACCCGGGGTTATGATTTATCATAATCCAGAACCAGGTTTACCAAGCTCCTTAAACACCCAAAATTTTATTCCTATTGATGTCTTAGATACAAAAGTGAATGAAGAGATAAAGTTACATGAGCTTGAAGTTGAAATTGGCTGCGATCAAACAGTAGTTGTAACTTTAAATGGTACAGAAATTTTTTCAAGTCCCAACGGGCTAGGGAGTACAGAATTCAGGTTGTCGTTGAGTGTGTGGCTCCAGCCAGATGACGTTCTAATAGACAATTTTGTTTACACGCCCGCTGATGTAAGTTACCACACTGATACTACGTTCCAGTTTTTCCAAAATGATCAATTCATGGAGATTTTATCTGATACTATAGTTTCAGGTGTAACTTGTACAGATTCTATTCTAGTTAGAATTCCTTTAAATGACCGAACGTGCCTCGGTGATGCTATTACGGCTATATCACCTAACGGTGATGGGTTAAACGACTCGTTTCGCTTGATAGAGGATATCAATTTCAAGCTATGTCCAATCGATTTTTCCGAGTTTAGTGTTTACAATCGCAGAGGTAAACTCATTTTCAAAAGTCTTGATGCTTTTCAGATTCCATGGGATGGTAAAGATGTTTCTGGAAGAGAAATGCCACTAGGATACTACATTGTCGATCTTAGAGCAAAACTATTAACAGGAGAGCTAGTTCATCAATCTTTTGGACTATCCCTGGTGCGATGACGACTTGAGCAGTTATATGGATTCTAGATTTGTACAATCCGCAAGTCTGAAGACTTGCTCTAACGATTCGGTCCAAGTCTGAAGACTTGAACCAAATAAACTGGACCACGCGTGAGGGATAGAGGGGTTTGTTTGAGCTCCTGTTGTTTTCGAACACAAACACTTAGCTCCTTAGAGCTAGATGTGTTTTGCGTGAAGAAAACAGAACAGAGCGAGCCCCGACAGCCCGACCCTTTGCGAAGCAAGAAGGGTCACGCCCAAAACATCATCTAAAAACCACTTTAACTGATAATTATCTAAAGAAATGTACAGGCCGATAAATTCAGTCCTGCTCTTGTCACCAAAGGGCGAAATAGGGCTTAATTTGGTAATAAAGCACTACTCAGGCCGTTAGATAGAGATGGTCGCAACGGGCAGAATAATTCGCTAAATTTGCGCCACCAAAGGTGGAGTCCACTGATTTTAATGAGATTTTTATTCCTCACATTTTTGCTTTTCGTTACGCACTTGCTCACTGCGCAGAATCCGCCAATGATAAGATGTGCCAAGGACACGACCAACAACTGGATAGATGTAATTTGGAATAACGACCACAACTGCGGAGCCGATTTTATTTCGACCAATGTGTTTATGTCGAGCAATCCTTTCGGTCCTTTTACAGAAGTGGGCTCAGTTACCGATCCCGTGGGCACGAACTTTATCGATGAATCGGCCGCGGGATTTGTGGGAGAACTCTTCTATTATGTTGAGCACGAATGTACTGGCTCTACTGCCGTTTCAGATACTATTAGCAACCTTGATCCACAACCACCAACTATTGTTTCGGTTAGTGTGGTCGATGGCGATGTACTCATAATATGGGAACCTGGTGATTTTCCTGATTTGTTTGGCACGCGCGTTTTTAGAAATATAAATGGCGGTCCAGTAGAAATACAAAGTATTTTAGGTATCGATATTACCCAGACGGTAGACACAAATGCCTCTCCATCTGACATGGTCGAAACTTACGACCTTAGCACGCTAGACGGGTGCAGCAACACTGGTTCCAATACGGGCCTGCCACACTCTACTATGCGCATGTTCGCAGAAGGCGATCCCTGTGAAGGAGTATTGACCTTTCCTTGGACTGGCTACGTTGGGTGGAACAATATTGTATCTTATCGCCTCTTGAAAAATGGCGTTGAAGTTGACACTTCTGACCCTGCTATAGTTCCCCATACTATAGATTACATTTTAGACGGCAGCGATGTAGGTCCGACCTGCTTTGCCATCGAAGGCGAAAATGATTTGGGCGCGACTTCATTGTCCAACGAGATTTGTTTTGATTTTAGTGAGCCCGAGCTGCCGGAATATATTTATATGCGCAACGCCACGGCCTTAAGCCAATCGGAGATTCTGGTGGAGTGGTTTATTGATGAGACGACAATGGCCGACCGCTTAATCTTGAATCGTGGTCTCGATATACCGAGTATAGACTCGCATATTGATATGGGCGACATACCCTATACAGCGGTAATGGATACTATTGATGCCTTGGTTAACACCAGTACTCGTGCCTATTACTACAATGTTTCTGCCGCCGACACTTGCGGTGCCGAGACTCCTTCGGGCAATGTGCGTACAATACTTTTGAACGCTCAGGATAACTTTAACTCCAGCAACATTCTGGATTGGAATGCTTTTGAAATAGAAAATGGATCGGTAGACTCTTATAACATTTACAGAAGCGACGATAATTTTACTACACCTATTGCAAACGTTGGTTCTGCTACGCTGGAATATATCGATGTTTTGGATGATGATGCCGCGTCAACGTCTGGAGGCCTTTGCTACAGAGTAGAAGCACTGTTCGATTTGGACGTACCAGCTCCCGTTGGGCCTGTGCCGGGCTTGAGCTCTTGGTCTTGGGAGGCTTGCGTGGTACAGAACTCACGCATCTTTGTGCCCAATGTTTTTGCGCCAAACGGCGTAAACAAAATTTTTATCCCGACCATAGTCTTTCCTAATGTCGACGACTACCGAATGGTCATTTTTAATCGTTGGGGTGAAATACTTTTTGAAACCAATAGCCCCGATGTGGGTTGGGATGGCTTCAATAACGGCGGCCTAGTGCCGCAGGGCGTCTACGCTTATGTTATCGAGATGCGATCGCTCAACGGTATCCAACTGGAGCGTAAGGGGACGGTTCTCCTTATGCGCTAATTCTCCATTTAGATTTCTAGGTTTTGTTTTTGGGTGTGGGCTTGAATGTCATTGTTTGATTTGCACCTTCCAATTTACACAGCAAAAACCCTCCCACAGCCCCTCCCTTAAAAGGGAGGGGAGTAATGTTTTGATTAAGACGCGAAAGTTTATTCCCTGTTGAGAGTTATCTATAAAATATTTGGGCGTGCCCCCAATGTCATTAAGTTAAGCCGTTATTCCAACGATTCAGT
>CAZZIZ010000282.1:0-3705 GCA_964654535.1 uncultured Chitinophagales bacterium
CGGCTGAGCGGTTCAGCCAATGTGTTGCAGCGACCAGTTGAACTCGCAGCTCAAAGTAAGACACTGAGCTAATATCGGGTTTGCGGATAGAATTACATATCTTGAGTGTCATCAAAGACATATTTAAAGGTAAGTAAAAAGAGAAATGGGGAAGAAAATGGGGTAATGTAATGTTCGTGCTTCAATACTTTATATATTTCAAAGGTTTAGCGGAAAATAATGGCGCACCCCGAGGGAGAAACTTCGAACGCGCTTTTTGAAACTCTTGAGGAATGGAACGAACATTTAAAACACGTAGGCCTTGATGATTTTGAGCCTAGACCATGAGTGCTGCAAGCTCTAAGTCAAAGCGATTACCACCACTGTCTATACGCGTAACAGCCGTAGAGAAAGCTCAAATCAAGCGTAATGCAGGCAGCATGCCTCTAAGTGCTTATGCTAAGAAACGTCTTCTGAAAGCCGATACACGCAATACAGCGATGCAAAAAGACGTGGCGCAGATACTCGCCAAGTTAGGTCAGTCTGGGTATGCATCCAATTTTTCTATAATGGCAAATGCGACACGGCATGGGGCTTTGATTGCCACGGATGATGTGGCCGCTTCTATATTGCAAGCCTGTGATGATATTGCCGATATCAAAACTATGTTGATGCGCTTCCTTCGGATTAAGGAGCACTAGCTTTGATCTTGAAAGCTTCTCAACGAGGCGGGGCAAAGCAATTGGGCTTACATCTCCTTAAACCTGAAAATGACCATGTGACCGTTCATGAGGTTAAGGGCTTTGCGTCTGATAATGTAATCGGCGCTATGAAAGAAGCCTATGCTATAAGCAAAGGTACGCGCTGCAAACAGCATTTGTTCTCCGTGTCCTTAAACCCACCTCAGAACGAAAACGTCCCCACTGACATATTTGACACAACAATTGACCGTATCGAGCAAGCCAATGGCTTAAACGGTCAACCGCGTATTGTTGTCTTTCATGAAAAGCTAGGAGCTGACGGTGAATCCCGTCGTCATGCTCATGCTGTGTGGTCACGTATTGATGCCGATACTATGAAAGCGCGGCAGCTCTCCTTCTTCAAAATGAAAATGCGGGAAATATCCCGTGACCTTTACCATGAACATAATTGGGACATGCCGAAAGGCTTGGCTGATAGCCGTTATGCTGACCCCCGTAATTATTCTTTGGTCGAATATGAGCAAGCCAAGCGCCAGAAACATGACCCGAAAGCCTTCAAGAAAATGATACAGGATTGTTGGACTATGTCTGACAACCGCACTGCCTTTGCAGCGGCTTTAGAAGAGCGTGGTCTTAAACTTGCAGCAGGTCGGCGTGGTCATGTGGCTGTCGATACAAGAGGTGAGCCTTATGCCATATCGCGCTATACAGGGCTTAAAGCAAAAGAAGTGCGCTCAAAGCTTGGAGAAACCAACGGGCTACCATCTGTTGAAAAGGCTACGGCTCTACTTACTAACGATATGCACCATACGGTCATGCGATATGACCAAGAGTTACAAGCTAAGAAAGATAAGCAACGCGCCGATAATGAAGTGCGTCAACAAGCCTTAGTCAAACGGCAACAGGCCGAACGTAAATTACTCAAGGACAGATTAGAAGCCCAACGCATTCAGGAAAGCCAACAACGTCAAGCCCGACTTAGAACAGGTATGAAAGGGCTGTGGGATAGACTCACGCGAGAACGGAAACGGATTCAAGAACAGAATGAACGAGAAGCATTCAGCGCATATAAGCAAGCCCAAGCCCGTAAAGATGATTTGATATTCAGGCAGCAGGAAGAACACCGTAACACTCAGCAAAGTCATACTCAAAAGTTAGAACAACTTCGAGAACGTCAAACGTCTATTCGGTCTGACTTGGAGCGATTACGGCTGATGAAAGGAAAAGAAAACTCTGACCTACGCACGAGGTTAGAAAGAAAAAAACTTTTTCAAGTCCTTCCCATGATAGATAGTATTAGAAGCTTATATAAACGCAAAAATGCTGTTATAAATTGTAAGAACTGCTAAAGTGTATTTTCTTTAGTAGAATCCCACAGGGGCTGTATAGAATGACAGTGAAAAACAAAAGACACTCAATCACTGATTTTTTTATATATATGATGTCATTTTGCAGCTTTGTTACGGCAGTTTTTCTCTTATTTGGGTTTATCTGGGTATTACGCAATGGCGAGAGTTTTCTGCTGTCTGGGCTTAATGGGAAAATGCCATTTTTATTTATGGGTTTTGTAATAGTTTTCTTATTTTTTAGTTTGGTACTTTTGCTACTACGACCACGCTTTTCCTACCAAGATACCATGAATCGTGTCTTGATGGAAAATGCTCACAAGGAAGAAATTTATAAAATCGCTTCTAGAAGATTTGGTACTAAATTATCTTATCAAGAAGCCCTGTTTATGACAGATGAAACTAGAGCCGCTGGAAAATGGGTTATTGAGCGATTTGAAAATGATGAAACTATCGTCGCCGTTCCCACAAAGTTTGCAACAAAACGCCGACTCCAATCTCTTGTTCCCGAAAGTAATACAATTCTTACTATCTTGAGAAGAGACATTTTATCAAACGAGTCAAAGAATTAATTTCGATGTCCGCCGTTAAACAAGTTTATCTGACTGAACTAATAGTCCCTAACCCTCAAACTAAAGGGCAGTTAGGAAAAGCGATCGACTCTAAGAGTACTTTTGGGATGATTGATCTTTCAAAAGAGCGGCAACTTAAATGTTATATGAAAATCGAAAGGCTTAAAGAATTTTGGATTAGTATATATGACGAGTTTGTTTTTCATTCAATGCATGAGCGTGACGATAAAATTGTTAAAAATACAAGAGATGAAATTTACGAGTTAATTAAACAATTTGATCGCGAAATGAATACACTTTCAGGTGTTTTGAAGAGTCAAAAAAAAACGGTGCTGGCTCTTCAAAAATTAAAAGAAGCTCTTGGTAAGCCACCAAAAAATACGTCTGAGAAAGAGTTAACAAACTACACGATGAAAATACGAAACCTTTCTACAAAGGTTACAAAATCTATTGATGTAATGCAGCAAGAGGTAGCTGTGCCAGGCATTATCAAAAGAGCTTTTACGCGCTTATGGGGATCACCATCAATCTTGATTAGTCCAGATAGAAAGGAAAGTTATTTACTTGCTGCTGACTCAGCTATGAGAGGCTTTAGTCGAGTGCTTGCAGAAAAGTTGATGATTCCCAAAGACGTTGTCCATGCTATGGAAGTTTTAGACCTTCCAGCCAATACGACGAAGGACGAAGTGAATAAACGTTATCGTTATCTAATAAAATTGGCACATCCTGATACAAAAACTGGCTCAAAAAATGACGCAATTAGATTGAATAGAGCACGAGAAACATTATTAAAACACTTTGAAATATCTCGCAGGATTAATCCTCAAAAGACATAAGTTTTAAATCTTAATATTAAATCCAATGGAGTTGTTCTTTAAACAACCCATGCCAAGCCAATATAACGGGGTGACGCACGGAAGGAAAAAATCGATGCAGATGGTGCGGGTGCAAGGCCAACGGCCTAAACCTCGGTCTGTGTCTATTTTCATCGAAGTGAGTAAGGGCGCGTAGCCCTAAGCTGCTGGCGTTGAAAACTTTTGTAAATCGTTAGCTGTGTCTGACGTCAGCGCCTGTGAGACAGATTTAAGTCTGGGCTAAGCGAGGGTT
>CAZZIZ010000283.1:0-3695 GCA_964654535.1 uncultured Chitinophagales bacterium
AGTCGCGGTTGCGTATTCCCTAGACGGTCATCCACCCCCGCTCCTTGCTTCACTATTTTCTAGTCACACCTCATAACCGCTTCTATCCTGGCTGCGTAACCCAAAAGAAGGAGAATGCTTATCTTCCATATATGCGTTTTAGAGTAGCCAGACATAGTTCAGACTTAGGAGCATTGGAGAAATTCTATTGTGAGATTTTACAAATGGAAGTGACAGGTCGCTTCGAGCAACACGACGAATACGATGGAGTATTCTTTGCCTTTCCCAATTCGGACTGGCATTTAGAATTCACCACTTCTCCGCATGAAGCCAAACTTAATTTTGATGAAGATGATTTGATGGTCATCTATTACGATACCAAGGAAGCGCTAAGCGACGCAACGGTCCGAATGATTACAGCCGATGCCCCAACCTTCGTTCCCAGAAATCCCTATTGGCGAAGAAATGGATATTGTTTCCGCGATCCCGATGGTTACAGGATTGTATTGGCACAGTCGGTCGTACCGAAGTGATGGGTAAGGAGATTTACAGGTACTTTGCATGCTGAGTGTCTAAAGGTCTATTGACTAGAAATCTTCAATCTCAGAGCGTTAGAGGCATTTTATTAAAATCAAAACCGTATTAAACCTACAACGAATTGATCATGCGCAGCTTTGACGAAAATCTATGACTAGTCTACTTGACTAGAACAAAGTAGAATTTTCGCTCTAGAGCTTACGATCCTTTTCGTCTATGGGCAAATCATTAATACTGGCAAAACGTTTCTTCATCAAACCGTTTTCATCGAACTCCCAGTTTTCATTGCCATAGGCACGAAACCATTGTCCCTCTTTGTTTCGAAACTCATATTCAAATCTCACTGCTATGCGGTTGTCGGTAAAGCCCCAAAGTTGTTTTTTTAATTTATAGTCAATTTCGTTTTCCCATTTGTCCTTTAAAAACGCCTGAACTTCTTCTCTACCATTGATAAAGTTTATACGGTTTCTCCATTCAGTATCAATAGAATAAGCCTTAGAAACTTTCACAGGGTCTTTACTGTTCCAGGCATCTTCAGCGCCTTGTACTTTTTGCAAAGCCGTTTCTCTTGTAAAAGGTGGTAGCGGTAGTTTCTGTTCCATTGCTTGTAGTAGTTTGTTTTATGAATATACTAATTCGAAGCACAGCAAGCGAAGACGGCCGCATTGTAATCATGAAGTATTAGAGATGGCGAATCTTAAGCGAGATTTTTTGCCAATTTGTAAACGGTGGTTTTATTTGAGAAGCAAATGCAGCCACGTAAAAGAGAGAATTATTCCATCAGAGATTGGGCACAATCACTGCCGCGGAAGATGCGCATTTACTGTTGTCGTAACACATTATGCTACAAAGACCAGCAGGTAATTCATATAAATCGATCACTCTATCTTGAGTTTCAAAAGTAAGCTCATCTAAAATGTAAATAAATGGACCAGTACCGCCATAAAATTCTAAAGTCAATTTCCCATCTGCGCAGCCAGCACATGACGCATCGCCAGTGTTAGTGACTCCGGCAACAAATTGTTCAGGCTCATTTACTGTGAAAGCAACAATCGCTTCTGCATCAACAGCATCTTTGACTATAACATAATGTTGGCCAGCATTGTATCCGCAACTTTCAAAACCGGTACCGCCTAGATTCCAGTTGATTTCATATGGAGCTGTTCCACCATTAATAGATACTGTGGCGCATGCATTTTCTAAACCATTGCACGTCACATCTTTTACGTCAACAGAAACATTGATAGATTGGGAAAATGAAACCAAAAGGGGTGCAAGCATTAGCAGGCTTGAGAAAAGGTATCGTTGTAATCGGTTCATATTATTCGCTTGTTTGAGAATGCTCTTCGTCTTGAGCGACATTCTATGCCATTCTATGATTCTTGGGCCTGACCCTGAATTAGAGGCATCGAAATCGCATGATATGTTCCGTGACAGAAGGAAAGCAGTTTTTTAGGAAACTTTGTTAAGCTATACATACCAAAAACTCGTCCATATCTTCAACTAGAGTGTATTAAAACCCACCTTTTGACGAGCTATGTCCGTGATTCGGATGAGTGCTTTGCCGTTCCGTAATGGTAGCTTCAATTCTTAATTGAAGGAGAGAATATTTTTTTGCTTGAAACAAAAGCTCCTGCATTATTAAATCGCTTGAATCAAATGGAACGAGCCAGAGCGCTGACAGCAATGAGGGTATTCCTCTAATAGTCTTCCATCTAAAGGTTTGTATTTTAACATGGATGAAAAAATTTGCCCTACTTTTTCTAACGCTCCTACTATTGTTCGTGTTCTACACCTTATCCTCGACTGGCTTTTTTAGAACCGTAGAGAATCAGTTCGAAGGAAAACTTGTAACGCGTATACCGTTGCTAGGTGCAGAAGACATCACTATAAGTTTTACCGATCGCTTTGCTTTGATCTCGGCGACAGACCGTTCTTCGCTTGATTCGAAAGAACAAGAAATCGGCGATTTATATAAAATGGACCTGAGCGATAATAACTTTCAACCAGTCCGACTAAAAAGCGAATTGAAAGACTTTGCTCCACATGGCATTTCGTTTTATAAAGAAGGAGATACCCATCGCGTAATGGCCATCAATCATACACCCGATGCTCACTTTATAGAGGAGTTTGAACTACAAGGCACGGACTTGTTGCATAAAAAAACCCATAGCCATTCATCTATGATTCGACCCAATGACCTGGTAATGGTAGATGCGAGTCGTTTTTACTTTACCAATGATCATAAGTACACAAAAGGCCTCGGCCGTTTGGTAGAAGAATACGGCGGCTTAGCCATTTGCAATGTGGTCTATTACGACGGAGAGCAATATCGCGAAGTCGCAAAAGGTATTGCCTATGCAAATGGTATTAACATTGATAGAAAGCGCAACTTACTTTATGTTGCGTCGGTGAGAGGCTTTTTAGTAAAAGTCTATAAGATTGCAAGCGATGGATCGCTGTCCTTTATCGAAGACATTCCCTGTGGAACAGGAGTAGACAATATAGAACTGGACGAAGCAGGAAATCTTTGGCTCGGTTGCCATCCCAATCTATTGCGCTTCAACGCCTATGCGAAAGGCAAAAGAGAAATCGCACCTTCGGAGATAATTAAAGTCAGCTATCGAGCTAAAGGAGACTACGATGTAGAAAAGGTTTACACCAACGACGGATCAGAAATGTCCGGCTGTTCAGTAGCCGCTCCGTTTGGCGATAAAATTTTAGTCGGTAATGTGATGGATGATCACTTCTTGGTCTTGGAGAGGGAGTAGTTTGATTAAGGTCCTTTGCGCCAGCGAAAATGCATGCGTAGGAAGACAAGACTCAGGTAGTCGTGCACATAGGTCGATACGTGCGCTCCAAGCTCGTCGCGTGTCGCATCGAAACAAAACCTTTGCCCTTTAGAACAAGAACCCGCAGCCAGGATAGAAGCGGTATGAGGTGCGGCTAGCTTTGTGTGAAGCAAGGAGCGGGGGTGGATGACCGTCTAGGGAATACGCACCCGCGACTATGCTGAACCAAAGATAAACGTGCCGAATTTAGCGGATAGCCTGTTGCTGCCCAGAAAAAATAAAGATTAGTATCCATCGCTAGGAGGTCTCTCCAAACGGTCGAGATAAACTCCTAGCCTGTTGCTGCCCAAACTATTTCAACAAAGAAACCTTTGATGCGAATCGTTC
>CAZZIZ010000284.1:0-3579 GCA_964654535.1 uncultured Chitinophagales bacterium
CTTCGAATTCCAAAACGATTTCGCCCTTTTCGTTGGTGCGGAGGTCGGGGAAGAAGAAGGCGGTTTCTTGGAGGTTTTTGCGGAGTTTTACTTTGGGTGGCTTCGATTGAATTGGAACCCCCTCTGCCGTACTCATTGTCAGTGCATTTGGACTAACGGCCATATTATCCATGAATCCTGGCATGCCATCTCCATCAGCAGATTCCATATCCATCTCGGCTTTTGCAGCTTTTCTTAGCCTTTTACCCCCGCCATAGCCAGTTACAACTACTTCTTCGAGAGAATAAAATGCATACTGATTTCCGGGTCTAAACTGAAACCAATTTAAAGTCGGGTATGCCTCGTACCAAGTTTTATACGATCTACGGTCAACTCTTACCAATTCTCGAGATCCAGAGAAGTTTCTGCTTGTTACATTCCACAAAGGGTTTACATAAACTCCTCTTGGATAACTCAAATTGACATTCCATTTGTGGGGCAGAAATGAATCCAAAGAAGCGTCATACATGGTACTCAATAACTCCGCAGAGGCTTTTTCGTTATCCTTTCCGCTAATGCTTATCCGCCACTTTTCTGCTTCTCCAGGGCGCAAATTGTTTCTGAAAGTGCTGAGTTTGTATTCTAGGACTGGCTCGCGATCTATCACTTCCAAATTGATAATTTCCCTTTTCAACTCTCCTTCCCAAATTGCCAGAATGCTCACCCTAACAGCACCTACATATTTTTTACTTATGCCTAGATCAAGTGAGACTTGATTGTTCGCCAATTCGATTGTCTCATCTAAGAGCTTTCCTTTTTCACCTTGAACGGTAACGCGAACTGTAATATCATAAGGGCTACCAATCAGAAGTTCTTTGTCTTCACTTTGAAGGACGCGCCCATTCTTCATATCCCAGTAGAACCAACTCAGAGGAACCGCTTTACCCTTCTTACGCTCAATGACCGAAAAACTCTTTTCGGATTTAGTTTCTAAACCATCCTTATCGGTTCCACTGACTACTAAAGTGTAGTAGCCAGGCTCCAAGTCGTTTATCACGTCAATTTCAGCACTCTCTTCACCATCGAGGGATAATGTTCCACTTGAATGTAGCGGGCCTTTCACTTCGTCACCTGGAAAAGAGAATTGAGGAAAGTCTTGATAAAACTTTTCCTTATTGATCAAAACAGAATCCGGGGCAAACCTACTTATGAAGCTATCCTCCCTTTTCGCCGTTTTAGATAAATCCGCCTTGAAAATTTCATAAGACAATAATGCTGATAGATTCTGCTCATTCAAAGTTATAGCACTAATCTTGTGCGGAGTATCTTCATCAAGAATGATGCGCTCAGGCATATCAATGCGGACAAACATGCTTCGATTTCCAATTCTTACATTAAGTTCATCGCCACGAGTTTCGCCGTTTGAATCAGTGATAGATACGACTACTTTATAAGTGAAGTTGCTGTTTGGATTACCATTGTCCAAAGCATCGAACACAACTTCAAAATTTCCGTCTGCACCTGTAAGTAATTCTCCATTGGCAATTTCTACGGTTTCTGTATTTCCGTAGAAACGAGTATACCAACACCAATAAGAAAAATAAGGTTCTCGAATTACGCGATAGGAAACCTTTGCATCTGCGATGGGCAAACCCACGTAGGAAGTAGCACGACCCGAAACCGCTACATTGTTATTTAGCTTTAGTTCGTCCTTGGGTTGCTCCAGCGAGACTTCAAACTTTGGCCTTTTGTATTCTTCGACTTGAATCGATTGTTCGCCATACTGGCTTTTCAAATAGTATGCCCCATTGATTCTTCCTATTGGAATTTCAAAGCTGCCATTGATAGACCCGAATTCATTGCTTGTAAATTCTTGTTGACTTATCTCTTCACGATTTGTATCAAGCAAGCTTACCTGAACGCTAGTTCCTTCAGGTAAAACGAAGTCCTTGTTCATAGGTTTTAAGAAAATTCCTTTAAAATGCACTTCTTGCCCTGGTCGATAAATAGAACGATCAGTAAACAGACGCAATTGATTTTTTATGTTAGGCGTATGAGTTCTGTTCCTTCCGATATACTCTTGGTGAAACAGATGATCTTCACCTTTTTCCAATTCAAAATACCTTGCGTCAGTTTGTTCGAAACTCATTTGTGCGAGACCAATCTTATCTGTAAGGAAGGTTCCCAATTTGGTGAGTTTTGGTTCCCGCTTTGCTCTGTTGTAGTCTTGTTTTAACGCCGTTAGCTTAACGCCCTCGATAGCTTTACCGTCTATTCGATTTACCACCATAACTTCGGTCTTGTCACTATTAGTTTTGCCTCGATGTAACATCATAAACTCACTGACCTGAAATGGGGCGAATTGCATTACTTCCTTTGTCGAGAAATCAGGGTCCGAACTTATCAGTACAACGTACTTTCCAAAACCTAAGGCTGGCACATCAATGACGGCCTGGTGCCTCTTGCGATCTTCGGAGAATGGTAAGTCTTCACTCCACTCTTCAACTATTTCCCGTTTCGAATTGAGTAAAAGATTTCTTACTTCGTCCAATCGTCTACCACGACTCTGCGTAAGCCATTTATAGGATAGTCGGTCTAGTTCAAGGATTTGAATATAGACTTTGTTGACATTGCGATATGAAACAGAAATCAAACTTGCCTTTTCGGGAAGAACAATTGGCTCCAGATTTAAATTCACTTCCGCTCCTTTTATCTGCGCTAATAACTGTCTAGAATTTTCAGCGTATTTGTCATTGGGGTATTCAGCAATGGCCTTGTTTAGTATATCCTCTGCTCGCAATTCTTCGGAATGCATCAACTTTTGAGCTAAGTCTGCCGCTACGCGAACTGACTCCGATTGTTTTGTCAAGGATTCCAATAGCTCTTGCAGTGCATTGATATGAAGTTTGGATTTCTCATTCAAGTCACTTGCTGTACTGGCATAATTCAAACGTGTTAACACATTATCTACGAGAATCTCCTGATTACCACGATTGTGTTTTTCTAGCGCCTGAAAGGTTTCTATGACCAATAACTTCAGATCCTGTTCATCTCCTTTAAAGTCGTAATTCACGAATGTCTCACTATCCGCGAAGACTTCTTCTTCTCTTAGTTGAAATGAATTACGCGAAGTAGAACCTTGCGAACTGTAATATTGTAAAGCACTTACGACTCTGTTCCCTAGAAAATCATAGTGCAAAGGTCGAAGTCCGCTATCTCTTTTTTCATCTCGGGCAATTAAAATCGCCAGCTCTTCAATTCCTTCTTGGTTTAGTTTTTCGTAGCCTTCGAGTGAGGCTTTATAATGTTCATGAATCTGTGCTTCTAAATCGGCGATGCTCCAAGTTCGAAAATCCTCCAAATCCGTACTGACCACTTCCGTTCGCTTGGAAATTTGCCAGAAATTGTTTTGTAAGTACTGCAAATAATTTTCAGCCAGAATTGATTCCAAATATGATTTGTATGGCTCGGGAGTGGTCTCGATTTCCTTTTTGACCAACTGCTCAAAACGCCATTCGCTATCCTCTAGTACTCTCTGTTCATATTTACCGATATAGAAAAGCGATTTTATCTTTTGCGCTTGGGACTTTTCCTTGCTAG
>CAZZIZ010000285.1:0-3578 GCA_964654535.1 uncultured Chitinophagales bacterium
TCGAATAGTTCAAAATAGTATTTCAGTTTCATAGGTGGTGGTGTTGGTTATTAGGTGGTTTTTATCATATCGACGACGGCATTTACCCAGTCGGGATGATCGTTTAAACTTTCGGCAAGCTGAACGTGCTCGCCGCCAGCTTCTTCAAATTCTTCTTGATACTCCTCAGAAATTTCAAATACGGTTTCCAAGCAATCGGCAACAAAGGCTGGGCAGAAGACCAGTACTTTTTTCACCCCCTTAGCAGCCAGCTCCTTCAGAACTTCAGAAGTGTAAGGCGTTTGCCAAGGGTCGCGTCCCAAACGCGATTGAAAACAGATGGTGTATTTCTCTTTCGGAATATTGAGGTAGTCCGCAATGAGGTAAGCCGTTTGATGCGACTGCGAACTGTAACAATGTTTGTTCGCTTCGTTAATCGTTTCGCAGCAGCCTTCTTTTTGTAGGCAGTAATTGTTGCCGCTGTCTTTGGTTGCTTTGCGCAAATGTCTTTGTGGTAATCCATGAAAACTAAACAAGATATGCTCGTAGTTTTCCAAGCCGTGCTTGCGCCCGTTTTCGGCAAACACTTTTATCATCTCCGCATTGTCGTAGTAGGAATTGATAAAGCGCACGTCGGGTATTTCCCACCACTTGCTCATTATTTCCATAATGTTCTGATGCACGGAACCAGTAGTCGCCGATGCGTAGTGCGGGAAGAGCGGGAAAATGATGTAGCGATCCGGTTTCCAGTCGCGCAACTTCTGTAGCTCGCTGTCTATCGAAGGATTTTTATAGCGCATAGCCAGTGCTACTTTGTATTCGTTTTCGGTATCGCTAGCTAAAACGGCACCAACTTTTTGCACCAATTCCTCAGAATAATGCAGCAAGGGCGAGCCCGTCTTTTCATCCCAGATAGCACGATAAGTTTCTGCAGAGTTGCCCGTTCTAAAAGGCGTAATGATACCCCGTACCAGCAACTGACGCGCTAACCACGGAAAGTCAATAACCCGTCCATCGGTTAGAAACTGATTGAGGTATTTTCTTACATCGCTGTTTTTGGGACTGTCGGGAGTACCCAAGTTGACCATCAATACTGCTATCTTTTTCGACATATATCCGTGCGCCTTTTGCTAAGACAAAGATACGTCGATATATGCAGCTTTTCGGCTATGCCTGAGCCATTGCTCGATCTGTAAACTTATAACCAACGCCGCGGACAGAGTGAAAGAAGTTTGGTTTTTTAGGATCTTTTTCGAAGTACTTGCGGAATGATAATATGAAATTATCTATCGTTCTGGTAGAAGGAAAAACATCGTATCCCCACACTTGTTGTAGAATCAGCTCGCGCGAAACCACTTGCTCCTTGCGCTCTATGAGCAGCTTAAGCAGTTTCAGCTCTTTTTTAGTAAGCTGTATGTTGCCCTTTTCACAATCCGCCTCAAAGGTTTTGAAGTTGACCGTATTATCGCCAAAAGTATAGACGCTTAGTTGCTCCTCTTCTTCGGTTCCTTTGAGGCTGCGACGCACCAGCACCTGTACGCGAAGTAAAAACTCTTCCAGATTAAATGGCTTGGTCATATAATCGTCGGCGCCCTTTTTCAGACCTACTATTTTGTCCTGCGCCGAATCTTTTGCGGTTAGAAATAAAATCGGGACATCGCGGTTGGTCAGGCGAATCTGTTCGCAGACTTGATAGCCATCCATTTCGGGCATCATAACATCCAAAACAATTAGGTTAAAACGCTGTTCTCGGAAATGTTTGATCGCTTCATTTCCATTGGCTGCGCTCACTACTTCAAAGCCCTCGAGCTCAAGATTCATCTTGATCGCATCGCGTAAGCTGACTTCGTCTTCGACTAAAAGAATTCTCATATCCATAGTTCAATTGTTTTGTTAAGCCATATTTAAGGCATAAGCTTCTTGAATCCAAGGGTATATTGGGTACAAAAAAACGCGATTGTCAGAAAAAAATGTCCCTCATTTTACATAAAATCAGGCGTGAACGTGCCCTTTTACAGTATCCACAAAGCACTTGACACCATCTAAAGGCGTATCAGGATAGACTCCGTGACCCAAATTGCAGATGTGGCGCTTTCCGCCGTAGCGCGATAACATATCTAGGGTCTTTTCGCGGATAAATAAGTTATCCCCATAAAGCACCGCGGGGTCTAAGTTGCCCTGCAGGCTATGATTCGGGAGTATTGCACGCGTTTCGGCAACATCCATTTTCCAATCCATTCCAATGACTTGGCAATCCAAGTCCGCAAAATCGTTCAAGATGTACTGCGCATCTTTTGCAAAAACGATAATCGGAACTTCGCTAACGGCGGCACAAATTTTCTGAATAGCAGGCAAGGCAAATCGCGTATACAAATCGTGACTCAGCACACCAGCCCAGCTGTCGAAGACTTGAACAATGTCTGCACCCGCTTCAATCTGCACTTTCAAATAGCGAATCGTGCTCTCGGTAATTTTGTCCAGCAAGGTCTGAGAAAGCACAGGATCTTGCACCAACATTTTACGCGCCTTAGAAAAAGTTTTGGAACCGCCACCCTCAATCATGTAACACATAATTGTCCAGGGTGCACCTGCAAAACCGATCAGCGGAATTTTATCCGCCAGTTCCCGTTTCACCAATTTGATAGCCGAGGAAACGTAAGCCAAAGATTCTTCCGGCTCCGCAATGCGCAAGGCATCCACATCTTTTTTCGATTTGACAACCTCATCAAAGCGCGGCCCCACCGAGGGTACGATGTAGTAGTCCAGCCCCATCGCTTCGGGTATGACCAAGATGTCCGAGAAGATAATAGCGGCGTCAACCCCGAGTTCGTCTACCGGTTGTATCGTTACCTCGCAAGCCAATTCCGGCGTGCTCACCAATTCTTTAAATCCCGAAACGCTAGCGCGTAATTTTCTGTACTGCGGCAAAATACGACCAGCTTGACGCATCAGCCAGACAGGCGTGCGTTCCGTTTTTTCGCCTCGTGCAGCGCGTAGTAAAAGATCATTTTTCAAAGGCATCGCGCAAAAGTACTACACGATTAAGGATTAATGGGAAATAGTATGGGATTATCTGGTTCAGGTCAAAGTCAATTTGCCTAAATCTGCTCCCTGCCTTTTAAGGGAGGGCTGGGCTGGGTTTTTTAAAAGATAATTTGTAGATGCTTATCTGGGCGTAACCCCAAATCTCTCAGTCTTGTTGGGCGGAGGCCCAACAAGACTGAGAGATTTGGGGTCGGGCTATCCGGTACTCCGCGTTCGCTCCGGTCTCTTTCTTGCGCTGCCAACGCATCTGCTTCTACCGCTAAGGCGGTAAGCAGAAGCGGGCAGCACAAAAGAGACTGCTCCCTCTGGTCGCATACCTCCTATCCCTTACGCGGATCTACTCTACTTGTCATTTCGACGATAGGAGAAATCTTACGTCTAGTACAGGACGTGATGTATATCGCGTGATGTATATGGCGTGGTGTACATAACGTAAGATTTCTCACTGCGTTGGAAAAGACAAAAAAGAAGCTTGTCATTTCGACGATAGGAGAAATCTCTTAAATGGTGCGAGCCTCCCGGCTCGTTCCGTACTGAACTTCTGGAATTACTAA
>CAZZIZ010000286.1:0-3552 GCA_964654535.1 uncultured Chitinophagales bacterium
GTCGGTGCTAAGGGGCAGGTTGGGAAGATTGTTATTTATTAGAACTCAGGGCCCTTAATTTCATTTTCTTCTTTGTCATTTCCTTCTTTGTCATTTCGAACGGAGTGAGAAATCTTACGATATGCTCATCCGAGAGATTTACATAATGTGACGAACACAACGTAAGATTTCTCCCGTTGGTACCTATGACAAAATTTCTTTGTTTATATCAATAGGCTACTAGTCAAATGACTTAAAGGTTCTCGACTAAGAAATCGCTGAGGATGAAATCGCTCCTTCGGGGCGATATGTTAATAGCAAAAAAACGAAGCGATCCTAAGCTTCGTAGGAGTGACATATGTATTCGCGCGAAAATATTTCACCCCTACAGAGCGAGATGTAGGTGTATGTGTTTTTTCTATTATTATTTTACCGCTACGCGGCAATGTGAGAAGGCTTGTCATTAATCTTTAAAAAAGAGATCGCTCTTTTATTTTGTCGAAATGACGAAAATATATTTCGCGTGAGGGATAGAGGCATTGTTGAAGCTCCTGTTGATGAAGGCAAGAGCAGTTCTTAGCTCCTTGGAGCTAGATGAACTTTTTGCCTGAGGCAGAACAGAGCGACTGCCGACAGCCCGACCCTTTGCGTAGCAAGAAGGGACACGCCCAATTTAGTACTCAAAAACAAAAGTTCTAAAAACAAAAAAGGCCTGAACAAAAAGCTCAGACCTTTAATATTTGTAATTGGGGGTCAGTTAAAATATCATGTTTGGACAACCAACTTTTGAACCTCCGGAAAAACCGAAGTTGTAGCCAATGGTTATTCCGCTGGTGAGGTATAGATCTCTAGCGCGATCGTCACCTCTTTGTTGACCGGTGTTATCAGGAATGTTTGTGAAACCTGACTCACCACTGCGATCAGCTAGGTGCGCGGCTAGTACACCGCCTTCATTCATAAGCAAGGTGTTATCAGCATAGAATCCGCTCACGTCGTCGAGGAAATCGGTATTGGTGAAACGTAATCCGCTATCGATACCAATCGTCCAGTTTGCATTTGGTGCCCACTGAATACCAAATCCAACTGGAAAGGTTATCGTTTTTTGTTTGTAGAAATCTGAGTTCCCATCTACACCTTGACCTTCTGTTCCCAGAGGCTGTAGGTCGTGGAAAGTTCCGTTGAATTCGGCTTGCGGTTTGAAGTCTAATAAACCGACGCCTCCAAATACGTAAACGTTCAATGGATACTGCTTGATGTAGGTCGTGAATACATTGTATTCTAGTGTCAGCGCAATTTCTGAGATTCTAGCTCTGAAGCTTAGGTTTCTCATTTGGCGAGCCAAACCATCTACCGTTGAATCGGCATTGGTATCTGCGCCAGAAACGTGACCATAGGTATACCGAAGACGATATGCAAATGCATCATTGAATTGGTTCTTGATAAAGAGGCCACCTGCTAAATTGGTTTCATTGAAGTGAATGAAAGATTGGCTGAGGTCACCACTGTAATTTGCACCACCGACGTGGATACCTATGTTCCAGTCTTGTGCTTGCACACCTAAAGTGCTGATACAGATAAAGAGAATTGTTAAAAGCTTTTTCATTGTAAGGGTGTATAAGGGCTTTGATTGCTATTCCTATAGAATCAAGTTGTTTGCCAAAACAAGAATGGGCTCGCTATGTCGTGACTAATTGGTCTAATTGGGGCTGCTTGAACTGATTTTATTAACTTCGCGGCGAATAGTTTGAGTCTAGTTTAAGTCCAACATGGAATCGAAAGAAGACAAGAAATCGCTCAATTTTATAGAGCAAATTGTTGAAAAAGACATCGCAGCGGTTAAAAACGACGGACGAGTGCATACGCGTTTTCCGCCGGAACCGAATGGTTACCTACATATAGGACACGCCAAATCTATCTGTCTAAATTTTGGACTCGCCGCAGACTATAATGGTCTGACCAATTTGCGTTTCGACGATACCAACCCAGTAAAGGAAGATGAGGCTTACGTAGTAGCGATTAAGGAAGACATTAAATGGTTGGGCTACGATTGGGAGGACAGACTCTTTTTTGCTTCCGATTATTTTCCGCGCTTGTACGATTGTGCGGTAGAGTTGATTAAGAAGGGAAAGGCATATGTAGACGATAGCAGTCAAGAAGAGATGCGCCGAATGCGCGGTGTGCCAACCGAACCGGGAGAAGAGAGTCCTTTTCGCGAAAGAACGGTGGAGGAGAACCTGACTTTGTTTGAAGAAATGAAGGCGGGCAAGCACGATGAAGGTTCGCGCGTCTTGCGTGCGAAAATAGATATGACCTCGCCTAATATGCATTTACGCGATCCGGTCATTTACAGAATCTTGAAAGCGCATCACCACAGAACTGGTGACGACTGGTGTATTTATCCGATGTACGATTTTGCGCACGGTCTTTCCGATTCCTTTGAGGGCATTACGCATTCTATATGTACGTTGGAGTTTGAGGTGCATCGTCCTTTGTACGACTGGCTCATTGAGGAGTTGGAAATTTTTCATCCGCAGCAAATAGAGTTTGCGCGATTGAATTTAAACTATACCATTACCAGCAAGCGAAAGTTGTTGCAACTAGTGGAGGCTGGTCACGTAAGTGGATGGGACGATCCACGTATGCCTACCGTTTCTGGTTTGCGTCGCGCGGGCTATACTCCTGCGTCTATACGTGAGTTTGCTAAAAGGGTAGGAGTGGCTAAGCGAGAAAACGTTATCGATGTTGGACTCTTAGAATTTAGCGTGCGTCAAGACCTGAACAAAGTTGCTAATCGTGTTATGGCGGTTTTGGATCCTATAAAACTGGTGATTACCAATTACCCAGAAGGACAGACCGAAATGCTTACTACGATTAACAATCCGGAAGATCCAAATTCGGGAACTAGAGAACTGCCGTTCTCACGAGAGTTATATATAGAACGTGGTGACTTTATGGAAGATGCGCCTCGTAAGTACTACCGACTAAGTCCGGGAAGAGATGTGCGTTTGAAGAGTGCCTACATAGTTCACTGTGTGGAAGCCAAAAAAGACGCGGACGGAAATGTTACTGAAGTGCACTGCACTTATTATGATAACACCAAGAGTGGTTCCGACGAGAGTGGAATAAAGTCCAAGGGGACTTTGCACTGGGTCTCGGCGGAGCACGCAGTAGATGGCGAGGTACGTTTGTATGACCGCTTGTTCAATGTCGAAAATCCCGACGGCGATAAAGAGAAGCCCTTTACTGATTTTATCAATCCTGATTCGCTTAAGGTCACTACTGCTAAACTAGAGCCTAGCCTTAAGGACGTTGAGTCGGGTGCGCACTTTCAGTTTATTCGCTTGGGTTACTTTACCAGCGATCCTGATACGAAGCCTGGTAAGCCGGTTTTTAATAGAACGGTTACTTTAAAAGATAACTGGGCCAAGCAGCAGAATAAGCGCTAACACATCTAGCTCTAGGGAGCTAAGCGTTTGTGTTTATCAGCAACAGGAGCTTCACAAACCCCTCTATCCCTTACGCAAGCACTCCTGTCATTTCGAGCGAAGCCGAGAAATCTGTTTGCTCGTTAGA
>CAZZIZ010000287.1:0-3524 GCA_964654535.1 uncultured Chitinophagales bacterium
GCTGCTTGTGCAATGCCTTTATGTATCCCAACTGCTGGTCAATGGGGACTTATTTGCTTGTCAATGAGTTTCTTAATTCTTGGCCTAGTTTGGATGAGAGAAGAAGAGTCTGTTTTTATTACTGAGTAGTAAAAAGAGCTAATCAAAATATTGGAGCCACCTCGTTTACGAGGTGGCTTTTTTTTGCGCCTAGTTCTGCTAATTCTACTTAAATTGAGCGCTTAACCTGGGTTGAGGCCCGAGCTAATGACTAAATCCACCATACATAAAGACTTCTTTTACAGATACGGTCTTTGGGTTTTTCTTTTTCTTCTTTGCCTACTTAGTTTTTTACTCTTCAAGGACTTCTTGTTCTTCGAGCGCTTGTTCCTCTTTACTGATATCGGTAGCGATACTATTAATTCGGCCTTTCCTAGAATGGTGCATGACAATCATTACTGGTTGAATGAGGGTTGGCCCATAACTTGGTCGCACTCCGTAGGCCTAGGCAAAAATTTATATCAAGGATTTCGAGCTGAACTAACCGACCCACTTAAGACTATTTTTAATGAGGGCCTACTAGGACCACAGTTTCTTGCGAAACGCTTGGTCTTCTTTGAAATGTTCAAACTGATGGGCATTGGAATGATTACCTATGTATATACGAGGATTTCTGGCTTCGACCGCTTCACCTGTATCCTTGGCGGTTTGAGTATGGCTTTTTGCTGCTATGCTATAATTGGAAGTACTTGGTATGTGCATTCTACCATCATACTTAACACTATGATGTTGGTTCTGGCAACCGAATTATATCTACGTAAAGGCATCTTGTGGCTGTTGCCAATATGCATTTTCATATTTGGCTTGCGAGCTGAGCTGATTTTTTACCTGGGCTTTTTGACCCTTTACATTTTCTTGCGTACTACTATTGATACTAATGTAAAAGGAACGCGCACTAAAAACTGGTTTGGCTTTATGGTCTTAGTAGCAGTAGGATTGTTGCTACTGGGAAATAGTTGGGACTACTTTTTTCAAAACTTTTTTGGTAGCCAACGTATTTCGGAAGGAGCCAATTCTGTTGTTGATCGAAATGCTTCGAGCTTTTTTGGAACGAAGAAATTGTATCTCACTATCGTACTACGTTCGCTGGGCATAGACATACTTGGTAACGGAACGGCCTTTAGAGGTTGGGGGAATTACTTAGAAGCACCAGCTTTTTACTGTGGACTGCTTCACTTGTTGACTCTTCCGCAGTTGCTTTGGTTTTCTAAACGCAGAACTAAAGTGGTACTGCTGGCTTATGTTGGCTTCCTGAGTTTGGTAATGCTTTTCCCGCCTTTGCGAAAAGCCCTCTACCTATTTACTGGCGATTATTTTAAGATAGCACTCAGCTTTGTTGTTCCATTTTCATTGGTCTTCGGCAGTTTGTTAAGTCTGTCAAAATTTGCTTTAAGAGGGAAGGTGCAGGTTCCATTGTTACTTGCTTCGACAGGTGTGGTTTTGTTTTTCTTACTATACCCATACGATTCTTCTTTGAAGGTTAACAGCATCACATGTTATATGCTTGCCTACTTCCTCATTGGCCAAATGCTCATTATGTTGCTTTTAAAATACAAGGCGAATTTACTTTGGCTAAAAATAGCAATGCTCTTTTTATTAGCAGGAGAACTATACTTCAGCGCAGCACAGTCCTACGATACGCGCGAAACACTAAGCCTTGAGCGGCTGACTGATCGTTCGGGTTACAACGATTATGCCGTTGGTGCTATTAGGTATTTAGATAAGAACGACAAAGGTTTTTATCGAATCGAAAAAAACTATTATTCCAGTTTGTCTGACCACTTTAGTTTGAATGATGCTATGGTGCAAGGTTATAAAGGAATGAGTGTTTACGCCGCCTTTAACCAACCTGAGTACGTTAGGTTTTTGGATCTCTTTGGTCTGGTCGATACGAAGAAACTGAATACACTCAAGTGGATTATGCAGCCGCGCAAAGATCCAATGGTTCAAGGCTTAGTAGGCGTTAAGTACTTGCTAAATAAAAACCAGCAGACACTCCCCGATAATGGAGAGCACCTGTCCTTGATTCGGAAGTTCGAAGATGTGGACTTGTTTCGCCATCAACACTACCTGCCACTCGGAACTTGTTACGATCAGTTTATTGGTGAAAGTGATTTTCGTAGTATCCCACTTGCGCAGCGCAAAGAGTTTGCTTACGGCTATATGGTAGTGGAGGACGATAACGCCTTGGTCTCAGGCGATGCAATTGACTTTAGCGGCTTCAGTGTAGAAGGAGCAAAACAAGATCGACGCCAGGACACCTTAACGGTTACTTCACACTCCAATAAGCTAATAGAAGGTTTGATTGATTTAGAAGAACGTAAAGAACTTTTCTTAGCTATACCTTACGATCAAGGTTGGGAGATGAGCGTCAATGGGACCGAGGTGCCAATCTATAAAAGTTTTGGCGGATTAATGGCTGTTTCTCTAGGAGCAGGATTGAATGAAGTCAAGTTGAGTTACAAAACTTACTTCAGCATTTTTGCGCGCCTAGTACTATTTTTGGGTCTCTTGTGTATGGGTGTTTTGATATTTCACCGAGGCACAAGAAGGAAGCTTCGACCTGCCCTTGTTCGTAATATTGTCAGAGCGCGGAATATAGAGTGAGCATTCTTAATATGCCTCAATAAAAGGCTCGACTAAGCCTTTTCCTTTCCGACTAAGTTGTCGACTACGTGACGGCCAATCGAGTTGTAGTAGAATCCTTGATCAACCATGTTTTCCAGTTTATACAAGTTTCTCCCGTCAAAAATTACCGCCGCTCCCATTTCTTGGCGCATTTTTTCAAAATCCGGTGTTCTGAAAATATTCCATTCCGTAAATATGAGCAAAGCGTCTACGCCTTTTAACGCGCCATATTGATCGTTTTGAAAATCTACCTTGTCACCGAAAATAGCCTTTACATTATCCATTGCCTCGGGGTCGAAAGCTTTCACCTTAGCTCCTTTGTCCAGCAAATCTTTAATCACATCAATAGCAGGCGCATCGCGTATGTCGTCGGTGTTGGGTTTAAAAGATAAACCCCAAGCGCCAAAAGTCAAGCCTTCAATATTGCCATTGAAGTACTTCATTACTTTTTCGGTAAAAAGTTCTCGTTGCGTTTTGTTTACTGCCATAACCGAATCCAAAATTCGGAAGTCGTATTCATTTTGTTTTGCCGTTTGGTGTAGTGCGCTTACATCCTTCGGAAAACAACTTCCGCCGTAACCAATACCTGGAAAAAGAAAACGTTTTCCAATACGACTATCACTACCAATACCGATTCGTACTTGGTCAGCGTTGGCTCCTACCTTTTCGCAGATATTTGCGATTTCGTTCATAAACGAAATTCGCGTAGCCAAGTATGAGTTCGCAGCGTATTTGGTTAACTCAGCCGAAGGAATGTCCATAACAAAAATTGGATTTCCTTGTCGTACAAATGGTTCATACAGCTTCCGCATAGTTTTTTCAGCACGCGGACTATCGCAGCCTATTACCACACGATC
>CAZZIZ010000288.1:0-3507 GCA_964654535.1 uncultured Chitinophagales bacterium
TTCCCCGAGAGAGCGACAATTCCTTTTTGCGGGTCATCGCATTCGTAGTTTACGACGAAGGTATCGCCAATCACAAAGTAGTTATCCTTTTGAGCAGTAAATTGCTGTGTTCTTTCATAGCGTTTTTCTTCCACGAAGTATTCATAGGTTACCTTCTGAACTCCCCCTTCGTGCGGATTTTCTGCTCTGTCAGCAAAAGAACCAGGCTCAGATACCATAAGCATTTCGATGACCTTTCCATTGCTTTCACAATCGTATGTAGGGTTTGAAGAAGATGATGCAAAAAAGCGCCCATAAATCAAACCCATTAAGAATAAGACAGATCCAATTCTGTATAACCAAGTTTTAAAGCTAGACTTCTCTCTAGTTGATTCTTCTTGATGCAATTGCTCTTCTTTCATTCAGACAAATTACATAAAAAGAATATTATTCAGTCATTTGTGACAGCGCTTAATTAATTGAATCATAGTGAGTCGGTCGATTCGTCGACTGAAATGTTATCGAGCCTTGTAATCTCCGTATCACCAATAATAATTCTTCTATCCACTTTAGCCTTGCCGGCATATTCTATCGAAGCCTCGCCGTAAGACGTGACAATCAATTTTTCAGAAACGTTGAGTTTAAATTCTCCTTCACCATAGACGGTTACTTTGGTTTCCTCATTGTCAACCGCTAGCGCATCTACTTCACTTTCGCCGTACACTTTATAAACTTGGTTTTGGATTTGACCGTCCAGTATTTCTAGTTCGCTCTCTCCGTACATAGATACACGCAGATCGTCAATATCGACCTCATTTAAGAGAACCTCGGTCTCACCATAAAGTTTTAATCGAAGTTTCCGAGCGTCAATTTTACTTTCAAAAACAAATTTCTGCTCTCCTCGTAAGTCGACTGATTCTAGTCTTTCGTAAGTAACGATGGCTCTGACAATAGTTCCATCGTAGTAATCCAGGGTGCAATTTCCCCTTATCTGATCTTTGAGAGGTGGCGAAGTTATTTTAGCATCATCTAAATACAAATGGAGCTTCTTATCGCTTACAGTTACATTAAGCTCGTTCATTGGTACTTCTATTTCTTCAATGACTACGCTCGATTCATTTCCCTCTCTAAACACGACTTCGATATGAGGGCTAATGACCACTTCATCGAATCTTTCTACTTCTATAAGTTCGGATTGAGCAACAACATTGGTGGTGTAAAAAAGACCTGACAGTACTGCCAATAAGACCAAATTACTTTTCCGAATCCGCGATCTTAAAGGGAGATTCAATTTATTTATACGCATCTTTTTTGGTTTTTGGTGATTGATATACACTAAAGACAAGCTTTTTTGAAAAGGTTGCATCTCAGATTTAGTAGGTGAAATCGAGAGCTAGGAGCTCGTCGAGCGGTACAAATAGCTTACCGCTTAATAATTGAAAGGACCACTTACTAGATCCTAAAGCCATCCAAACAATATCATCAAGACGATTGCGTTATACACTCGCCACGTCTAGAATGCGACAATTATAGATTAACCAAATATTTAAATCAAATAAAACGCGCTATGAAACATTTCATTTTTTTCTCCCTCCTAATTCTCCTTTATTCTTGTAACAAATCGGATAGAAATGCCCTAACATTTGGTGCAGATACCCAGTCATTTGAAAAAGCAATTCAAGGTGATTGGAACGTCAATTCCTTTGTAATTAATTCTTGCCCAGACCCAAGTGAAAATCTAAGTAAAATATTTGCAGATGAAAATGGATGCTTCCCAGATGACTTTGCAATGGGTTGTATGAATCTTCGCTTCGTTGAAGATGGCATTTTAGAAGTGCGTGAAAATGGTGTTGGAGATTCAGATGAAGATGTTGAACATCTTATTTATGAATTAGATCCAGAAAACAACTTAATAACCTTCTGCGATGGAGAAGTAGATAGCTTTTGCGTTGACCTCTTGTACAGAAACGGATGCTTAATCAACGAAATGGATGAGGCAGGATGTCTCTGCGTATTATCATTCACAAGGTAGAGTACGCGCATTTCAAGATTCTGCGTTTGCAGATGATTAGGCCTGAGCTATTGACTAGATTATTCTAGTTCTAAATAAATTTTTACTTTTTTTTGGTGTGGGCGTGCCCCATCTGCTGCACTCGCAATGCTCTTCTTCCGCGAAGCGGAAAGAGACATTGCTGCGTGAGCAAGGGTCGGGCTCTCGGCACTCGCTCTGTTCTGCAAAAAGCAAAAGCTGCTTCTAGCTCTTAGGAGCTAAGCAGCCTTCTTGCTTTTTCCAACAGGAGCTCAGACAATGCCTCCATCCCTCACGCGGCCAACGCTTCAAGGCCTTTCGTTCTAATTCAACAAATCAGTTTTCCCCTGATGTCGTGTATCGCTTGCGCGAGTACTTCCAGATCTTCTTCATTACAATAAGGCATAAATGAAACACGGATGTAGTTTCCCTCTGAATTGGTCATTATCGGTAATTCCATCCCATACTTATTTCTTAACGCCTGTTTCAACGCGACCGGGTTCTGGGACTGAATAGGAAAACTGCAGATGTTGCTCATAAAATCATTGTCCTCAAAAAGAAGTTTAGTATTAAAGGCTTCCGTAAGTGCAGGTAAATGTTCAAGCAAAGTTTTTCGTGCTTCTTGCATCAAGCTTTCCCAATTCGTATCGGCAAAGAATTTCCTTGATGCTGGAATAGTTAAATAAGCCGAGAAATCTTTGGTACCGTTGAATTGGTGGTAATCGTGAAAACGATTCTCTGCTTGTTCATTGTACAAGTAACCCCAAGAAACAATGAGCGGATCGATCCTTTCTTTCAATGGACTTCTAACGTGAAGAAAGGAACAACCTTTAGGTGTGAGCATCCATTTGTGACAAGTGCCAGTATAAGCATCCGCACCGATATCATCCAGATCAAGTGGAATGTGCCCTGGCACGTGCGCACCGTCTAGAATGCAAATCAAGCCTTTTGCTTTTGCTTGCTCGCAGATTTCCTTTACAGGAAAAATAAGTGCCGTTGAACTCGTTATGTGAGATACAAAAATTGCCTTCGTTTTAGGTGTAAGTCCTTCAAAAAATGCGGCAATCACCTCTTCTTTAGTCCTGAAGGGTGTCGGTATCTTTTGCTCAATAAAATGCGCTCCTTGTTTTTTACAGTAGTATTTCCAAGTTTCGGCTATGGCCCCGTACTCGTGATTAGTCGAGAGAATTTCATCACCAGCTGCTAATGGAAAAGATCTTACAAAAGTATTCATAGCTGTTGTTGGATTCGGCATAAGCACCAAATCGCTTTCAGCGCAATTAACGTATTTGGCGAGCTCATTTCTCGCCACTTTTAATTGTTCCCTGCCCGTATCCGTCATAAACACCGTTGGATTAAACTCCAATTGACGTTGCCATTTCAAGTAGTCCTCAAAAATTGGTTTCGGGCAAGCACCGAAAGCTCCGTGATTTAAATATCGAATTTCTGGGTCTAAGAGAAACTGGGATTTGATGTTTTCCATTTCGCAAATTTAATGA
>CAZZIZ010000289.1:0-3468 GCA_964654535.1 uncultured Chitinophagales bacterium
TGAATGGCCCGATGGATTTTAAATCGACTTGGCACGGTGGCATCATCTCAGACTTCGCGGATGCAGTAACGACTGGTAAAGCACCTATAGTAACCGGCCGTGAGGGTTTAAAAGTACATCGATTCATTGATGCGCTGCTTGCTTCATCTGAGCAGAAAAAAGCGGTTTCGCTTTGAGGTCGTACGGCATTCAAGGAATCAGATCCTTTTAATGCCTTTTTGTATCTAATCTGATTGTGGACTCAAGGCACGCATTTGACCTTTATACATATCAAGGTACAGAAGTCGCTTTGCCGGAGCCTCTGTTCCACTGTTATTTACCGTGGCTCTTGGGCCAGCGTTATGAAAAAAAACTATTAAAAGATGTAGTATGGATGTGTATGAATACAAATAGAAAGCAAGGGTTGCGCAACGATATCATTGAGCTTTACGCCCAAGGAAAGAACTTTGCTTACGGCTCACTTGTTTATGAATACAACACGGCCACAGTTGATCAGAATGTGGCCATTACTGCTTTAAAAAAAGAATACTCAAATGACATGGAGTTGTTCGCGTTGGGATTTGAGTATGGTTATTCTAGTTTTTTGGATTGTTTAATCGGAAAAAATAGATGTTACAGAGAGTCTTTAAAAAATGAAGAAATTCCAAAACAGGTATGTGTCTTTATTCTGTTTTGCAATTATAAGAATATCTTTGTGCTAGGGGAGCACGAATACATTGATGAAAGTGGTTTTACGTTGCCAGCTCTCCATGCTGTTGATCACTTCACAACAAATCGCACTTCATCTCTAGCTAGCAGTATTCATAAACTACTGGAGAGCGGAGTATACCAACGGGTTTATGCAGCGGAGCTTGACAGTAAGATACCTGATAGTATCAAAACAGAAAGCAATCTAGTTGGTGAGTATCCGCTCGTATTTGATGGATATTTCAATTGGACAGACTGAATATTGCTGCCAAGCAGCTGAGCTCGAATATTTACACGCTCGCATTTGTGTGATTCTCACCGCGCTCACACTCTGTCAAACAAACAGCTTGCTTGCACTCGACTGACGAATACGCTAGGAGAAAATAACACTTGAAGTTCGATCCAAAATTAGAGAGTGAGATTGTTGTCGCGGTACAGAACTTTGCAAAATCTGTTAACGCTAACAGGAATGTTGATGTCAACATGAATGGTTTGACGAATGTTACCTCGAATCTAAAGCTGTCTCATCTCGACTATTGGGAAAGATTAATTCGAAATGAATTTGCAGGAAACTTAGCGGTTGAGAAGAGAAACAAGTTGTGGTTGCCCTTCAAACAACAGGAAAGATCTCTGACTTGGATAGATGTTTTTAGCTGGAATGGTCGTCTTCGGGAGAAATCGCTTCGAACTCTTATGGGACCTGTTCCAAATAGCTTTTTCTTTTCTTTGACTTTACGTAGGCTGAATGACTGGGTGCCTCAAGTTCGCGCTGCTGCCCGAGAGTCGTTACCTGGAATCGTGGAGAAATCGGATCCAAAATATATTGTTCCCGCAATCAGTGCAACTCTGTCTAGTTGGGAATCATGGGGGAGAATGGAGGCTGTCGATAAACAAGAGCTATTCAATATTTTAACGAATGAACAAACGTTTGATAGCTTTGTATTGCATGTTGTTTCAAGTACCTCGGGTCCAATGACATCCTTACTCTCTCAGCTTGGCCGCAGTGTTTTAATTGATCGCTATCTTCGGAAATTGTCAGAGAGTGCAATACAGCCTTCGGTTCGCGCTAAAGCATATCGGTCTCAGCTGGAAGGGAAAATGAAATGGCTGGAATCACGCGAATGGAAATGGACCGACAAAGCTTATTGTATAGGTCGTATTGTGCCAAAAATATCCGAAAGGATGCTAAGCGAAAAACCAGACTTTAAAAGTACTTTACATTTGGCCTCAAAAGACAGTTCGTCCATAGTTCGTAGAGTAGCCGCAGAATTACTAATACAGAATAGTGGTGCTTTGGAGAAGGAGTCAGCACTCATGTATGCTCGTAATTTTGCTGCAGACAGTTCATCATCTGTGTCAGAAAGAGGTAGATTTGCGCTGCGACAGCTTAGTGATAGTAATGAATGCTCTTAATATAGCCACATCTATAGTTTGTAGATAGTTCGCTGAGGTGATGAATATGCGACTAATTAAACTTTCCATACCCAAGTTCGTTGTAATGGCTATTCTAAGTACATTAGCTGCTGCTTGTAACGCTACAGAACTGTTATCAACAAAAAATAACGCGAACGATGGCTTGAAAAATAATGAATTCAATATGGGTAATCCAATCAACAGAACTGGATTTGTGGAGTATGCACAAAAAGCTAACGGCAGCAGTACCTATTTGGAATTAACATCAGCCAATTTTTTTGAGTATTATTCGGATGTAACTAGCCTACTTGCGGAGATATATTCTGTAAAGAATGGGTTTGTCACAATTCATCAAGACGCTTGTTTCACAAATAAGAGGCCTGCCGTAAGAGTATTAAGGCAAGCAAGATGGCCTATACGTGCCGGAAGTGAAATCAGCTTCTCTGATGGTAGTGGACACCTGCTGAGCCTAGACACAATCCAAGGGATAGTGGGCCCTAACGATATAGTTTATAAGTCAAGAAAACCAGTCTCTAAAACTTTAAAAGGGGATTTGTATGTTGATATACCCGGAGATGTTTTCCCCCACTTTGATAGTCAAAATATGCCTTCTTTACCAAGCGTTAAAGATCTTAAAGTTGATAACGAAAAATTAAACTTTACTTGGACGCCTTCGCAGAATGGCGGTTACCTTTCTTTAACATTTTTCATTACGCCAGACCCTAAATCAACAAGTTTCTATGTTCTTGCTTGTAATGTTGTTAACGATGGCTCATTTTCACTCACCGAAACAGAGCATGCCGGTGGGTCTCGAAAATTCATAGAGGCAGCTACCCTCAAGACAAGGATGGTGCGAAAAAATCAATCTGCTCTGTTTCTAACACGAAGGCAGCACTTTAACCTATCCGACCTTTGATGAATTGCGATTTACTTTCACTGTATTTATAAGTTGGTAAGCCAGCTAAGGAATTTATTAAAGTGGATGCTGTCATACTAGCGCCGTCAACTTGACAACCGCGCAGCATATGGCAATGCTCACATCCCATGCTACTGTCAAGCAGCGGCTGGGATGGGCATTTCGTCGCACGGCTTTCGACAAAATTACCGCCCGTGTTCGTGGAACACAATTGGCATTTGACGAGCTAAGTAAAGGTGCCTAGCTAAGGAGTTGCAACCGGACGGTACATATGCTGTCTGGTTGCAACGTTTTAGAGAATAGAGGAATTTAATTGTAATCCCAAAGCCTGGGATCTTCATCACTTCGTTCGTAGTTGTGGTGTAAAAATTACTTGGTAGTTTTCCCACTACGCAGATACGTATTGTCTCCAATTGTGCTGTTCCTTAAACCCCAGCACTTCCTTAATTTTT
>CAZZIZ010000290.1:0-3420 GCA_964654535.1 uncultured Chitinophagales bacterium
AAGAGTCGGCTCTTTGTAGCCCGTAGGGGAATCGAACCCCTGTTACCAGGATGAAGAAAAAAGACCTGGCGTCCGTTCTAATTATTGCTCGTACCTCGCAAGCCTAGACGAACAGACATAAAAAAAGACCGACTCGCAAGAGTCGGTCTTTGTAGCCCGTAGGGGAATCGAACCCCTGTTACCAGGATGAAAACCTGGCGTCCTAACCCCTAGACGAACGGGCCAAATATTTCTTAGTGCAAGTTATTGGTTCTTGCTAATTTCTTTTTCCTCGCCGGACGCCGTGGCGTCACTCTAATTACAGCTCCCTGCGGTCGCTGATGCCCTAGACGAACGGGCCTAGTTTTTTAGGAGATGCAAATATATTGCCCTCTTTGACTTTTCGCAAGCTTTTGGCTGCTATTTATCCTTTTTCAAAGATCATACGCGCCAGATCGCGGTTGGTCGTAAAGACCTTATCTAGCGCCTTAGTCAGCGGCAGAAGACCATTTTGCAATCCTAGAGAGAGCTTACTCAAGGGCTCCCCTTCTTTTCTATTGCTCGGATTCAGGCCCTTTCTTATAGCTCCAGCCATTAGGTAGCTCGCCTGGATATTGACATAGGTAACGTCCTTCAGTTTAAAATCGCGCTCAGCGCAGATGCCACCAAAGTAGTCAACTGGTCGGCCCATACATAAATCATCACCTTTTATACTGTCTTCTACCCTTTCGAACAAAACCACCTGTTTTTTAGATACACGGCAAATTTCGCGTAAGGTTCTACGAAACATCGCATCGTCCGTATTGTGCTGAAGTACCGTGGCGGTCATAACTAGGTCAAATGTATCGTCGGCAAAAGGAAGCTCCTTGCCATCGACCTTGACCAATTCGACTTTATTACCGCTAGTGTTCTCTTTCGCCAATTCTAGCATATCGCTAGATATATCAGCACCAGTAAGCGAGGCCGGTTTAAGTTTCAATAATTCCAATAGATTGCCACCTGGTCCACAGCCAAGCTCTAAAACCGCTTTGCCTTCCAAATCGAGCTCTTGGAGCAAAGCCAAAAAGCGCTCACGCTTATATACATAGTAAGGCTCATCATCTCCGGCAATAACATTACCGTTGCCACGACTCCTAATCTTGCGGGCTACTTCAGACCAATAGGGCTCTGGCTTATAAGATGAATTGAAATCAGACATGGGGGCACAAGATACGTTAAGCTAGCTTTAATTTTGTATCGCCGAAACACCTAAACTGTTGTTGTTACCTAACCATCTGATAAAATCAGAGAAATTAATGGTTCCGTCCAAATTTCCTTCGGCAGCTTGATACGTGTTCAAGGTATTATTATTAGTCAGCCATCGTATAAAATCTCCGAAGTTTATCGTGCCACTTCCGTCATAATCGCCCGTCTTGAGCGTAGCTGTCCCTCCGGCATTAGCCAATTGACTGCTGCCCATAACCGAGCTAAACGAGTCCGTAAAACTCAAGGTACTGGTATTGGGAATCGGGATAGGGTTGGCGGAAACCACACCCAAATGAGTCCGATGATTTATAGAGACGAAATAGTTTCCTGCAGCTGCATTAAAACCGACTCCTTCACTTCCGTCCAAATCCACTACGGCGCCATCGTTTCTCAAGAAACAAGCACGTCGAGCGGCTACCTGTCCCACGTCGGCAACAGTGCGCAATTCTACTAAGACCCAGTCTACCACGTCCGCTGGAAAGGAACTTACTGTTTCCGTTCCTTCATAATTATAAGGTGATTCATTATAAGGTTGCGCATTTGGAAGCAGACCCGCATCTCTTATAGCGGTGCTCATTATACCTGAGCTTTGCATAGGCCCTTGGAGAGCCGCTTCTAGATTGGCGACAATAGTATTGGAGCCGCCGCCTCCACCGCCGCCGCCATCGCTACCGCAATCAGGAGTAGGTGCGTACATCCAATCGACACATTCCGTATCTAAATCTCTAATTCCAAAATCAACGGAGGCATTACTACCACAAATAAAAGGATTCATTACCGCGGTACACTGACCTGCTATGTGTCCTAAATACAAAGAGTGCAGCATTTCGTGGAGCAATACTGAAGAATACACTGCATTGTTTCCGCTGCAACCTGCGTTGTCATTTACCACCACTTCAGGGTTTATAGAAGAATTCCATTGATCTCCACAATTGTCCGTATGACAATTAAAGAAAGTGAAGCCGGCACCACCCAAGGCCAAAGTACCAGAACAAAAAGGTGGCGAAAGCATTGAAGCAATTTCGTTACAAGGATCATCTAAAGAAACACGAATATTGTTTTCACTAGAATTGTTGCAAGACGATGCAGAAGATCCGCCGCCAAAGCAAGAGACAGTGCAGTTTTGTACTATAGGGCTGTCCATAGAAATATCTACACCACAAAAAACATCATCCATAGTGCCTACTGCATTACTTATATCGCTTATAGCATTAGGATTCGAAGGGTCAGTTGGAGAATTTGCAGTTATACTTACCAAAAAGGTAGGGTCCTCAAATTTCGCCGGAGAGTTTGTCGTACAGCTTTGATTCAAATTAAAGCTGCCGGTCAAATTCGTACAGTGCGCAGGCTGCGGGCACAGAGCTTTCGTTTGTGATGCTTGGTTCAAAACCGCAGGAGCAATTTGCTTTACGCTAAAAAGATCACCCAAATACTCCGGATCATCCAGCAACAAAGACATATGATTCAACAAAGCAGTTTGCAGAAATGGCCCACGTACATAAGATTCATCGTTTTCCAAGAAGCACAGGTTTTTATAGGCTTCGGGTTGGTTCATCAAAATATCACCATCAATAACAATTTCCTCGTAAACGCTATTGGCAAACATGGTACTTCTATACGCATCGTCACCGGCCTGAAAAAGAAAGACCAAATAAACCGAGCCAACTGCGTAATCGACATCACCGTTAACTAAATACACTTCGTTACCCAATTGCGTAGAGTAACCCGTTACGACGAAGTTACCTTCTGCAGTTCCTTTGTAAGTTTCTCTAACGTCAAAAGTGTAGTCCATATATCCAGCGTTGTTTCGTGTAGTGCTAAGCACCTCACCGTAAAACACGACATCACTCATTAGCATCATTTCTGAAAAACTAGTAGGAGAAATCATAGTAGTGGCGAAACAGGTTTGGCAAATTAGGGCCATTGCTACGGCGCAGAAGGCACCGATCTGAACGATTTTTTTCATCTCTTTGTACAATTCTTAAAACTCACAAATCCAACCTTCAAGTTAAGCCGCTTTATTAAAAGCCCTTTGAATATCTCTGTGGAATTCCTGCCACCAAAGAACATAAATAGAAGAAATTCAGACCGCTGGGAGGGTTTAAACTAGGAAATTGCAGTGATTAATAGCTTGATTATCAATTGGGCGTGCCCCCTCGTCTCTTCCAGCGAAGCTGGAAAACTCAGGGTCGGGCT
>CAZZIZ010000291.1:0-3340 GCA_964654535.1 uncultured Chitinophagales bacterium
AGTATTTCTTTTGAGAAGGCGCGATAGCCGGTGTGGTACTCCGAGAGTTTTTGTCCGATTAAAATATTTTGAAAGGCAGTCAGAAAACGATTGGCGATGTACTTGTACAATGGCATCCCTCCTTTCAGTGCGCCTCCACCTAAAATGCGTGAGCCCAGAACTGCGTCGTATGTTCCGTTGGCAATAAGCAAGGTCATTGCAGGAATAAGCTTGGGCGTGTATTGATAATCAGGATGCAGCATAACCACGATGTCTGCCCCGATTTCCAATGCCTTTTTATAACAAGACTTTTGATTACCTCCGTAACCTTTGTTTTGCTCGTGTACTAAAACGTGCTCGATTCCTATTTGCTTGGCAAGTGTAGCGGTATTGTCCTGGCTGGCATCGTCTACTAAGATTACCTCATCAACAATGCCCCGGTCAATTTCCTGATAAGTTTTTTCCAGGGTTTGTCCCGCGTTATAGGCGGGCATTACGACTACGACTTTCTTTCCTAAGAGCATTGTTAATGTGAGGAATAAAAGTAATTAAAAAGACCACTTTAATCGGGTATTCAGCAAGCCATAGAAGTTTCCTAAGCCGCTATCTACCGTTGGTAAGAACTCAATTGACTGCTCACCTATGAACTGCCCGATTATAAGAAGGTCAACATTTTCTGCGAGACTGTAGGTATAGGAAGGCGCAAAATAAAAAGTTTGATCGCTAGGCTGGAAAATTATTCCAGCGCCTAGCGTACTGCGTGGACTTAGTCCTCCTTGCGCTCCTAGAAAAATAGACCATTCATATTGAGACAAAGTTCGCGCACTTAAGGTTTGAGAGAAGCCTATTCCAGTGGCAGCCTCGTCTGTTCCAAACTCGTTATACAATACTTCCGCTTGAAGTGCTAGCCCATTGGTGAAGGCGTAGTCTAAACCAACTGACATAACCAAACCTTGATCTTCTGATTCGTCAGAAATGAAATAAGTCGATTCTCCCTTAAAGCCAATGTTCTTTAAACTTCCCGACCAACCTAAACCTCCGACCCAGTCGCCTTGAAAGTTTGCGCCAAAGAATTGGAAATCATAGTTCCATTGATTGACTTTCCATAAAAGTCCAACTGTGTTGTTGTCGAAGCCTGAGCCCGCGGATAAAACCAATTCGAGTTTGTTGACCGTGTTGTAGAAATACTGCAAGCGCACTGCATCGCTCGCGGCTCGCTCTTCGTAGTCGAAGTCGGTGAAGTTGAATGTATTGAAGATGTCGTTGGGATTCCAAACGAAATTAACACCCCAATTAACCCGCTGCTTCCCAACTCGGACTTCGAACTTACCTTTCGACCAGTCCAGCCATAAGCGATCTATGTCTGTCCAAGCGGTCAGCTCCGGCTGATCGACCAAAAGAAAATGCGTGTCGAGCGGGCCAGCGTTGCCCATAAAAAACTCACCAAAGGAAGTTGGGATTTGACCGAAAGTTCCTACTCCATTGAGGAAATCAATCAGCGTTCGATTCTCGTCCAATACATCATTGATGAGTCGAGGATAAGAGCCGTAAATAATTTGGCTGCGCGCTTCCGCGCCAAAAGTCCAGCTATCGTTTAAGTAAGCTCGAAAAGCCGTTCGCTGATGAATAATATTATTTAGTTTCCATTGACTCGGCTTTTCAAAAATGTACAACTGGTGCAGATCTTTGATATAACCTCTGACCGATGTTTTCTCTTTAATTTTTGTCTTAAAGGTTTTCTCAGCCTCATCAGTCTCTTGTCCGATTAGATAAATCGGACTTAAGCAGAGCATTATGATGAAGCAGATTATTCTCACTTTACAACATCTTCTTTAATCATACCATCCTCGAGGGTAATAACACGACGTGCTCTTTTTACCACTCGCTGATCGTGGGTAGAAAAAACGAAAGTCATATTTTCTTCACTATTGAGTCGCTCCATAATATCGAGTAGGTTTTCGGCGGAGACTGAGTCGAGGTTGGCGGTGGGCTCATCGGCTAGTACAAATGCAGGCTTAGAAGCCAATGCACGCGCCACGGCTACTCTTTGTTGCTGTCCTCCTGATAGTTCAGTTGGTCTACTGTCATAACGATCTTCGAGACCAACAAGATTTAGCAAGCGCTTGGCTTGCTCGTCCCGTTCTTTTTTAGAACGATTTTGCAAAAGCATAATGAACTCCACGTTTTCTTTGGCGGTCAAAACTGGGATCAAATTATAAGCTTGGAAAACGAAGCCTATGTTTTGCAAACGAAAATCGATAAGCTGATTGTCTGTTAAGCCGCTCATATCTGTGCCATTTATTCGAACCGAACCTACGCTGGGTTTATCCAATCCACCGATTAAGTTTAGCAAAGTACTTTTCCCCGAACCCGAAGGCCCGACGATAGCAGCGAAGGCTCCTTTCTCTATTTCAAAGTTTACTCCACGAAGCGCGTGTACAGGAACCGCAGATTCTGAGTAGGTCTTTTCGAGATTTTTTATTTCAATAATTGCCATTGCTAAATTTTTCTCAATGCTTCAGATGGGTTCAATTTTAGTGCTCGGCGCGCGGGATACAAAGCTGCCAAGAAAGCGGCTACCATTACTAATGCTATGACCGTAAAGTAATAGCTCCTGTTCAAGTAAGGAAAAATAACTGGATTCAATCCCACGTTTTGCAAACCGTCGGAATAAGCAGACAAATCGAGACCGTACTTTGCAAAATACTGAACGGTTAAGTATCCCAACAAAATTCCGAAAGGTGTTGCCGTCAGCATTAAAAAAGTTGTCTCCAAGAAGATCATAAAAAAGAGTCGCGTTTTGTTCATACCGACCGCCAGCAGCATACCAAACTCGCGCACGCGTTCCAGCACCGACATCAACATAGTATTTACGATACCGAACGAAAGCGCCAATAAAATGATTAACAGTAAAAGGTAATTGCCACGTTCGCCAATTATGTCAACAGTCTCCAGCCAGGGCATAATGTCTTTCCAGGACTGAACAGATAGTCCGTCAAGCTTAGCAACTAGGCCGGGCAAAACATTATCTACCTCATCTCGGTCCTCGGTTATGATGGCGAGTTCGTGAAAGGTATCTTCTAACTCTAACAGGCCATCCAAATCTGACTTGCGCACATACACCGCAAGCAAATCATTACGGGCATCATTGGTAACGTAGATACCGTTAACTCTGAAGGAAGCTGAAACAATATCACCTTTACTGTTTTGAAAATTCAAAACCACTTTTTTGCGTAAACCCAAATTGAGCTCTTGTGCCAAAGCGCGGCCGATTACAATGGGATTTCGCTTCATTCCTTCGAAGTACTTTCCCTCCACCAAATTATCCGACAAGTGGCTTACGCCATCTTCCATTTCTGGA
>CAZZIZ010000292.1:0-3264 GCA_964654535.1 uncultured Chitinophagales bacterium
CCTGCGGATAGATTCGTCGCACTCCTTTGAAATAGCCATCCATATGCACTGTGTATGAAGTTCCTTTGGCATTCAAAGGAACTTCTAAGGCGATAAACCTTCCGGTAGCACTGGTTAAGTATTCCTCATCTCCTAAAATGACCCTAGCGCCTTCAAGGGGCTGGGCATTCTCATCTCTAACTATTCCGGTAACCGAAGTGCTAACGATGCTTTGTGTTGGAGAATAGAGTGATAAATCGACTAACGGTTCAAGCGAAGTTGGGTTTTCTGTGCTAGTCTCTTCAGGTATTTCTGTGGCAAGTTCTTCGAAGTCGTCGTTACAGGAATTGAAAACAATTACGCTGCTTATGCCAAAAGCTAATACTATTAGGACTTTTATTGAGTATCTCATAGGGGGGGTAAGACTAAGTAAATGACCAAACATCAATTCAAAAGAATATTGATATTCGCTATATAAATAGTTTCAAGCACCGTGCCTACTTCCCAAATAGCTATTGGAATTGACGATTAGACCCGCACTTCTTGTCTAAAATAAGTGGCGTTTAATGCCGTTGGGCTAGATCGCTTTGTAAGTGGTGGAATTGAGACATTCTTTCTTCACTCCTTTAGCACCTTCATAGACCCACGACCACTTTCGGTCATAAACTTCAAAAGATAAATTCCGCTTGGGACATCAGTCAGATCTATAGTGTGAGCGCCCGTTTCGAATGAGCCTTGAAAGACTTGCTTTCCAGAAAGGTCAAGAATCTCAATTTCTGTAGACCTCTCAAAAGACAAGTGCAGGTGATCAACAACTGGGTTTGGAAATACAGAAACACCCAGTGTTACCAAATCCTCAATACCCGTAAAACAATTTATAAAAGTTGGGTCACCCAATTGTGAGTCCGAAAGCCAAGCACTGCAGCCAATGCCATCGCTTGCGCTTATGTCTAACACTACGTCATCAGTCGCAAAAGTGCCGACGTAAACTCCGGGACTGCCTGTCATCATCAAAGCACCCAAAGATGAATTGACCACATAGTTTATCATTCCGTTTTCGTCGGCGGAGCCTCCTGTGACTGTTGCAGTTACGCTTATAGTTTCATCTGGGTTGCAATCTATCTGCACAGCTACTTCAATAGCATCGGGACAAGGGTTCATTAGGGAACCATTACAAGCGTCATTTTCAATGCTAATTTCATCATTGGTAAATGAATTCAAGTTTACATGACAACATCCATCGATGGCACTGAAAGAGCAGTTAGGAAACAAAAAATTAAGCCCACCTAGTTGTTCGACCAAGGGCCCCCATTCGAAAAAGCAATCCAAGTCGGCGCTGGCTGCATCTGTATCGCTGTGAACGCTTTGTGCTTTTAGCAAAGTACTGTCATTTGCCTGCCAGAAATCTACATTGTCGATGTGAACAGTTAACCAGTCGGGATCGTCTTCAGCGTAGTTAGAAAAACCAAAATCTAAATCTTTCGGAAGACGCAACTCGTATTGGTCGCCTGCCCATAGCGAGAAGTCGTAAAGGGTGAAAAGCGAATCATTCATTAAGTACTTCACCTGTTGACCAGATGTACAAAGCACTACTTCACTGCCACCATATTCGAGTATACTGCAATCCAAACTTTGAATAGTTGTATCTCTTTGATGAGTCATTATGCTAGGCAATGGATTATCGAAACCATCGGCTGCGCAATATTTCCATGTTGTTCCTGATGTTCCAAATTGGTCAAGTTCAGGAAAATACCCTGGGACACAATCACAGTCTCCGTTTAATGTACCGGGACTGCTGTTCGTTGAGCATTGAAGTCCTTCGCATTCTGAAGTACATTCGCAAGTATCCGTTAGTATTCCTGGCTGACCTAGAGTAGTGGTGCACGCGGACATGGGAGCACCCATACAAAAACAATTTATGGAACTCCCGCAGTTAACTGGACCATTAGAGGACCAACTAGTAATACAACCACTCGCATCTGAAACGCTTAGGTCTATTGGAGTCCCGTGCGGCCAAATTTGAGTGAATGTTTGCCCATAGACTAAAAGTGAATCAAAAACGCCAGTTCCTGAAATTGTATAAGTAGCTGTAGAATCTACTGAGGGCAGTCCGCCGTCAATTACCCAAAAAAATTCTAGGATGCATTCTGTTTCATCGCAATGCGTATCGGCCGTTATAGTTATTGGCTCCTCACAAAGTTCTGTTAGCTCTTCTGAGCAATTCCATTGAAGTGGAAGTATAGATGTAGGAGTGGTGGTCTCAGATATTGCAAAGCACCGATGCGAGGGTTCATATTTTACAAGGGTCAGAGCTTGTTCGTTTTCAATAAGGTCCAAGTATTGACCGACTTGAGTTATCTGTTGACCAGATTGACTAAAAAGTTCATTGTGCGGATGTCCCATAATCGCAACCTCGTCACTTAAATCATTGCCTTCATCGAGCAGCCAAAAGCTGTCCCCAAAACACTCAAAGTTATAAGTAGAAGCGTAAATTTCCTCCCAATCGCATGGGCAACACTGGCTTGGAGAATAGCTAAATGATCCAATTGTTGGTTCATCGATGCTGCTGAAAATATCCATTGTGACTGCGGTTCCAGAACTGTAGTAAACTTTTATTTCTTGGTTTTCCTGAACTGTCAAATTATTGATGCCAGATCCATCGAAGATATAACTAGTCGATTCAGTATTATCGGCATCTTTTATCTTCCAGTGATACGCGAACTCTCCAGCATCATCGTCACAGGTGAAGTATTCTCCAACCAGAAGTGGGGAGGCACAAGACAGAAGTCCCGCAGAAAACACCCGCATTCTGTCGCGACCGTCAAAAACATGAAATTGAATTTCTGATTCTAAGGGGAAGCTTAATTTAAAGACTTCCTGGCTCGCTAGTACTACTTGAAAGTTCTGAGCGGCTAAAAGGAAATATCCGTTTTCGGCTTCTTCGGTTAACCAAAAGTCGACTTGTACGAGCTGCTCATCGCATTGAACTGTATATTCAAAATCGAATAGTGCTCCACCGCCAGGGCCGCCAGTACATTTAGCGCCTAATTCTAATGAAAATAGAATTGCGGCCAGCCCTAAGTACAAGTACTTCTCACTGAAGAAAAGGCGTTTTAACATCTTGAGACTTTAATTGAGAATAGACAATTAATAGATGTGTAAAGTAACAAATGTGTTGCACACCAATTTTACAGATGTTAACAGAGTTTTCCTATGCTTAAGGCTTTCTATCGCGTGAGGGATAGAGGCCAGACCAATGAAGGAACATAGGGTCAGAAGAATATT
>CAZZIZ010000293.1:0-3245 GCA_964654535.1 uncultured Chitinophagales bacterium
ACATATACAGAATCTCTAGATTAGCTGCTTAACTTAATGACATTGGGCGTGCCCCTTCTTGCTGCGCAAAGGGTCGGGCTATCGACCGTCGCTCTGTTCTTCAAAAGCCAAAAAGCCCTTCTAGCTCCAAGGAGCTAAGTGCTTTTCTTGCCTTTTGAAACAGGAGCTCCACAAAGGTCTCTATCCCTCACGCGATAAATGTTTTGAGCTAAATAGTTTGTCTACGCTTCTTCCCCTTTCAATTGATACAATTCGTCGAGGATACCTTTCAAGTGTGCCGAAGACATTTCCATCGTCTCTGCCATTTCGCTGATCAGTTTTATCTCGCTGTCATCGACACTACCATCTGCATTGGCCACTTGGAATGCACAGCGAATAACCATCTCTTTGCCATGTTCATTCAATGAAGGAGTAACCTTTCTCAGGTAAGTAGAAACATCTTCTGGGTAGCGTTGTACTTCGTCAACGTACTCTTTGAGTTGATCCATAGTTACATCGTTGTGGCCAAGCTTGTTTACTATTTTTTGTACCGTCACCATTTCGTTATCGTCTATTTCGCCATCGGCCAGCATTATTAAAACCATACTATGTTTCATCGCCTTTTCATATTCAGAAAGGAATTGATCCGCGCTTGCACTTTTTTTGTAGTCCAAAACTTTTGGAATAAATGTTCCCTTGCATGACTGGCACTCTACGAACTCGCCAATCTTACCCATTGGAATAAGTGGAATGAAATAGAGCGTAAAAAATCTTCTGACTTTTTTGTGCTTGTAGTTGCGATCGGTTTCGCACTGCGGACAGTTGAATTGTCCTTCAGACATTGTGGAGTTGACTCCTCGTGTACCAAATATTATCATAGCGTTGGATTTAAGTGTGGTGTATAATCCGGTAACAATATCAATATAGCTTATAAGTGCTTGCAAAGCATTGAAAAAACTAACAATTTCTCTATTTGTACCTAGTATTTTCGAGCCTTGCCACGCGTGAGCGATGCGAGTGGTGCGACCAAATGGGAGCAGTCTTGTTTGTGGCTGTAGCAAATGCTTACCGCCTTAGCGGTAGAAGCAGCTTGCTTTGCAGCCACAAGCACAAGACCGGAGCGAACGCGGAGCCACGGAGCTGAGCGCCCCTGCGCCCTAGATGCTTTTGAAGTAGTAAAATTTACGTTTTAAGAGAGTCCTTCTAGAATCTAAAGCGCAGGGGCACGCCCAAATAAAAAAGGAAAATTCGATTGCTAAAAACGGAATGAGATTGAATCTTAAAATTTGAATAACTTCGCACACTATGGCAAAATCATTTTGGTCTAATCGTCGAAATATGCGACTAATTATTGGAGTAATCGTTGCCTTAGTAGTCGGCGCCGAAAGATTGTACAATCAATGGCAGGCTGGGAAAAATTATGAAGTGGCTATGGAGAGCGGCGACCTGGGTGAGGTAAATGCATTGCTAATGGACAATGCCCTGCAATACACGAAGCACGCTCGTTGTCGAATGGGTTGTCGATTTATAGATGAGTCCGAAGTAGAGTTCATAGTGCGTCATGGAAAAGTAAACGAGCGCAAAAGTGATCGTAAAGATTCGCCTTGTCCTACATTCTCACTTGAGGGTTTTACAAAGGACAATCAGGAAGTGCGAATAGTTTTTGCGGATTGCGATAATACAACTAAAGTGATAACTGCTATTGATTTAGGGGAAGATCACAAATGCCATTGTAAGTAAAATCACCTCTGTGCTGCTTCAACTTTAAAGCCGGCCTCGCGAAGCATATTAATTAAGCCTGTTTCCCCAGGTAGGTGTAACGCGCCTACCGCAACGAAAGTAGATTGCTTCCATATCAGCTTCTCAATTCTTTTAGCCATTTTGATATTTCTGATTAGGACCAGATCATCATTCATCTCCTCTGGTAACTCATCTTCTTTGTAAATGTCATAGAGACCGCTTAAGGATTGATCAAGATAAGTGTTAACCAAAACATTGGTCAATGAGTCGTTTTTCTCCAGGTCGTCAATGTATTCCAAAAGCATATCCGCCTGTTGCTGTAAAGACATCCCAGTGAGTGCGCTCATTTGTTCTTCCATTGTCTCTATCCCTATCAATTCTTTATTCAATCTCTTAGCTTCGTCTTGTACATATTGATCGACAACATATTTTATGTCGCCGCCAAATCGCATTTGCTGAATAGTTGAACTGATAAATATCGGTTTCATTTTATTGGAGAACATTCCTAAAAGTCCGAGCTCTTCTTTCGCTACACTATTGACACGTTCGAATTCTTGCGGCGTGTAAAAATCTCGCAGCGTACTGTCTTTCATAACCATTTGCGGCATCATGGCAAAAGCGTCACTAGCATTTAAAACCAGTTCTACAGCCACCGCTTCGCAATGTTCTATTTTATTCCCAATAGAATCGAAGAGCTCGATGACTCGGCTGTCTGGTAAGTGCATCGTCCCATACAAGTATGAAGTGGTGGTCAGTGAGTCATGACTAATCTTCCAAAGAAGAGAAGGCTTAAGGTCTTGTTGGAACGTTGTAGCCTCAAAGATCTCAATTGAATCATGCTTAGCATAAATGCTAGACTCTTTTCGATCCTTTATGGTTTCACTGGATTCTTGTGCTGTTAAAGTGCAAGAGCACAATGAGAGAATTAAAAAAAGCAACGCTTTGTACATAATCTAGTTTGATGACAAGATTGTCTGATTAGCTCAATCTTGCAAGCATTGAAAATAAAAAAAACGGATTTAGTTTACGTATCCTTCTTTTTCTGCAAATGTTTAGTCAAGTAAAGTGATCCGCATTAAAAATGCCTGGATCCAGTAACGATTCGAGTTTCTTGTATCGGAGGCAAGATGACCTCTAGTAAACTTGATTCATTTTCATATTATGCACTGCCAATGCCATATTTGCGAAAGAGCAGAACGCTGAGAAAAGTTTTGTTCAAATTGTAGACCTATTTGAACAAAAAGCCAATACCCATCCACTTACGGCGAATGATATGTGTTAGTTTTGAACTAAAAATGAAGCCATTCTGCCTTATGAAATACTAAGGAGTTTGATTCGAAATAAAACTTAATGAACAAAACGCATAAGTGTACAATCTTAAAAAATGCCAGAATAGTTAATGAAGGAACTATTGTAGAAGGTGATCTAGAGATAGTAGGGGGATACATCAAACGAATAGGAGGGGTCTTGGATAGCAAGAACAAGTCTGAAGAGATTGATTTAATGGGAAAAATCCTCATTCCAGG
>CAZZIZ010000294.1:0-3210 GCA_964654535.1 uncultured Chitinophagales bacterium
GGAATATCAAATTGCCTTAGGGATTCTCATTGTTTGAAGAGCTAACGTCGGCATTGTAAATGCCGGAGAATGTTCCGTGCGCATTGCAAATGCGCCCGAGGTAGTAGAGGTCCTTTTTGTGTTTTAAGGTGAAGTAAATACTTCAAACTAATTGAGCACAAGCTTTAGCTTGCACTAGATTTATCTTACGATTCACTTCTTCAAAAAAGCTTGATGTAATACATCTAGCGCCTTGGCAGCTTCGTACATGTCGTACTTATTGTACAGAGCCTTTAGCTTGGTGTAACGATCGTCGGTGGGGTTTTCGACGATATAACGTTCGAGTTTTGCGAAGTCTTTGTCGTGATACAACTGAGAATACAGGGAGAGTTTTTTTCCCTTTCGCTTTTTACCATTGTAAGTCATAAGAGAATTCTGCTCTAAACGCGCATTGGGGAAGCCGTCCGGGAAGTCACCATTATCAATTTTGATAGACGCTGGACCAAATTCAGGTTTCTTCTGATAAACAGAAACGTCGTATTTACAATCCCTCACCTTAACACCATCTAAGACAAGCGTAGACCGATCCTTAGAAGCTAGGCCGATAAAGGCATTTGACACACTAACGCCACTGGCGGTTATAGATGAGCCCTCTCCAGAACTTATACCCTTATCATTGATGTAACTCAGATTGGTGTTCGTCACTGTAACTGTTGTACCAGAAACATCGATACCATCATTACCATTATTGGTAAACACGCAATCAGCGATGGTGCCTGAACAAAAATCTGCGTCGAAAGCATCTGAAAATGTGTTTTCAAAAACACAATTTTGCAATGAAAAGTCGGAGCGAATAATGTTTAATGCATCTTCACTAAGATTGTCTTTAAAAACGCAATCTGAAACACTTACATCGGATTCGTAGAAAGTAACCGCGCCGGTTATTTGCCAGTGGCTTGTGTTAGGGTTACGGAGATTTTGAAACTCTACGTACTTCAATTCACTTCGCTCTGTTCCGTTCAGTACTAAAAGGCCTGCTCCTGGGTTAGCGGAATTGTTATAAAGCTTAATGGGAGAACTCTCAGTACCATTAAAGAAGACTGGCGAATAAGAAACCAAGCAAGCGTTGTTTGAAAACTCGAAGCTAGTGCCGGCTGGTACCACAAACTTATATCCCATAGGAATGATGATATTCTCGCTGATATTTTGCTTAGAGTCTTTAACCCTAATTGTTTTTTTCGATTCATTTACCTTAAACCAGGATTGATTTTTCCAATCTTTACTCGCTCTGAAGAAATCATCGCCCAGACTTTCTTTGTCGTAAATAGGATGAGGCGATACTTTCTTGCTGAGAACAAGCTCGCTTGATTTTTCACGATATAGCAGGGTTAACTTAGCCTTAATTTTTGCGCTCCAGATAAAGTCTTTGGGCAGTTTCACTTTTAAATCTTCAATCGAAGCAAATTCAAAAGGCGCTTTAGCCTTAAGCTTGACGCTTTGGTTAAGATTTACTTTCCACTGTTTATCTATGAGCAAGCCAACTACCTCGATTTTATCGCTGGCTAGGTTGGCAACTTGGAGGCTCAGCGTATTACTTAGTGTATCTAGAGAATTAAAACCAACTTGCAATCCACGTCGCGGCCAATCCAAGCCATTTGGGGGAATACCCGGCTTATCGTACTGGCTGAGTTCCTCTTGGCCAAAACCGTCGGCCAATTTGCTGGCGATGTGTTTTACGTTTTCTTGGATTTGCTTTTCATTGAGTTTGTATCCTGGATACTCTTTAGCAAACAAGTTCGCAATGGGTCTATACTCCTTTTCAATAGATTTCCAAAAATCTTCGACCCAAGACTCATCGCTTAGTTCTTGAAGCACTTCGAGGTAAGTCGCTCTAAAAACTTCGTCGTGAAAAAAGCTCCGGAACCAGTGCGGGTTTTTGCTAGCGTCCTTGAAGTAGTCGTCATAGAGATAGAAGTATTTTTCGCCTAGCAGTTTCTCAACTTGTGTTGGCGAACCACTATCAAAAGGAATCGATTCTATTTTTGCAGAAATGGGGTTTAAGTAGAATCGAATATTGGGAATGCGCATAGCGTGGTCCTGACCAAAAACATCACAGGAAAGGGCAAAGGCTTTGGCAATGTCTTTCACCTCGAAAACTTCGTGGGTTAAGTAATCTCTGCGGACAAAACCTTGCAGTAATTGTGAGGCCAACTCATATTGCTTACTGAGCACTTCTTTTTTTAAAAGCTTAGTGCCACCAAGTGGTTTTACTCCAAAAGAGGCCATGTTTTCTATACCGTGTCCCGGGCGTAAAAGTGCGTGATTCGTCCAGAAGTCTTTATCGTCAACCTTAAAAACGGGGCCCTCCCTGCGATGGTTGCGCTCAAGCAAATACTTGTCGGCATACTCTTCGACACAGTAGAGTCCTTTTTCTTTACCATTAACCTTAAAGGAAACATAGCGATAATGGGTACTAAGCATACCGTGGTATTCGAGTAGTTTATTGAAAAGCCAATCATCTAAAAAGAGTCGGCGCTTTGGATGTTGTATGGAGAACTGCTTAATGCCATTAATGGTTTTTCCGTTCAGCACTTTTACTCTAAATGACATAGTGCCTAGGTCTTCCCAGTGGTCGCCCAAATCTCCTTTCAATCGAATTTCTGCATCATAGATTTGGTTGGCGATAATTATTTTCGCTGGCACTGACTCTCGAAAAGAACTGGTCAACAAATCGAGCGTCATGGCTACCTCTCGCTGGGATAAGAGGTTCAAATACTCTTCGTCTTCTATAACGAGCTCCCAGTTTTGTGGTTGATATTGCTTTTGAGCAAATAGACCTTTGTCTGAACAGGCAAGTATTGCTACTAAGGCAAGTAGCTTATATGGAATTGTGGATTTGAAAAAGATCATTCTAGCTCAATTGGCGCTTGTAATTGATTAGCAAAGTTAATCATACCTCAATTTATTTTAAGAATATTGATTGCTGGAGAGAAGATGTATACACAATGGTGAAGCAAATGCTTCGACTCTAATTTAGCACAAGCTCAAGCTTGCGCTAGATGTTCTTCGCGTGAGGGATAGAGGGGTTTGTTTGAGCTCCTGTTGTTCTGAACAAGATGTGAGTTTACCGCTTGCGGTAGAAACGAGCTTTGTTTAGAACAGAACAGAGCGAGCCCCGAAAGCCCGACCCCGAACTTTGTGCGCAGCACAAGATGTGAGTGGGGCACGCCC
>CAZZIZ010000295.1:0-3200 GCA_964654535.1 uncultured Chitinophagales bacterium
ACATTGGGCGTGCCCCTGCTATCTGCCTGCGGCAAAGCAGGGTCGGGCTCTCGACCGTCGCTCTGTTCTGATTCAGGCAAAGTGCTCTTCTAGCTCCAAGGAGCTAAGATCACTTCTTGCCTTCATCAACAGGAGCTCCACAAAGGTCTCCATCCCTCACGCATAAATCTCACCAAAGGCGCAGAGGGGTTAATTTTTTACGACTAAAGCCTTCCTAAAGATGCTATTTATTCGGAACGAAAAGCTTTTCTTAGTAGTTCCAAATGCAGAACTACCAGCGCTCATGAAATTCCATCCAATACTCTTCTTGTTTTGCATCGTACTGGATCTGCAAGCACAACGGACTGACGAACTGATCTGCGAGTACTTAGGCTACACGCTAAGCTGTGACGACGAAGCAGCCAAGAACATCGCTAAAAATTTTGGATTAATAGATTTGCAGGCGGTCACTGATTTTTACCAATATCGAGCGTGCAATGCAGTCTGGTATTCCGAGGGCAAAAACCGACACTTAGCCGCAGAAGCCATAAATGTTATTTATAAAGCCAACAACGATGGCTTAGATAGAGAAGATTACCATTACAGCATTTTGCAAAGTAGACTTTCTGATTTGGTAGGAAATGTACTTACCGTCGAGCCTCCCAGTTCCGACGAAATAGCCCGCTTCGATATTCTCATGACTGATGCTTATTTAGCCTTGGCCAAGGACCTCCGTTATGGCAAACTAGATCCAGAAGAAAACGAATATCAATGGGAGATTGTAAATGACCAGATTGATTTGGGCAAGTACTTGTCTATTGCTGTCGATAGTAACCTAATCTCGACTTATATGGAGGGGCATATTCCAGAGCACCCTTTGTACAAAAAGTTGAAAGATGCTTACGCGAGCTTTAAGACCTTAGCATCTATCCATGATGAGGATTCGCATATGCCCGTCAGTGCTAAACCTGAACTAGGAGATAGTAGTGCCGTGGTTGCGGAGTTAAGAGATCGCCTTACAGTTTACTATCCCATGGTAGAATACACCAACTACTTGGAAATTGATTCCACCTTCGAAACCCTAAAAGTATTTACTGATCTAGAGGACAGTACGTATAAGATGATCGATACGTTCTACGTAGACGTCGATTCACTTTTTCTACCAGCCTTGTTCGATACAACGCTGCAAGAACTGGTCGAAGAGTTTCAATGGCAATACGGCCTGGACGTTGATGGCGAGTTTGGTACACAGACTATGGAAGCCTTAAATGTTTCGCTAGAGGACAGGGTAAAGCAATTAGAAGTCAATTTAGATCGCTGGCGCTGGTGTAATCGACGCTGGGGCGACCAGCATATTATGGTAAATATCGCTGCTTTTAACGTTCAAGTCTATGAAGAAGATTCTCTGGCGCACGAACAAATCACGGTAGTAGGTTCGCGCTTTCGCCGTACACCCGTTTTTCAAGATATGCTGCAATTCGTAGAGTTCAATCCGTATTGGAATGTTCCTTACAGTATTTCGAGTAGAGAGATATTGCCGAAGCTGCGTAAAGACCCGAGCTATTTGAGTAGAAATAATATGGTTTTGTTTAGTGGCAGTAAAAAGGTAAACCCAGCTGCCGTCGACTGGTCTCAAGTATTCAGCAACAACTTCCCATATCGTATTCGCCAGGAGCCTGGCCCGATTAACGCCTTGGGTCGTGTGAAGTTCTTGTTTCCAAATGAGTACAGTATTTACTTGCACGACACACCTTCTCAGAAACCTTTTGGCGAAACGATTCGAGCCTTTAGTCACGGATGTGTTCGTTTGTTCGAACCGATCCGTTTTGCCGAGTATATTTTTGAAGGCTCTAAGTACGATGCGCAGAAAATAGATAAGCTACTCGAAAAGAAAAAGAACAAACGCTTGGTGCTAGATGAACCCATTCCAGTCTACTTGCTCTACTTTACTACTTGGGTCGATAAAGACAATATTCTGCGGTTTCAGCCTGATATCTACAAGCGTGACCCTGACCTAATGGGACGTTGGTAATCCGAAAATCTTACATTTCCTAAATAAAAAAAGACCCACCCCGAAGGACGGGTCTTTAGCTATGACCCAATGAAATAGTTTGCAAATTATCTTTGATGTGGAGCCGCCTCCCCCGAGAACGGCTGGGACATCGGTATTAATACAAACTACCCATATAATAAAATTAGTCCGCGCCTTCAAAATGGCTCTATGAGAGCTATTCCTGGCATCCGGTTTTGTTTACATAGATAACTTTAATGTGATTTCTAGAATCGCAACGACACCAATAAAAAACCTTCGTCCTTAGGAACACTAATGGTAGGAGTCTCAAATTCGTAAGCTCTATCGGAGACCATCACGCTCTGGAATTCAGATTTTCCCGGATTCTGTCTTATGTTAATTGGTTCTACTTTGTCATTTTTGAAAGTCGTGTCCCCCTCACCTTTCTTCATCACTACTTCCTCTTCACCTTTCGTCATCGTTGTATCCTCGCCATTCTTCGTCGTTGTATCCTCGGTTTTCTTCATCATAGTATACTCTCCGTGCGGCAAGTTGACTACATTAGTTTTAGCACTTGATCCTGTTTTTATTGGCGTTGTTACATAAGCATCTTTTATGTGCTTGCTTGAAGCGTACTGTTCTTTAGGTACAAATCCTTCGTCGTAACCGACATTATTGTTAGAAATGGTGAACTGGTAATCTCCTGGCGTTAAAGTCAATGATGCGGTTGTGAATTCACCAGGCGTTTGTTCCAATTGTATTTGTTGGACTTGAGCGTTTAAGTAAGTGAACATTGAAACTAATACTGCGATTGCTGTTGACGTGACTTTTTTCATTTTGCTTTTATTTAAAAGAATGTCTAAATAACCTTATAGTGCAAATATGGGGCTAAAGAATACCTTAACACAGGTCAATCTTACCTGAGTTCATGTCCACTTTTCCTTAATTTGAATTTCGCTGTTTAGTTAGCTTAGAGCGCACTTACTTGTTGTTGAAATAATTTGCGTGAGGGATAGGAAGTGTACGACTGCAGGGAGTAGTCTCTTTTGTTGAGCTAGTAAATACTTACCGCTTGCGGTAGAAGGATTTGCTTTAGCGAAACAAGAAGGAGACCGAAGCGAAGCGGAGCACTGGATAGCCCGACCCCAAACCTACCCTTTAATGGTTCGTGTCTCCACGAAGCATAAGGGTAGGTTTGGGGGCACGCCCA
>CAZZIZ010000296.1:0-3178 GCA_964654535.1 uncultured Chitinophagales bacterium
GTGGTAATCCATCGGATCCCAAGATAGTACCAGTGACTTGCGCACTTAGTTGAAAGGAGGTCAATAAAATTGACAGGAAAAGTAAAGTTCTTCTCATAGTTAAAAGGTTTAGAAAAAGTAATTACTTAACAAGTTAGGCCATGCGCACTATCTAGTACTATTCGATACTCCCAATTTGTGGATAAGCATCACAATCAATTGCTTGAGTTATATGGCTTTAGGAAAGAAGTATTTCGTATTACATGATTACACAAAGAATCGCATTAAAGTATTACTTGAAGTAATCGAATGTATTTTCTTCAATGCCCTGCCGGCGCGTTTCTATTGAACTATCCTCCTTCACAAGACCTGATAACTTTAGATCGGACCTACAAAAAAAGCCGCCTCCAAAAAGGAAGCGGCTCGCATTTCTTTAAATTAAAAAATTACTTTCTCGTCGTTAGGACTTTGGCATTGCCCATAGCGGGAACAGTTTGCTCTTTCATCATTATAACATTGTTTGTGTTATAGTAGTAATTGGTTTGGTCGTTCTCATTCTCAACATTGGTTACCGCAACAAGACGGTATTCATTATCCATGTAGCTGACGGTACCTTTATCCTCGGCAAACACTTTTTTGGTTTTCCCCGACATCGGATCTACCAAATTATAAGAAAGCTTATCTCCTTGTTTCATTTCCATTTTTCCGAGCAACATATCGAATCCGGCACCTGAGCAAAGGAGGAGTCCTTCGCAGTCCATTTTCATATCCTTACCCATCATTTGCATGGTAGCCGAAGAGCCGTCATAACTCACGTTCATCTTCTGACCGCTCTGGACTATTTCATGCTTAATGGCCTTAAAGTTATTATCGAAGGTCACCTTATCGGACATCGCACCCATTGGGCCTTCTGTGTTATCGGTCACAACCCAATTACCATTTTCCTCCGCAACAGACCGCTTAGTGTTCATCTTAATCTCTTGTCCTTGCATATTGATAACGGTTTCCCACTGGCTTGTCTCAGGAGCCCATTTATAATCGATGGTCGGCAAGGCCGTCGCCATTGGCGTTTCATCCATTTCTTTCAAAGTCAATGTTGACACATCAATTCTTAAACCTTCGAGTGTTTCAGCAACATCGTCGGGAACTTCTTCTTGAAAGCGCCCGCCTAAATGTTGTGCAAGAAACTTTTCGGTTTGCGCTTGCATAGCCATGCGGTTCAATGGTTTTCTAAAACCGTGACCCTCATCCGCAGCACATAAATAATCCACCGCGTGACCATTGTCTCTCAATGCGATCGCGATCTGATCGGCCTCCGCCTTTTTTACTCTTGGATCGTTGGCGCCTTGAACAATAAGCAAGGGCTTAGTTATTTTATCTGCACTAAAAAGAGGACTCGCCTCTTTGAGCAGCTTCTGTCCTTCTTCAGTTTCTGGATCTCCTACCATTTCGTACAACCATTTTCTACCGGCTTCCCAATAAGGAGGTATAGATTCCATCAGGGTAAACAAATTACTAGGTCCAACGATGTCTATGCCGCAGGCGAATTCGTCTGGTGTAAAAGCAAGACCAGCCAGGGTGGCGTAGCCACCGTAAGATCCTCCCATTATGGCAATACGATCGGGATCAGCAATACCCTGCTCCACTAAATACTTTTTGCCCCAGGTAACATCATCCTGCATCAACTTGCCCCACTGCTTATCACCAGCGTTCAAAAAGTCTTTTCCATAACCCCCACTCGCACGGAAGTTTGGTTGCAATACCACATAGCCTCTATTATTTAAGAACTGCACGTTACTATTATAACCCCAACGGTCGCGTGGGCCCTTAGGTCCACCGTGCACCATTATTACGGCAGGCATGTTTTTACCGCTACTTCCTTTAGGTATAGAGATATACGCCGGAATAGACAAACCATCGCTACTTGGATAAGAGATTGGCGTCATCTCAGATAGATGCGTTTCAATCTCTTTCAAATCGGGTCGCGGTGTGTATTGCAGTATTGGTTTATCCGTCAAAGGATCATAGAAGTATACCTCAGTAGCATACTTGTCTCCACTAACGGAAACCAACATTTTAGAATAATCGCTGGTGAAACTCGTAAAACCAACCTCTTTACCCGGGAAGTGCGCTTTGAGCTTATTGTAGACAGCTTCCCACTTTTTGTCTTTGAAGTAACGCACCGTTTTGTCGTAGGTATAGCTGGTAGAAATAATTTCTCTGGTATTATCATTGACCCATAGGCGGCCAAAGTCCACTTTCCCTTTTGGATCAGCTTCTACTTTGGTTTGTTCACCTGTCTCTGGATTGAACTTATATAAGGTCGACAGATCGATATCACCTTTGTTGGTTACGAGGTAGGCCGCTGAGTTATCGGCAGTCCAACCGGTGAGATATGCGCTCTCCTGGAGATTGGTTTCGTAGATCTTTTTGAAATTGCCCTCTTTATCAATACTCAGGATTTCGCTATTTCCGTTTTCAGCCGTACGATAAGCAATGCGCATGTTTTCATCCCAATCAAAACCAAAACCTCCGTAACGATTTTCATTTACGAGCAATTTGGTGAGTTCGCCAGTCGAAATTTTAAGGCTATACAAATCGTGCCATGCCTTGTCTCGGTCATTAAGTCCGATCATCATTAGATCGGGATCCTTTTTTGAGACCAGGTGAATTTGTGCCGTCACTTCATCCAATGGCGTAAGGTTCTTGGCCTCAGGAGCAGCAGCTTTAGTGCCTTTGCTAGGATTTACGGAATAGATATTGAAGTTTTCATCTCCACCCGAGTCATTAATGAACAAGACATATTTAGAGTCTTCGGTCCAAAAATATCCCGGAATAGGAGATTCGCTCGCTGTAAGTAATCGAGCTTCCTCAAAGGGTTCATCAAAACCCTTTACCCAAATATTCATAATACCCTTGTACTCCTTTAGGAAGGTCACGTACTTGCCATCTGGACTTAGTTGACCGTAAGTGATGACCGGATTCCCAAAAAATGTCGCTCGATCAATTAAAGGTGTTTCCTTTTCCATAGTCTTATTAGTTCCTTGACCGTAAACTCCTAAGCTGCAGCAAAGAAGCAGGCATCCCAAAATTGCGCTTGATAATTTTATTTTCTTATACATAGCAAGTTTATTTTCTTAATCCTTAAGGTAATCAACTCACCCGAAAGGACAAAAGCTCTTTTGCAAATGAAGGAGGG
>CAZZIZ010000297.1:0-3147 GCA_964654535.1 uncultured Chitinophagales bacterium
CAAGGAAAATGCTAAAGTTCAGTACGGAACGAGCCAGGAGGCTCGCACCATTATGAGTAAGTAGTATGCGTGGGCATTGCAAATGCCCGATAAGGTTACGTGCGCATTGCAAATGTTCCCGAGGGTAAATGCATTGCGTTCACTAGCGAACACATAGATTTCTCGGCTACGCTCGAAATGACATCTGTAAATTGCTCTCTTGACGTGGCGCCCACAGACAGGGAGGGTAAGCGTAAGGGATAGGAAGGATGCGACCAAAGGGAGTAGTCTCTTTTGTGCTGACCGTATATGCTTACCGCCTTAGCGGTAGAAGCAGATGCGTTGTCAGCGCAAGAAGGAGACCGAAGCGAACGCGGAGTCCTGGATAGCCCGACCCCAAATCTACCTGTCCCTTGTTGGTCCCCTGACCAACAAGCAGGACAGGTAGATTTGGGGTTACGCCCAGATAATTACCTCGTTTATCTAATTTAAATACGGTTTAAAAACCGATAGTAGTGCTTCTGGTGGAACCACTTGACCAATGTGTCGCTTCATTACTTCGAGCAGTTCTAAAATGACCTCCTCGCGTATGCCTAGGTGAAAACCCATTTTTTGAATGAAGTTTATTTCGGTTTGGTCTATGTGTTTGTCTTTCTTACTGAGAAAAAGCAAATGATACAAGATGGCCATGCGCTTGTTTTCTTCCTGTGGCAAACGGAAATTGAAATTGTCTGGGTCTTCGATTTCTAGCACACGTTTTATACCTATGTCATAGGATTCGGCAACGGCTTGAATGTAAATGATTTCAATTTCTTCTAATCGATTGTCGAGCTTGGCTTGTTTGATAAGTAAGTAAAGCGTGGTTTCGTGAATGTCAATCTCCTCTTGCGTTTTCATAAACTGATTTTGCCAATTAGATATGTTTTTGCTTCGCCCGACATTTCAACCCGATCTTCTAAGTAACTGCAATTGAGTTCTCCTTTTCTAGGGGAGAGTTGCGTTGCGCTTAAAGAAGTTTTGCCTAATCTTTTTGACCAAAAGGGAATGAGTCGTGTATGCGCAGATCCTGTAACGGGGTCTTCATCTATTCCAATTTTCGGTGCAAAAAATCTGGAAACAAAATCCACTTGTTCGCCAGGAGCGGTAACATTGATAGACCTGAATTCAAATTCTTTTAGGGCGGAAAAGTTTGGTTCACAAGACTCGACATCGCTTTGAGATTCTAGTACGGCGATACAGTTAACTCCGTTGGAATAAGTTTCAAGTATTTTCTTTCCCAGAGCTGCACTTAGTTTTTCATTTGGAGATTCTGACTCAAGCGTTTGGCTAGGAAAGTTCATTGTGATTCCTGCTTCCGTTTTTCGCACTTTCAAATCACCGACCGAGCATTTGAAATGAATTTCGTTGGCGCCGTAGTCAAGGTGCTCAAACAAAACGTGCGCTGAGGCGAGGGTAGCGTGGCCGCACAATGGTATTTCAATCAAAGGAGCGAACCAGCGTATGTTGTAAACGCCGTCACGCTCAACAAAAAAGGCAGTCTCGGATAAGTTGTTTTCAGCGGCGATGCGTTGCATTAGATCATCGGGGAGCCATTGTTCAAGAGGCACTACCGCAGCTGGGTTGCCACCAAAAAGCTCACTCGTAAACGCATCTACTTGATACAGTGTTAATTCCATTTCCCTAGAGATAAAATAATGATTAAAAAGCAGCTTTCTAAATTTATTGTAAATAAAGGGTTAGCTACTTACACATGCGCTTAAATTGGTCTTTGTTTGCCCTTGCAAATAAGGTTCTTTACTAATTTGGAAGAACCGATGCTTGATTCATCGAATTAATACTAATGAGAAATTACTTCTTGCTTTTCGCTTTACTTTTTGGAACTGTGGTTTTTACTGCATCATGTGAAGATGACGATACACCAGATCCTTGCGATGCGCTAAATGCAACTTACGATGGTGCCGTACAAGGTATCATTAACTCAAGCTGCGCTTACACCGGTTGTCACAACGGTACAAGTTTAGTAATTCCGGCAGCTGCTACAGACTTTTCGACTTTTGCCGGAATGCAAGCATCATTGACTGAAGAATTATTCGAAACTCGTGTTTTGGATTTGAAAAATATGCCCCCTGAAAATGTTCCGCCTGGAATGCCAACGGAACTTACAGATGCTCAACTTGAAATACTTCAATGTTGGGCGGACGCCGGTTATCCGGAGAATTGATGGAGACATACTTGGTTGGAAGCCCTAGCGCCTCGGTGTTAGGGCTTTTTTATGCGCGGCCTTTTCGCCCTAGTCTTTGAGCAACTTTTTCATTTGCAACATCAAGCGATCCATTTCTTCATTGAGTTCGTTTGAAACTCCAGCTATGTCTTCTGCGGCATCGAGATGTGTTTCCAAACTGTAAAGTTCTCCTTCTAATCTGGACAAGTCAAACTCCAATCTCCCCTGACGTGTGAATAGTTCTTTAAAGTCGGCTTCCGAATTTTCTTGATAGGTTTCTTTCAACTCGGTATCGGCAGCTTGTACTTTTTTCAATAGGTGTATGTTGGCGAGAATCTTGTGAATGTTTGCTTCTGTGGTATCCAAATAGCTCAACACCTTTTCGCGAAACTGAACCTGCTGTTTGTAAGCAGTAATCTTCTTCTCGACTAGGGCTAGGGTAGTGGGCTTTATAATTTCTTGATTGAACTCTATGTTCTTTTCTAGGTCGTGTATCTCTTTGTTCAACTTGCGCATATGCCCAAAAGTTTCTTTTCGTTTTACCTGCGCGTATTTGAGTAGTTCGTTGTAGTTGGTTTTGTTTACCGTGCCTTCTCCATTGCAAGAATAACAAGTACTGGTAGAGCCGAGTGCCCATTTGTTCTTTTTAGGAAGCTTTCCTTTTCCTTTGCATATCACACAAGTGTACTTTTTGAAGGTCTTTTTATAGAAAAAGAAGAAGACTATTAGGGCAGAGAGTACGCCTAGGAATATAAATCGCCCCGCTGCGGCCTCGAAAGAAGTAGCGCCCCATAAGAGGGCAACAATTACTGGCCAACGCCAGCGGTAGAATTTAAAAAGGGTTTGCTGTAGGTCAGGTGATTTCGCTTTCATTATTACTATAATGAAATTGAAACGATTTTAGTTTCAAAAGAGTGTTAAAGACTTGTCAGATTAACCTCTTTTAG
>CAZZIZ010000298.1:0-3144 GCA_964654535.1 uncultured Chitinophagales bacterium
GTTTCAAGTTAAGGGTTTTTGTTGCCCAGCGCTTTAATATGCACACAGATTCTTCCTGCCTTGTGCTATTTGACTTTTAACTTACAGATTTGTGATGGTCAAGAGAGTGGTCTACTAATCGCAGAGCGTGCATCTTCCTATTGACTCACTGGTAGGTCAGATCTCTTTTAAGGATTTTTTTGCGCTTCTTTTTCGTCGATTCTACGCCTAGTCTTGGAGTGTCGCTTACAAGTAGGAGACTATCCTTGTAGCTCAAGTAGTGATTGAAAACGCTTGACATTTCTGCTCCACTAAAACCTACATATTCCGGTATACCAAAATTTCTAGTTCCACTTCGATTACTTGCATTCGAAGTTGGAAACAAGTTTGCCTGTTTTGTTAAACTCTTGCCAAACTCCAACGGGCACTCCGTTTTCAAAGTGTCCCTTGTATTGTACTTGACTTTTCTTATTGTCAAAATGAAAGTCCCAATAGCCTTCGCGCTGACAGTTTGCGTAGCGACCTCTTTCGCGGACACGTCCGCTCTCATAGTATAGGCTAAAAAAACCGTTCAATTGGCCATTGCTATAGTTTCCTTCCCAATGTACCTTACCATTTTTATAAAAGAACTTCCAGTAAGCGCTCGGGACTCCATCGTCGAAATGACCTTCGCTTTTCTTTACCGAGCTACTAGGAAAATTTAACACAGTAAAACCATCTTCTTTGCTAGCTTCAGGTATTTTAAGGGTGCATTCTAGAGTCATTTTGGGCAGATCGAAATCACAGCTAGTGGATTTCTTTTCTAAACCTGCTTGATTGAAAACTACGAGTACCGTGAGTAGAAAAAATAAATACTTCATCGTGTATTAGGTTTTGATTAAGTGCAGTTATTGTGAGATTAACGGTAGGTCTATATTTCGTTTGGTCGTCTATCAAACTTTACAAGAATGAGTAAGCACTGTACTTCTAGTTTCATCAATTATAGTTACGAGTACAATATAACACAATGATGCGCTTATCTTTAAATATAATCTGAGTGTGTGCCAGGAGGGGTCAACATCAGGGAGGCTTTAAACAACTCTTTAAGCGGCATTAAGGTGGCCTCTGAACTGAAGCTATTGCTTTAGTTTCTGTTAACCCAGCTAATGCATTAGGCTGATGACGTGATTTGAAAGATAATATGAAAATTTAATTTTTATACTATTTGACTTTTTAATGACTAGTTGATTTGTCTTCTTTTTTAGGTTTACAAAAAGCGACTACTATGAATAAAACATCTACAATTGCACTCTTACTAGTTCTGAGTTCTCTATCCGTTTTTTCACAGGATTGTGAACCAACAGCATTTGAAACTTTGGACATTGGAAATGTATCCGCTGGCATGCTTAACGGCGGAGATATGCTTTGGGATTTATCTAACTCACGCTACGAAGTGCCCAAGGGATCGGGAAAACATTCTTTATTCGCTGGTTCCTTTTGGATGAGCGGAATCGACGAGTTTGGAATACTTACCAATGCAGCGATGACTTATCGTCAACTGGGTTTTGATTACGGACCGGGACCATTATGTAATGAAGGCGAAGTCTACGAAACTGGTTGTTCCGATTTCAATAGAATATGGAAAGTCAATCAATCTGATATTGATGATCAGTTAGCGGCCTTGTCTTTAGGCAGTAGTTCAATTTCTGATTTGCCTGATGCAGTTGTGCAGTGGCCAGGTAAGGACAATCCGCACTTCAATTTATTTCCCCTTCCTATTGAAAAAACCTTAGCGCCCTTTGTTGATGTAGATGGCGACAATATCTATAATCCCCTGGCTGGAGATTATCCACGAATTAACGGTGACCAAGGACTTTGGTGGGTCTTCAATGATTTAGCTGTTCCGCATACTGAAACAAATGGATTTCCTTTGGGAATAGAGATTTCAGTCTTGGCTTACGCATTCGACGAAAACGGAAGTAGTGGTTTAGAAAATCACACATTTTACGAAGTAAATGTTTTCAATCCTACTGGTTCTTTTACCGAATTCATTTTCGGTTTTTGGATAGATGTAGATCTCGGAACTTTCGATGACGATTTTATAGGGTGTAATCCGGATGCTGATATGGCAATAAGTTATAACGGTGATGCTTTTGACGAAGGGGCATTCGGTTATGGAGAAGATATCCCGGTAGTAGGTGCTCGTTTTCTTAAAGGACTAACGGATGACGATGGCACTGATATGGGAATGACTCGATTTATTTCTTACAACAATAATTTCGGTGATAATGGCAACCCAACACAATTTGAGGATTATTCTAATCTGTTAAATGGGCAGAATGTGGCAGGCAATCCAATCCTTGATCCAGATGGCAATGAAGTTGATTTTTTGTTTCCTGGTAATCCAAGTGATCCGCAAGGGTGGAGTGAGTGCGCTGTAGCTAATCAACCATCTGATAAACGTATGCTTATGTCTTCTGGGCCAACCAATTTGTCGAGCAATGAAAGACAAACTGTTCATATCGCTTTGTTGTGGACTCAAGATGTAGAATACCCCTGCCCAGATATGTCAATTCTTGAAGAAATCGGAGACGATATCAAAATGCAATTTGCTGATATACTGAATAACGCTGAGGTAATGAGTTCGGGAGAATGTGCAACGGCCATAAGCTCGGGTATTGGCGATATAGAAAATGCATTTACAATATTTCCAAACCCAGTCGTCGATCATCAGTTGACAGTGGATTTATCATTGACTAATGATGGCGCGCATACAGTTAGACTTTTTAATGCAGCAGGAGTATTGTTGCATACATCTATACTTAGTCCTCAAAGTAAAGTTGAGTTAGATAAGAACATACCTTCTGGGGTTTATCTTCTTGAAATATCTGAAGGGCAGCGCGTATTGGGGTCTAGTAAAGTGGTTTTGCTATAGCCTGATATTTGCAAATTTAACTAGCGGCGTTCTGTTCATTTTTTGGGCAGCAACAGGCTATCCGCTTGTACTCGGCACTTGGAAAGTGCGTTCAGCCAACACCTTGGCAGGAGCTTCCTCTGGTCGCTCTGCACGGTGGGCTTCACTGCACTTTCCAAGCACCTCATACCGCTACTATCCTGGCTGCGAGCTTTGTTGCGTGAGCGCTGGAAGAAGTGCTCTGTAAGAGCAGTCGCTTTTGTGGAGCTAGT
>CAZZIZ010000299.1:0-3138 GCA_964654535.1 uncultured Chitinophagales bacterium
TATCAGAAAAATAAACCGGGCTGGGCTCCCGAATGGGTTACGTCCGTTTTAATGGGACGAGAAACAAAGGTGGACTATATGCTCATCGACGAAGATGCCGATTTAATTTGGATGGCAAACTTGGCCTGCTTGGAAATTCACAACTGCAACACGCGTACCCCCGAAATAGACAAACCCAATTATTTTGTCTTTGATATTGATCCGCCGGCTGGCGCCGGCTTTGATGCGGTTAAGAAAACAGCTTTTTTACTCAAGGACTTTTTTGAGGCAAAAGGCTATAACACTTTTGTAAAAACTAGTGGTGGGAAAGGCATTCATATTCTTTGCCCTATTCATCCCGAATACTTGGTGGACAAAGTCGTTGAAAAATGCAAGGCATTGGCTAAGGCTTTTATTGAACTACATCCCGATCATACTTTAAGAGTAAGTAAGAGCGTGCGCAAGGACAAAACCTTATTAGACATATACCGCAATCACTCTAGTCAGACTATCGTATCACCTTATAGCCTACGTGGCAAACCGGGTGCTCCAGTAAGCACTCCTTTGACTTGGGACGAGTTAGAAATGATCGAAGATCCGAAGGAATTGAATCTGCGGACTGTGCTCGAACGTTTCGAAAAGTCCAAAGATCCTTGGATTGATTTTGATGAAAAGAGAGTAGACTTGCACGGAAGTGACTCAGCAGCGCAAGGAGCTACAAGTCAGGATGCGAAGGAGAGTGTAAAAGACGCTAAAGAAGAAACCCATACTGAAGTACCTCCAATTCTGGAAACCTACAACGAAAAACGCAATTTTAAAAAGACCAATGAACCAGCCGGAGGCAGCGGTGGATCTAAGTCGGGTAGAGCATTTGTAATTCAAAGACATCACGCCTCAAGTTTGCACTATGATTTGCGCTTAGAAGAAGATGGAGCCTTGCGCAGTTGGGCAGTACCCAAAGGCATACCACATAAAGCTGGCGCAAAAAGACTGGCCATTGAAACTGAACCGCATCCCTTTAAGTACATCGACTTTGAAGGTGTAATTCCCAAAGAGGAATACGGCGGAGGCACTATGTGGGTTTTCGCCACAGGCGAATACGAGCTAATCGAGAAGACAGAAAAGAAATACAAATTCGATTTAAAAGGCCCTGAACTCAACGCGTCTTTCGTTTTGTACAAAACACGCGATAATCAATGGATATGGGAGCGCAAGGATGAAGGCGCAAAATCGGTTTTCGAAATGGACTACAAACCTATGCTGGCGGAAGCAACGAAGACTTTTATTGAAGGCGAGGAATTGAGTTATGAAATAAAGTGGGACGGCATTCGCACGCTCGTGCGAGTAGAAGATGACGAGATAAGAATCCTGAGCAAAAGCGGTAGAGACTTAAGTAAGCAATTCCCCGAACTAGTAGGAAGTATAGAAAAGCTGCGCGTACAAAACGCAGTCTTAGATGGCGAGATTGTATGCCTCGACGATAAGGGCAGACCCGTTTTCAAAGATGTAATAAGCCGAATGCATACCAAGGGCGAAAGCAAAATAGCATCACTTAGTAAAAGCAAGCCTGCCTTCTGTTATTTGTTCGATGTGCTTTATCTCGATGGTCGTGACGTATGCAAAGAACCATTGTGGAAGCGACAAGAATGGGTCGCGGATCTAATAAAAAAGAATGCCTACTTCCGCATGAGCCAAGGCATTGCACAAGGTGAAGCCTTGATGGAGCAAATGACCAAACTGGGAATGGAAGGCATTATGATCAAGCAAAAGAATGCGCCTTACCAATCTGATACGCGTTCCGCTAGCTGGCGAAAACTAAAAGTCCGCTCGACCGAGGATTGCTACATTATTGGCTACACCCCTGGACAGGGCGATCGTTCTTCGCTCTTAGGTTCGCTACACCTACAACTGGCGAAAGACGAGAACGTATACCGTGGTAAAGTGGGCACTGGTTTTGATCAAGCCAAATTAAAAGAACTAAAAGATTTAATAGACGCCTTGCCAGATGCTGAAGCACACAAAGGAGCAGAAAACAATCCCGAAAACCGGGCCTCGCGGTGGGTGGAGCCAAGTCTTTTATGCGAAATACAGTTTGCACAGCTTACGGAAAGTGGAACCTATAGGGAGCCTGTGTTCAAGAAACTCATCAAGGAAGAATAGGAAATGACCTATCTTCGAAACAAATAATATTCAATAATGAGATCAGTTTGGAAAGGGCATATTCGTTTTTCTTTAGTGTCCATCCCGGTAGCAATTTACAATGCGACAGACAAAGGGAATGCAGTAAGTTTTCGTCAGTTACACAAAAAAGACAATGGTCGAATTGGCTACGAAAAGAAGTGTAAAGTCTGCGATGAAAAAGTTAGCAAGAAGGACATCGTAAAAGGCTACGAATACGAAACCGATGCTTACGTTTTAGTAGAGCCAGAAGAATTGGAAAACCTCCAACTAAAAAGCACAAAAATTATAGACATTGAGGCCTTTGTTGATCAAGATGAGGTTCATCCTAGTTTGTTCGACAAACCTTACTTCGCTGGCCCCAACGGTGACGTTGCTTTGCAGCCTTACCACTTACTCCGCGAGACTTTGGTGAAAACAAAAAAGTTTGGCGTAGGACGAGTGGTTATTCGTGAACGCGAAAACGTGGTCTTAGTCGCTCCATACAAACGAGGACTCATAATCTACGAATTGCGCTACGACGAAGAAATGCGCAATATCAATGATGTCCCCGACCTAGACGAAGTACAAGTAGATGAAAAGCAAATTGAATTGGCGCAAACCTTAATGAAAACAATGGAGAAGCCAATGAAAGATATCGAGTTGAAAGATCGCTATTTCGACTCGGTTCGCGCGCTTATTGATGCTAAGGTTGCTGGCCGCGAAGTCATAACCGTTGCCGAAGAAGACGATGCCGCGCCAATGGTAGACATTATGGAAGCGCTCAAGCAGAGCATTGAAATGACCAAAGCCTAAGCCAGCGCGTGAAAATTCTATCCTGGAATATTCGACAAGGCGGAGGCAAGCGGGTAGAGAAGATTATTGAATCTATTCTCAGTTACAAAGCTGAAGTAATAGTGCTCTCCGAGTTTCACAACAATAATGCAGGGCAGTTAATCAGAACACGCCTTTTAATAGCTGGCTATCGTTTTCAGTTTACGA
>CAZZIZ010000300.1:0-3109 GCA_964654535.1 uncultured Chitinophagales bacterium
CGCATCAGATTTCGGCTCTGAGGGTTGCAGGTTTGAATCCTGCCGGGGTCACAAAGGGTCTTGCTTAGCAAGACCCTTTTTAGTTTAAATACGTACATGTTTATTTATGTACTTTTTACTTCAGTATTAGCAACTTTTTATTCTCATACAGAACTCTCAAAATAAGAAGTTGACCGCGGTTTTTTTAAATCTTTTGAAAATCTAATTTCTATGGTGGTATGTTAACCAGCTTGTATTAATATTTTACATTTTAAATTTCATAAATACTTCGTGCGTACCGTTAGAGGCTGCAACAATAGGGCTATCAAAAGGGGTTTCGTAGGCGTAACCTAGGTCAATCCAATCGGCAGCGTTGAAAATGAATAATCCAGCAATACCCTCATTAATTCTGTATGAGGCCCCTAGTTCTACTTTTTGATTGAAGCTTAGTGCTGCGGTAAAATCGATGGATAGGGGAGCGGCTTCAACATAACGTAAAATTGTTGCTGGTTTTAAAGTTAACCTTGATCCAAGGGCAATGTCGTAGCCCCCAGATATATACATATGTGTTCTGCTGTCTCCTAATCTTATTTCACCATTGTTTTGTTCTAGTCTTTCAGTACTGGTAATGTTTGGTATTGAGAAGGCGAGAAAGAATTGTTCGCCTTTCAAGAGGGCACCAGCACCAATAGAGGGGTTAAATCTACCGTCTATATTTAGAAGTGAAGGATCTTGCGATAGTCCGAAAGTGGTAAGTCCAGCTGTATTGGCGTTGTAGGAATTGGCCCCTGCCTTAATACCAAGAAATAGATTGGTCTTGTCGGTTATTTTCAGTTTATATGAGAAATCAACTGTTATAGCTGTTTGTTGTTCAATAAAGGTACGGTCGTTAATGATTGATACCCCTAGTCCAACTTTTTTACTCAATCCAGTTGAGAAGAAAACGGACTGTGTTTCGGGTGCCCCGTTAACGCCTGACCATTGGCTTCTGAAATTGATACCTAGTTCGGGTTTAGCATTATATATTCGATCTCTGTAGCTATCGGAATCGGCACTGTTGCTACCAGCAAAGGCTGGGTTGATTAGGTTCATGTTGTACCTGTAGAAAGTACGGTTTGGGTCTTGCTGAGCAAGGGTTGATAGTCCTGCCATCAATAAAGAAGCACAAATAATGTTTTTAAATAGTTTCATTTGAAAGGTATTATTAGTTTTTAATTGTCACTTAGAGCAAGCTGCAGAATTTGAGAATCCTCTAAGTGACAGATTTGTATGATTTAGTAATTGATGAATATCCAGCCATCCATTGGTGGGTTACCGTTTCCTAGGTCAATGACATAATAGTAGGAACCTGGTGGTAGTTTTTCCCTATTATCGCGATATTGTCCTTCCCAATCGTTCTGGTAGCCTTCAGCAGCAAATACTTCTTGACCATTTCGGTTATACACCCGTACCATACTATTTGGATAATCTTGAATTCCATCAATTACCCAACCGTCATTGATACCATCACCATTTGGCGTAAAAGCTTGGGCCGAAACTACCTTTAAAGGTGTATCGTTTACAGCATCTATAATTGCTTGTAATTCCTCCAAAGATTGCGGTTGTGGGTTTGCTTTAGCAATAGCCTCTTCATACAATGCTTCACGTAATGGATCCAGTTCAGTGAGGCCGAGATCATTCAGCTCACTAATGGATGGGCTTCCTTGTGCCGGACTATTGGCATTTACAATCAAATCCATCATGGTATTTACTGCATCTACTACTTCTTGAATTTCTTCAATTGTTGGAGGATTGCTAAATCCAGTTTCAGTGCTAATGGCAATTTGGTAAGCCTCTTCATTCTCGGTACCGATATTCTCAAGACCTGGAATTTCCTGCAATTGCTCCATAGTTACCGAAATACCATTTTCATTAGCTGCACCGTCTGAAGAGTTCGAATCCTCAAGTATTTCAGACAATGCTTCTTCAATACCTTGTTCAATTTCATTAACCGCATCGATAATCATCTGCAGTTCTTCCAAGGAATTCGGAGCAGGGTCTGCATTCGCAATGGCCTCCTCATATTCGTCAATGTATTCCGGATTTATCTCGGTAACACCAATGGCTATAAGTTCACTTTCAGATGGGTTGCCGTCTGCAGGGTCATTACTATTGGTTACGATTCCTGAAATTTCATTAACCTCAGTAATCATTGCTTGTATTTCCTCAAAGCTTGCAGGAGCACTAAATGCATCAGGATTAGTATCAATATATTCTTGATACAATGTTTCATGCATGGGGTCAACACCTATGATACCGGTTATGTTATTTAACTGATCAACAGTGACTGCCGAAGGTATCGTATCTGGATTATCGCCTTCCTCACCGATTTGAATCAATACTGATTCAGAATCATTCACTTCTTCAATCATGTTTTGTATCTCTACCAAAGTTGCGGGGTTACTGAACAATTCAGGATGTGCATCAATATACTCTTGGTATTCCATTTCATTGGCCGGATTCACACCCATAATACCAGTAATGGAGTTCAACTGTTCTGCTGTTACCACAGATGGTGTGGTATCAGGATCATCACCCTCACCACCAATCTGAGCTAAAACATTCTCAGAAAGGTTGACCGCATCAATCATATCTTGCACCTCCGATACCGTAGCTGGACTACTTAATAACTCAGGATGCGTATCGATGTACTCACGGTAAACCTCTTGATTCACGGGATCTACATTCATTATTCCTGTTATAGACTCCAATTGCGATGCGGTTACTACTGATGGAATAACATCTGGATCATCACCTTGGTTTCCGATTTGAGCTAGTACTGCTTGTGACATGTTTACGGCATCAACCATGACTTGTACCTCGGCTGAGGTAGCTGGATCACTAAAGTTATTTGGATACATATCTATATACTCTTGATACTGCATCTCATTAGCCAGAGTAACGCCTGTTACGCCCACAATCGAACCTAATTCACTAGCAGTAACAACGGATGCCACTGTATCAGGGTCATCACCTTCACCACCAATCTGAGCAAGAACAATTTCTGAGAAATTGACCACATCAACCATTACCTGAACTTCCGCTGCAGTAGCAGGAGAAGAGAAATTACCAGCGTTTTCATCAATATAAG
>CAZZIZ010000301.1:0-3108 GCA_964654535.1 uncultured Chitinophagales bacterium
TCCGTATCAAAGTAGTCACGGAAATCGCGGAAGAGTAACCAGATCAAAGTGTAAAACATGTACAAAATCGGCATATAGTAATGCTGATAGCGATGAAAAGAAAGCAAGTCTGCATTTGGAAAAATGCGTACCAATTTACTTTGCTTGATGTCGCCATCCATATCTGGGATGTTCACGTGCGGGTGATGAGAGAATACGTGCTTCAATCTCCACATATAACCACTTGCACCCAGCATATCAAAGGTGTTCAGAAGCAAGTTGTTTACCCTTTTCGATTTCGAAAAAGTATTGTGGGCTGCATCGTGTGCTAGATTTAGCGCTACGAATATGGTACAGGTTCCAATTAGGGCATAAGACAAAAGCATTTGCGCGAAGCTGCTAGCCGTGTAAAGAGAAAGTGAAGCCAAAGCATATAGTCCGACCAAAACAATGGCCTTGATGATCGCTTTTTGATTTGCTGTTTTCTCCAAGTCTTCATTTGAGAAGTATGCATTTACACGAGCCCTCAATTCCTTAAGGAAAAGACTGTCCGATGTATTTTTTTGAAACTTAATGTTTTTCATTGTTCGCGTTTTAGGATGTGTAAGCATGTCTGCCAAACCAGGTCGTGACTCCAGTTGTTTCTTCTAGCTTGTGATAAAAACTGAAGCCATAGCGTTCATATACTGCTACCAGCCGTTCTTCGGTTGTTTCCATGTAAACAGGTAGACCGAGCTTTTGCGATTGGTTTATGACGTGTTGTTTTACTTCAAGCAAGCCTTTTATACTTTTCTCTTCTTTACGTTGAGCTAAGAACCAGATGTAGAGGAAGTCCTCGTCACCTTGTCGCGCCATCTCGGCACTGCGAATTTTCTTGAGTTTTCTTTCTCGAAGAAAAGTCTTGCGCACCTGCATTAAGCCAATAACTTGTATCGCCAAGTAGAAATAACGCAAGCGATCTCCGATCGTAAAAGTCAATTCACTCTTGCGGTAAAAGAGCAGGAAGGTTGATTGAAATGGCGCTTCAACAAAACCGTCCGCTTTCTTTACCATCAAGTAGGCGTACGACATAATGCTGCGTATACCGGACTGTACACTGATGAAGGGATTGCCGACTAGGCGTTGAATACGCTCGTTGTCTCGGAATGCCTGGGTTAGGCATTCAACAACCTTCTTTTCGCGCTCGGTGAGATTGAATATTAAGCTGGATAAGGCACTCATGAATTTTATTTTAGCTGTTTAAGAAATTCCTAAGACCGCCTAGAATGTATACCCAATCTTAAAGTTTCCTCTTAAGCGAGCATTGAGATCATCTAAAACACCTTTGTTACTATTGAAATCAAAAAAGTCATCACGAACCGATTCTCCAAAAGTCAATCCGTAATCCATCGAAACGGTGAAACCCGAATTTCTAAAAAGGCTTACACCAACTGGTAAGTATAGTTTGGTACTGTTCAAGCCAAATGACCCTGCGAAGTTGGTGTAATTCAAGTGTGCACCCACATAAGGATTTAAAGTGTTGTACCTGATTCCTTTTTTGTTGAAGTAGTAATTTCCTCCAAATCCGATACTAGTGTAGTTATCAGTTAAGCGCATAAAGTGGCCACCTGCAGTGAACCGATTTTTTATTATTCTATCATAGGTGAAAGTGAAACCAGAGAATCCTCCGAGGCCTAAGCCTACGATGTTTTCTTGTTCAACTAGATTTTTGTTTTTGTTTTTTAAAAGCCCCGTTGTTTCAACTAAGAGACCGTTATTCTCTTTCAAGATCTCGTTGTTTTCTTTGGACATGTCTGTGCTCTCCGTCTGGCTGTTGAGGTTTCCGAATCCAAGCGTGATTCCTAGGATTATTAGAGCGGTCATTTTTGCTAAATTTTTCATTTCAATTGATTTAATGGTTATTGATTATGTCGATGCAATTCTAGCCCCATACCAGCCTTTCGCCCAATTGAATGCCGCGGAGGGCGCAAAAAATGACCAATCACTACGGATATCCGTAATCTTTTGAAAGATTCATCAAAAATATTTGCGAAAATCCGTAATTCTGCTTTGCTTGTAGATTAATTCAATACGACTAATGAGCGATGTAAATGACACTGAAGCCCTAGACGACCTTCAAACTAGGCTGATAGCCATTATTAAGAACAAGCTTCCCCAAGGCAAGAGCCTCGGGCGAGAGCTTGCAGATGTATTACATCTGAGTCAGGACAGTGTGTATAGAAGAATGCGCGGCGAAACCGCGCTTACCTTAGATGAGATTGCTCGCATATCGAAGCACTTTGAAATTTCGATCGATGAAGTTATTGGAATGCAGAGTTTTGGCGAGGCAGTTATGTTCCGCTACTACCGCTTAAAAAACACGGAGTATAACGAGTACTTGAATTTCATACTAGACGAGTTTCAGAGCAGCGCAAAAAAGAAAGACGCCAAACTTATTTACTCGGCGAAGGACATTCCTATTTTTTACTTTTTCTTATTTCCGGAATTGGCCATATTCAAAGGTTACTTCTATAGTAAAGTCTTGTGGCCGAGCGAACGATTAAAGAACAAGAAGTTTTCGTACCAGCAAACCTCAACCGAACTTGGGCAAAGCATGGAAACCTTTCAGGAGCTGGGTGTAGCACTCGCGAAGTCTTACTTAAAAATTCCTGGGGTAGAGATTTGGAACCGTAACACATTGAACGGACACCTCTATCAGTTGCAGTATATGTGGGAAGCAGGCTTGTTTGAAGATAAGGAGTCTGCTATGCTGATTTTGGATAAAACCATAGAGCTCGCGAGACACGTCCAAGGTCAAGCAGAGGTGGGAATGAAAATGACCAACGGCGAGTCTGGAAAAGAAGAAGCACCGCTGGAGTGTTACTTCTCTGAAGGTATACTCTTGGAAAACGCTATTATGCGCGAGCTAAAAGATCAGCGGAGATGTTACTTGCTGCATAACGTAGGAGATTACCTCGTTACTTCTGATGTAGGCTTTTGTAATCGAACTGCCAACTATCTCGACAACGTTTTGCGTAAGTCTAGTATGATTTCTAAGGTAGGAGAGAAAGATCGCCAGCGATTAATCGTGGGTTATACGGATAGTATAAATAAGCTAAAGCGCTTGATAGAGTCTGCTTAGAGAAAGGC
>CAZZIZ010000302.1:0-3107 GCA_964654535.1 uncultured Chitinophagales bacterium
CTGACTTTTTGTGCGGTTTATGTTTACGGTTTTACTCAAGTAAGCGAGGATATATTATCTGATTATGAAGTTACGCTTGTACAAAGCAATCAAGCTGTTGATTTAGCGCACACGAGCGAGGGCGCTGAATGTATGGCTGTAAACCGCGCTGAAGTGCAAGCGCATATGTTATCGCAAGTTCGTACGGAAATTGAACAGCATCGTTTGGAAAAGACAAATGACTTATTGGATTGGGTTGAAATGGGACCGAACAATCTTGGCGGCAGAACGCGCGCAATCCTTTTTGATAAAGATGATCCCAACAAAATAATTATTGGCGGCGTGGCCGGAGGTGTTTGGGTGAGTACTGATTCTGGTGAAGAATGGCAACTAATGGGTGATTCTGCCGATAAGGGATGTGTTGCTGTTGTTTCCTTGACCCAAGCTGCGAACGGCGATTACTACGCTGGTACGGGTGAAGGATTTTATGGATTCTCCGGCGATGGTGTTCGCGGAGTGTATGGTTCAGGAATTTACAAATCTACCGATGGTGGTATTACTTGGAACCTCTTGCCGAATACAGCGCCACCTTCGGGTCCCTCGAATACCAGCGATGCTTGGGCTTCTGTCGATAAGCTAGCAGCGCACGCTAACAACCCGGACATAGTTTACGCCGCCACTCAAGGTGGTATGTTTATGACTAAAGACGCTGGAGCGAACTGGGAGAGAATAAAAGATTCAAATGGCGATGAAATTTTAAACCCCAGAGCTTGGGATGTTAAAGCAGGAAGTGATGGGCAGATTCATTTTTTCGTTGGAACCAGATATTACCGCTCTATGACTGAAGATACTTTTGAAAATATAGTAGACAATAATGCTCCGGGAGGCGGTTCAAGAAAAGTGCTCACTATTCAAGAAAGCAATCCCGACTTAGTTTACGTGGGAACTGAAGGAGGTTCTTGCGTTAGTTCTATTAGGCGTTCTGCTGACGGCGGCACAACTTGGGAAACGATAGTTACGGGCTCTGATGCATTTCACCCTGGTTCAAATACTTTAGGCCAATGTCAAGCAGGCTACGATTTTGCAATCTGTGCCCACCCCACTAATCCGAACATAGTCTTTGTTGGTGGGGTTACTTTATGGAGAGGCATTCGTGCAGATGGTGTATGGGAATGGCAGCAGATTGACAATCCCAATTCGCCTAACAGCATAAATTACGTCCCCCTCGATAAACACGACCTTGTTTTCAAACCAGGTAGCGTAGATGAGTTATACGTTGTTTCCGATGGAGGAGTTTCCAGATCGCTCAACGCCAGCGCTGCTTTACCCGCATTTGACTTACGTAACAAAAACTACAACACAACTGAATTCTTATCAGTTTCCGCGGGTCTCGATGGAAACGTATTAGCTAGTACGATTGTTTCTGGCAACCTCCTATTGACTTGCGAAACTGAGCCATACTATTCTGCCGAAATCGTAAATGGTGGCTTGAAGGATTTTGGCGGTATTACTGAAATATCGAGCATCAATCCGAACGCGATGTTCATCGGTCAGCCAGGAGGAAGGTTACACCGATCTGGAAACGGAGGTCAAAATTTTGGAGCTCCTCTTTTGGATTGCAATATTGACTGCTCCCCAAGTTCATCTGGAAACAATTGTTCTTCCAATGGAGTTGTTGATGGTTTTGGTGGAATTGGTGCCTTAATTACGCCCTTCTACTTATGGGAGGATGTTGAATTGTACCTAAAAGTAAAGGCGATTAAACTTGAAGCAGATCAAATGGTTGAAACTTTTACTCACCGAGGACAGGTGTTTGTAGTTACGAGAAACGAAGATTTAATTCCAGAAAATGAGGACGAACTCTACAGTAATATGATGGCAACGCTGGCCGAATCGCAAATTTTCATTGCCTGGGACGAGGACAACAATGAAGCAAAAGACTACGGCCCCGAAGACTTCAGATATGTTCGTACCAGAATGTTCATTGGTGATAATGCTGGCGGTTTATGGATGACTTTGGATGCCTTGAATTTTCAAACAACTCCTTTCTGGCTGAGAATAGGAGACGCTCTAGGACCAACGCGATCAATTAGCAGCACGCCAGATGGCAATACAGTTTGGCTTGGTACAAGCAATGGAACATTAATGCGCGTCAACAATTTGAACAATATTGATATCGATGAGATTAAAGCCAACGACACCGATTTCTGTAATAGCATCGCAGAGTTTATGGACTTTGAACAGAACCTTACCGGTAGTGCGACCACTGTCTCTGGGAGACCAATAACGGGAATCGCCACCCACCCTTTTGATGAAAACAGCGTTTATTATTCTGTTGGTGGATATAACGCAGAGGAACATGTTTTTGAAGTGAGCAATGCTGGAGATGCTGATCTTGGAGAAGTTTCCGTAAGCAACATCAGCGGTAACCTTCCGAAGATGCCGGTGTACGATTTAGTAGTATCGAATCCTCAGGCTAAAATTATAGCGGGTACTGAGTATGGTATTTGGGTTGGTGATTTGACCGAGCCAGTAGAGTCAATGTGGAGCGAAGAAAACGGCGGAGACTTGAACCCCGTTCCCGTATTTAGTGTACGTGAAGAATTTATAGCTCCCGATGACCTTAGTGAAAATTCCTTATGCCGTGTACTTTACGCCGGAACCTATGGACGCGGAGTTTTCCGTACAACATCATTAACCAATCCTGGCTGCGGTCTAGAAAATATAGGAGGCTGTCAAAATGTATCTAGCGGCATTGAAGAAATTGCGACAACCGAAATCTCGGTTTACCCTAACCCGGCTGCTGGTATTGCCACTGTAACGTTCAACCTTAGTGAAGACCTGGATTTAGAAGTTTCGATTTTCTCTATTACGGGTCAACTAATAAAGAGAATCGACAAGTACAAATCTCTGGATGGAAATAACACAGTGCAGCTTAATATTACTGATGTTCCAAACGGAAGTTACATTGTTGTTTTGCGCGCTGGAGATTACCAAGCAGCAACTAAACTAAACGTTGCGCATTAGCGTCTTGTAGACTGTTTATATACTTTACTAAAATCAATTGTTGGTCATTTGGGCAGCAACAGGCTATCCGCTTGTACTCGGCACGTCTATCTTTGGTTCAG
>CAZZIZ010000303.1:0-3098 GCA_964654535.1 uncultured Chitinophagales bacterium
TTCAGTGCATTTCCCCTGCAAGCGAATACTAGAGCTTTTCAAGGCTGTGTACTTTACAATTTTAACGCTGTCCTCGCTGAGTTGAGCGATCGCAATGGCTTCGTTGGCAACAAGAATTGCGCTATCCAAATCAACCGTCTTGTATTGTTGAATGAGATTGTAATAGATGTAAAACTGTTCCTCTGGATCGGAAGTCTTTTTCAGTTCTTTCCGTAGCTCCAGTATTTCACTATTTCCATAGCTGACAAGCGAGAACATCATCGTTGTAAGGACGATGAAAGGCTTGAGTACAGGCTGAAAGGAAGCAAGTTTCATGGCGCTGCTTAAATGGTGATTAGGAAGCGGGTATTGACTTCGTTTAATATGCTAATAGAACCTTTTAAATATTTTACTCTTGACTTAATACTTTTTAGCGTCGACTGTCCTTTATAAGTTAGTGAATTTTCGTCGAAGCGAATTGTGTTCGAGGTGATATTCAAATGGATTCCTAAAGCATCTTGAAACAAAACCACTTCAATTTGAGTGCAGTCACTCTCATTACCTAATATTTCAATCGAGTCTCTTACAATGCGATACAGCATTGTTGATTCCTCTTCAGAGAGTTCTATCAATTTTATCTCCGAATGCATTGCCAGGTCATTCCTGGATTGAGCGTCGAACAGGTCTGTCAAAGCAGGACCGAGGCCCTTTTGGGAAAGGACCTCGGGTATTGGGTTTGTATATAATCGTGTCGCTTCTTTCTCGGCTTGGTCAACAAGCCGAGAGAAGTATTTGCTTACATTCAACTTTTCGAGTTCGCGGATTTCTTTGTCGATTGCAGCGGCGTGTTGCTTAACTTTGCCCAAGAAGTTTTTGATGTTCCGATTTAGGTCATTGGTAATTCGATGGGTTTCTGATTGGTGGATATATATCGGGTCAATCATAAATAAAGCGGTAAAACCCTTCTAGAATATACATCACAAACTAGTAGAGCAGGTTATGAAAGTATCGACGGTACTACCTGTAGGATTTCCTGCTTCATCTATTAAACGATAAGATTTAGTTAAGCCAGACAGTAATCGAAATTCAACTTTTTCATAAAGCCGATAAGTCCCGCTTCCCGCATATTTCACCTCAGTTTCTATTTTTTCGATGAGCAAGCTACCGAAAGTGAAGGTTAATAAATCAATACTAGGACCAGTAAAATTTGTCACAACCGATAAGATGTTGCTACCATTTACAATTGGAGTAGAGTTTACCATTAAATTCTGCAGAACGGGACTGGCGCGATCTACTTCTTTAATGATTGAAAAAGAAATATTATTGCAATTTTCTCCGTTTATGCCAATTCTCTTAAAGTCATATCCATAACATACGATTTCATCAACATGTTGAACGTCCATAGATGTTCCAATTACTCCAGGGAGATCAAGAAAAAACTGTAATGACCGTTGAGGAACAGCGACGTGCTTTTCAAAATCCACTTCGCCACCTCCTCCTCCAGCAAAACTTATTCCCGTATTCGTAAAATTTGCCCACTCCACTTCTCCCGCTCCATTGGTAGCTAACACTTGTAAAGAATCACCATCCATTGGCGGTAAAGCAAAACCTCCTGCTACCGGATCGTTTATTTCTAAGGTTCCATTTACGCGTAATTCACTTTCGTCGAACTCGCCATAGACCAATGGCTCATCGGTCGCGTCGTTGGCGATGTAGAGTCGATTGTTTTCATTGATGTTCATTCCTGCTTGATGACCTATCAGTACGTTGCCAGATGGATTACTTCCTGAAACGGACTGACCCGCTTCGTAGCCTACAACGGTATTGTTGTTTCCCGTCGCGTTATTACTTCCCGCATAGCCGCCTACCGAAACATTTTTATTCCCACTTACACTATTCAGTCCAGCGTTTAGACCTATACCGACATTGTTGGAGGCGGTGCTCTTGAAGAGCGCTTGTTTTCCAATAGCGACGTTGTTGTTTCCAGCTGCATTGTCACGTAAAGCTTGGTTGCCCACGGCGACATTGTTGCTGCCACCAACGGTAAATTTTGCTGCATTGTGTCCGACTGCAGTATTTCTATTGGTCGTCAAATCATCAAAGGTTCCCGCTTCTTCGCCGATAAATACAGACTCACCAGTTTCGTAAACGTGTAAAGTCTTTCCATCGTGCTTCATTACTTCATTAATACTGCCGACAAAAAAGCGCAAGGTGTCATCATCTACGGAAAGCGCGGTTTCGATTCCTGTATCCAAGTCTTCATCGAATATTCTGAATGGCGTACCACCTCCCGCGCCGGCAACATTTTTCCAGGTGTTACCGTCGTGGCAAAAAACAGCTTTGAAAGTGGTGTTGTAAATGCATTGGCCCTGCACAGGCGTGAGACTATTCATTTGCGCGTTGTTCATTCGAGGGAATACAATTCCTTCTGGAAGTAACTCTGCAACTTGGATTTGAGCGCTGAGGCTTATCGAAACAAAGAAGATGCTGAGGTAGATTAACTTTTTCATAGAATTAGGATTTTGTGTTTACTGGATTGATTCACTGGCGGCCTCCAATTTGTTCAGACGAGAAAGCACGGCAGTTGGGTTTTTTGGTTCATTTTCTTTTAGGTGCACGTCATTTTGATGTGTTTACCAAGCCGAATTTCACACTTATGAATCCTTGCAACCTCTATGGTAACCTATAGACCAGAGAAATCTATGGAAACCCATATTATTATGAATATATTGATGTGTAACTAAGCTCAACCGGAGCTCAGGTAAGAAGGAACGAGTCCTATTTAAAACACGGAACGATTCTCTTTTTCCCCGGCGCTCATCTTGTTGTAGCCCCCGACTTCTTTGATTTTGACAAGCTTGGCATCCACTTTGGACTAACTTACATAATCGTTAATGCGCACCAAAGGTGCTCTTAGCATCCTATAAGGAAAAACTCTTCTATGCCTTAGTCGTGGAGACTAGCTGGTCCGAAACTTCTTTAGCAAAGTCAACCTCCACCTGATTACGCAAAATATCTTCTTGCGTTTCTCTTTTTCTGATTAGGTAATCTTTGCCTTCATAAATCATTACCTCCGCTGGGCGGTAGCGGGAGTTGTAGTTTGAGGACATGCTGAAACA
>CAZZIZ010000304.1:0-3089 GCA_964654535.1 uncultured Chitinophagales bacterium
AAAAACTAGTTGGCGATTATATCACGAAAGAAGAACTCAATGCTTGTACCACTTGCAATGCTTGCGTTGAGGAGTGTCCTATTAGTATTGATCCACTTTCTATCATTGTAGAACTAAGACGCTACTTAATTTTGGAAGAAGCCAATAGTCCTGAAGAGTGGAACTTGATGTTCAGTAATATTGAAAACAACGGAGCGCCTTGGCAGTTCTCTCCAATGGATAGAGACAAGTGGAGAAACGACATAAACGAGAATTAAGCGAACAGCATGGAGATAGCAGTACCAACAATGGCAGAAATGGTGGCCAAAGGCGAGGAGCCAGAAATTTTATTCTGGGTAGGTTGCGCCGGAAGCTTTGACCAAAACGCGCAAAGCATAACCGTGGCCTTCGCAAAAATTCTGAATGCTGCTGGAATTAAGTTCGCCATTTTAGGAACCGAAGAATCTTGTACGGGAGATCCTGCAAGAAGAAGTGGAAACGAATTCTTGTTCCAAATGATGGCCGCTCAAAATATACAAACCCTCAATAATTACAACGTAAAGAAGATTGTTACGGCCTGCCCGCATTGTTTCAATACCATCAAAAACGAATACACTAAGTTGGGTGGTAACTACGAAGTAATACACCACACCAATTTAATGCAGGACTTAATTGATTCTGGCAGAATAAAACTCAAGGGTGGGGGAGCCTATCAGGGAAAAAGAATAGTCTATCACGACTCTTGTTACTTAGGTCGGGTAAATGGTATTTACGAAGCCCCGCGAGCAGTACTCGAAGAAATGGATGCTCAACTCGTTGAAATGAAACGCGCCAAGAAAAACGGTCTCTGTTGTGGGGCTGGTGGTGCTCAGATGTTTAAAGAGGAAGAAAAAGGTGGACACAGAGTAAACCAAGAACGCACCAAAGATGTATTGGATGCCGATGCGACCTTAGTTGCTTCCGCTTGTCCTTTCTGCAAAACTATGTTAGGAGACGGCGTTAAGGAAAACGAAAAGCAAGACAGCATAGAAGTGAAAGACATTGCAGAAATAGTATCAGAACACTTAGACCTAGAACACTAATGATAACTTATCAAAATTTATCGCCAGATTCTAAAGTTTGGATTTACCAAAGTAGTAGGCTCTTTACAGATAAAGAGACAGGTGAGCTATGTGTCATTTTAGAAAAGTTTGCAGACGAGTGGGCTGCACACGGAAAAAACCTAAGTGCATATGCCACCGTTCAATACAAGCGATTCATCGTCCTAATGGTTGACGAATCTGCCGCAGGAGCAAGCGGATGTTCTATCGATAAGTCAGTACACTTTATGCAGGAAGTGGAAAAACACTATGGTATAGAATTATTCAACCGATTGAACCTTGCTTACCTCACAGGAAAGGGCGACGATACCGCTTTGGTGCATAAAAGCAAGATTAGTGAACTGATTGAAAATCAGACTATAAGCGAAAGTACTACTGTATTTAACAACTTGATAAAAACCAAGCACGACTTTGAGCACAGTTGGAAAATTCCGCTAGTAGAAAGTTGGGCTGGCCCTGCTTTGAGCAGCAAATAATCGCTAATTCCAACGCAATCTTGTTAATTAATGAGCTTAAAAAGAGCTTGTCACTGTACATATTTCAACTATATTAGACTTCTAATTAAACACCCTTATATGAAAAAAGTATTTACAGTTTTGGTTGTTTTGTTTGTAGCTACGACTAGTTCCTTTGCAGGTTCTAAATACCAACTTCAAACAGACAAAATCGACCAACTTTTTGAGCAGAGTACTGAAGTCAGTACCTCCAATTTTATGTTGAGCGCCGTTGCAAGCCCAGAAGCACCTAGTGCACCAATGCCAACTCCAGGTAAGATGGTCGGTGGAAATGGCGATGTCAATCCAGTGGTTGCTTTCGTTCTAAGTTTCTTCCTTGGTGGTCTCGGAATTCACCGTATTTATATGGGAACTTCTATAGGAACTGTCATAGGCTACATTCTTACATTGGGTGGATGCGGTATAGTTTCCCTAATTGATTGGATTGTATTACTAATCGGCTTAATCGATGACGATGTAAGCGATTATGTCAATAATCCGAAGTTCTTTATGTGGGCAGGATAGAACTCACGTATTAAAAATATTATAAGCCGCTTCGAAAGAAGCGGCTTTTTTTATGCCTTATAGAAGACTAGATTACTTTCTCAGCTCAATCAGATTTCGCTTAATTGCATCGTTGTATTCTACAACACGTCTAGTATTGTTTTGTTCTGTCAAGACAGCCGCTTGATCAGCGCCGCCAAAATAAAACGCTTGGAAAAGCGCAAAGCCACTCAAGAAAGCTGTGAAATAGAATCCCTCAACCAGATGAAATATACCATAAGCCAAGCACAGTGCTTGAGTACCTGCACTTAATATGCCCTTACCCGGCGACCCTCCATAAATCTGACCACTACCCGGTATAATGCTCGACCAAATCGCAGCTCGACGTGGACTTTTAATTTTAGGATATTTCGTTCCATAAACTTCGGAAGCATCTACGCCTTGCCAATTGCTCAAGCCGGCGAGTTCATTAAAGTATTCTTTCCCTGCATCCCAATCCATCATAGCATTGGCAACCAGAATTTGCATGAACAGCAGATCCTTGACCTGACTTTCGGATTTAAATTTTTGAGAGGCAATCAGCAGGTTTGATTTAGCCTCGCCAAACTGTCCACTTAGATAAGCGCATAGAATCATTTGATAGCGAATGGAAAACCTTTTTTCCTCAGGTAGTTTCCGTTGCCTTATTCGAGCAAAAGTCTCCAATGCATCGTCATAGTGTTCGAGGTTTTTTTGCACCAGAGCTTTCGCCTCGAGTGCAGTATTTTTTTCTTCAGCGGTGCCGAAGAAATATGCTTTCTCGTATTGCAGCAAAGCAGACCTGTAGTCTTGGGCATTCGCAGCCTCCTCCGCAGTCGCCATCAATGAGGCCGACTGACTTTGCGCAGTACTAGTTTGCGAAAATGGTCCGCAAAGGAATATGCATATCAAACAAAATACCTTGATCGATACCTTCGTTGGTTTCATCATTTACAATTTTAACACTCAAAACAGATCCCCAAATATTACCTAC
>CAZZIZ010000305.1:0-3076 GCA_964654535.1 uncultured Chitinophagales bacterium
ATCCAAGCCTTCATACCACTTCAAATGTGGCGACATTCTATCACACCCACCGCGAAAAGGTATACACTGAGTAAGATGATGTTGGTTGCCGCATTTAGGGCACTGACCTCTGGTATCAAAGGTATTCCAGCCGTGGAAGCATTTACTGCAGGCCCAATAAGCGCCGCCGTCGGGCTGCCACTTGCAATGCGGGCAGCGAATTTCTACCTCAGGCATAATTTAAAACATAATGAAACCCAACCACTCGGCAACTATCTGATAGATGTCCTTGCCGATAACCAGTAACATAAGTGGAAGAAGAATAAGCATACCCAAGACCTGGGCACGTTCGAGAAATTTATCGCTAAGCGGTTTGCCGCGCAGCATTTCAACACCCAAGAAAACCATATGGCCTCCGTCCAATGCCGGTATGGGTAGAATATTCATAAAAGCCAAGATGAAAGAAAGCAATCCAGTTATGTACCAGAAGCGTCCCCATTCCCAAGTACCGCCATAAATGTTTTTAGCTATACCAATAGGGCTCTGCATACTTTCCACAGGATCAATCTCGCCCGTAAACATTTTGCCTATACCGAGCGCGTTGTAGTACATCGCCTCCCAACCTTGCTTAACGCCGTACTTCACCGTTTCGCCAGCCGTGTAGGCGGTCATTTTGTTTGGTGTTTTGTAATCAAAGAAAGGATTAAAACCCAGTCTACCAATGCTGTCAACCTTACAAGACATACGTTCTGTCTTACCGTCGCGCAATACTTCAACCGATATGGTCGATTCTTTATTCGCTTGTAAAATGGATTGCAAGTCGCCAAAGTTATTGAGCTCTCGGGTAGCAACCTTTTTAATGACGTCTTCTTTTTGCAAACCACAAAGCGTCGCGCCACTGGAGTCTGGAAGCGCACCAACAACTACATCGTGTTTATAAGGAGCGAAGAAATTCTCGCCACCTCTTCTATAAGACGACTCAGGTACTTCTATATCGATTTGCTTGCCGTCTCTTTCTACTGTTATGGTACTACCAAATAGTACCGCAGGACCTTTAAAGTCTTTTAGTCTAATTGGAGTCTCTCCATCTACCGCAACAAGTTTGTCACCAGTTTCAAAGCCCATTTCTTCCGCCATCTCAAAAGCGTAAATCCCGTCTTTAAGATCGTCAACCGCTATATAGTCCTTTTCGAAATAACCCAAGTAGCCCGCGAAAATAATGACCCCAATAAGTAGGTTCATTACGATACCGCCAATCATCACTATAAAACGTTGCCAAGCAGGTTTGCTTCTAAACTCCCATTCCTCTGGTTCGCCTTTCATAGCCTCCTTGTCCATAGACTCGTCTATCATTCCGGCTATTTTCACGTATCCGCCCAAAGGCAACCAGCCGATACCATATTCGCAATCGCCTATTTTCTTACTCCATAGTTTAGTACCGAAGGCATCGAAGAAGATGAAAAACTTATCGATACGCATACCGAAGTAGCGAGCAGCCAAGTAGTGCCCAAGTTCGTGTACAAATACTAAAAGTGATAAACCGCAGATTAGCTGCGCGGCCATTATTAATCCTTCCATAGTTCTATTATCGACTTTTAAACGACAGAATCGTTTACTTAGTTCGCAGGTATAAAAATACTACAAATTTAAGCCTGTGAGCGCCTTGAAAAGTCACAGATTAGACCAGTTCCTGAGCGTAAATACGGCTTTCACGGTCGGTCGTACGATATTCCTCGAGCTGAGGCTGAGCCACAAAAGACACCTTATTCATCGTCCGCTCTATCAAATCAGACATTTCCACGAATCCTATACGTTCCTCCAAGAATGCCTGAACCGCTATTTCGTTTGCTGCATTCAAAATACAAGGCAGATTGCCCCCCTTATCCAAGGCCGTAAAAGCAAGACCCAAATTACGAAAGGTATCCAGATCGGGTTTTTCAAAATTCAAACTAGCGTATTGGGCAAAATCGAATCGTGGAAACTTATTCGCCAAGCGCTTAGGGTAAGTCAGCGCATATTGAATCGGCAACTTCATATCTGGCAAACCCATTTGTGCTTTCATCGAGCCATCTTCAAACTGAGCAATGGAGTGAATCACCGATTCCGGATGCACCACCACTTCTATTTGATCTTGTTGCAAGTCAAAGAGCCATTTCGCTTCTATCACTTCCAGCCCCTTGTTCATCAAAGTACTCGAGTCGATGGTGATTTTAGGACCCATCGACCAGTTCGGATGTTTCAAAGCCTGCTCCTTAGTTACCGATTTCAGGAAGTCCAATTTCTTACCACGAAAGGGCCCACCCGAAGCCGTCAAAACTATTTTCTCCAGCGGATTACTTTCTTCACCAACCAAACATTGAAATATCGCGGAGTGCTCGGAGTCAACCGGCAGAATTTTTACGCCAGCCTCTTTAGCCAAACGCATTACCAGTTCACCAGCTACGACTAAAGTTTCTTTGTTGGCCAGCGCAATGTCTTTTCCAGCTTTTATGGCCTTAAGCGTCGGTTCCAATCCCGCATAACCCACCAAGGCAGTCAGCAAAACATCCGTGCTTTCTAGCGTAACCAAATCGTTAATCGCCGAACCACTGTGCACTTCAACAGAAGTACCAGCCAATGCCGACTTTACTTTTGCAAAGCCCTCATCCGAATGAATCACGACGTGTTTCGGTGCAAACTTTTCGGCCTGCGCTATTAAAGCATCGGCACTGCTGTGGCAGCATAAAACGTCTACCACAAAGTGCTCTTTTTGTTCGGCTATTACCTCCAAAGCTTGCGTACCAATGGAGCCAGTACAACCAAGAATCGATATGTGTTTGGGTTTGTTCAATGCGGATGTAAATGTAACTAATCTGGGCGTGCCCTTTTCTATCTGCCTGCGGCAAAGAAAAGGTCGGGCTGTCGGCAGTCGCTCTGTTCTGTGTTCTCCATCTATAGTACTTCTAGCTCTAAGGAGCTAAGTACTATGCGTCGCCCACAACAGGAGCTTCGACAATGCCTCTATCCCTCACGCGGAAAATTTCAATCGCCCCGACTTTAGTCGGGGTGAAATGAGTGGGGGACTTTCAGTCCCCATGTCCTCTACTGAACGTCCTCT
>CAZZIZ010000306.1:0-3057 GCA_964654535.1 uncultured Chitinophagales bacterium
AAATCATACATCCTCTATCGCTAAGCATAAATTTTATTTCTGGGCGTGCCCCCAAATTGGCCTAGAACCATAGGCCGACGCTGCATTTGGGGTCGGGCTTTCTGCCGTCGCTCTGCTCTATTTTTAGCAAAAAGCCCATCTAGCTCTTAAGGAGCTAAGTGCTTAGCTTGCTCAAAACAACAGGAGCTCCACAAAGGCTTCTATCCCTCACGCTTATATTAATCAAGACTGACCGTTTTTAAAATGAATGGTAAGGTGTATAATTGGCAACCTGAGAGTTATTAACCCTTCCTTAAACAAATACTCCAAAATATAAAATTCAAGGAGTTTGGCCCTATTCGCAAATTCTGTGCAGAGCGCATTGTACTACCTTCGCACATTTCTAAACCAAAGTTTCCTACCGACATCAAGACGAACGAATCTTAACAAGAGAGTATTAAAATGAAAGGCAAATCCAAACTGATTATTCTGGCACTAACTATTGCCTTCCTATTTGTAGGCTGCACGAACATTTTTCGCTTAGCAGATTTACGCAAAGGCCACGATATAGAATCTGCTTCAAGTGCTAAAGCTCAACAACTACTTAGTGAAATGGGAGCTGCGCACGGTATTGAAAATTGGAAATCGGTTAAAGCTTATGAAGCTATTTTCGAAGATGATTTCTTCGGCTTTTTAGGTAAACAGGGTAACCCTTTTAAAGATCATAACTTACAATTCTCTATGCATTATGTCCCCGTTGACCAAACGGGTAGACTCGAGATAACTAAAGGAACAGACCAAGGACTTGTCTGGGGAATTCAAGATGGTCACGCCTATACTTTGGACGATACTAACCGAGCGATCCCTTCTGACAAAAAGGACATAAAGTTTTGGCTGCCAACCTATCAGTATTTCATAGAGCTTCCAAATCGTATTCAAGAAGCCAATACTTTGTCCTACGCAGGAACAAAAACCATCGCCAACAAAACTTGCGACGGAGTCCTTGCCTCTTGGAATACCGTGGAACCCCAAAAAGATATTGATCAGTACTTAGTTTGGATAGACAAGGCGACTAAGCGAATTGTAAAAGTTGAATATACCATTCGGGATATCTATGCCTTCGTAACCGGAGCGGCGACCTTCCTTGATTATAAGGACTACAACGGTATCCTACTACCGAGCAAAATGCCAGTAGAGTCCAATCTTTTAAAAGAAGGCTATTTACACGAAATGCGCATTGTTGATTTTAAGACAATTTCTTTAGACAAGCACCTGCTTTATCCGCTAAGTCTGAACTGATTAAGCTACGCACAACGAAAAAGAGAAACAGTTTGATGAAGCCAGTTAAAATTTGACTGCGTTAATTATTCAGTGGCTAGCTTTAATAAAGGCTACAAACTATCCTTATATTGGTTGAGTAAAACCTTATAAAATGACCTTCCTTAAAGTTCTTTATTATGCAAGCACTGCACTGCTCACTGTACTAATGTGTTATTCAGCTTCCATGTACTTCACTAAACCAGAAATGGTTGCGGGCTTCTTCGAATTTTTAAACTACCCTACTTATTTGGTTTATCCTTTAGCAACGGCTAAACTTTTGGGGCTGGTAGCTATATGGACTAAACTTTCTTCTACTTTGAAAGAATGGGCTTATGCTGGTTTCTTTTATGATACGTCGCTCGCAGCTACAGCACACCTAATGGCCGACGATGGAGGAGCGACCTACGCTTTGGTAGGTATAGTTTTAGTTTTGCTGTCTTACTTTTCGGAGAAATTTATTGCCAAACGAGCTCATCAATCAAGATAGTTTTAGTTCAGTCTACCAAAAACTAAATTGTTTAACTGTTAGTCCGGAAAAGATTGAATAAATCAATTTTATCTCTAGCGAATAGGAATTAGCCCTTTATTGTAAACTTATTCATCTACCAATTCGAACTTCAGCTCAGTTATCGGTTCGTGGCTAATACTTCCTTTCTGAATTATCTGCCAGGTGCAGCCTAATGGACCACTAAAAACAAAACATCGTTCTCCGAATTCATTTTTAACAATCTCGGTGGAGGTCAGATTGTCCTGATCTTGCACGCTTTCGTAAACCATTTTCAAATTGTCTACGTAGAAGGAATGCAATGTGATGCCCATTTCCCCTGGGCGCTGAGCATCGCTGCGGTCGTCTTTGTTATTACCGCGGGGTACAAAAAACTTGAGCTTGCCACAGATGTTATTCGGAGAAACAAATCCCCAATACCAATGACTTTCGCCAGGTCGAAAAGCGAATACACGACGCGGGCCTTTGAGCCAATCGCCATCTATCTCTGCGGCTTTTTCAGCTTTTAAACCGAGAACAGTTTGCAAATAATTTAGTTCTTGGATGTTTCCTTTTACAATAAAATCGTGGTGGGTGAATTCGCTGGTGCGTAACTCACTTTCTTCTCCTACCGTTCCATAGCCGGGAATATGGTAACCAAATCGCTGAAAAAAAATATGGTTGAAGAATTCGCCATAGACACCATTTTCGCGAACGATTACGGGTCGGTTAAAGAAGTCTTTCTTTTTATCGTCGAGGCCAAAAAGGTCGTCTGCTATGGGTTCCGTACTTAGCCAGGGTTGTTTGGCATCGCGCGCAGCGCTGTAGATGTCGTGCAGCCGAAAAATGTTCTCGGTGCGCATAACTGCCATTCGCTGGCCGATGGTTTCTGGGGGCGCATAACCTACTCCAGTGCCTAGCGGTTTATCCCAAACCAACACACGCAATAACCCGTGCGAATCGATCTCTCCATTTTGCAGGCGGTATGATGTGAGCTTGGAGCGCACTCCATAAATTTCAAATGCTTTATCTGCGTCAATGCTGGCGCTATCGACAGGGGTAAATCCAAAAGCGGCAAAATATCTTAGCGGAAAGTTGCGCTCGTCGGCTCCAAGCATTACTTCATAGACTCCGCTAATACCGGTATCGGGAAGTTTAACTTTGTCTTGTGCGAACAATAAATTTGTATAGCCGAGGATAAAAAGTACTAGCGAGAATCGTTTCATAATATTCATTGAAAAGCAGTACCACGTCTATGCGGTAACAGATTTTTT
>CAZZIZ010000307.1:0-3057 GCA_964654535.1 uncultured Chitinophagales bacterium
GCTATGATTAGTTCTACAAAACGGGCAATGCTACAACTCGCGCGAAGCATATTGCTCCTGTTTCTCCTATTCCAGTTTGGTGCTTTAACAGCCCAAGACGATAACCAAACGGAGTGCCCCTACTTTACCATAGATACCGCTGATGAAACGGAAGTGGATTTCTTCTTGTTATCGACTGACATTAATGCTACCATCAGTGGTGTGATTGCCAATGTCGAAATTCAGCAAGTCTACGTCAATGACGGCGAAGCCGAAGTAGATGCAACCTACGTTTTTCCAATGTCTACTAACGCCGCAGTATACGGAATGGAAATGATTATGGGCGATGGCACCGTCATTGTCGCTGAAATAAAAAGAAAAGACGAGGCCCAAGAAATTTTTGACGAGGCTAATGAAGCAGGGCAAACGGCATCTTTGCTAGAGCAGAACCGCCCGAACGTTTTCCAGATGAGCTTAGCCAATATTCAACCTGGTGAATCTCTTACCGTTAAAATGGTCTATACCGAACTCCTGGTTCCTGAACAGGGTGTTTACCAATTCGTATTTCCGAATGTTGTTGGACCGCGCTTCTCCTTTAATAATGAGTCTTGGATCGAACAGTCGATTGCGCAGGCAGAACAACTTTCCGCAACCGCTTTCAATATAAATGTTGACATAAACGCTGGAATGCCATTTACTGCGAACAATCCATCTCACGGTGGTGTTATAGATTATAGCGGAAATTCGGCGAGCACTTTAGTATCCTCGAATCCAGGAGCAGATTATATCTTAAACTACACGCTAGATGATGACAATATAGAAACAGGTCTTCTGCTTTATGAAGGTGAAGAAGAAAATTTCTTCCTTTCAATGATTCAGCCGCCTAAGCCCGATGTTATGTTTGACAGTCCTCCTCGCGAATATATTTTCATTATGGACATTTCGGGTTCTATGAACGGTACCCCCCTATCGATTTCGAAAGCTATGATCACCGATTTACTACATGATCTTAATAGTGACGACATGTTCAATATATTGTTTTTTGCTGGCGGCTCATCGGTCCTGTCACCAAATTCTTTACCTGCTACCGAAGCAAATATTACTGACGCAGTGAACTTTTTGACGAATGTAAATTCTGCCGGGTCTACGCATTTGTTGCCCGCAATGGAGCAAGCGCTAAGTATGGGCGGTACCAACGGCTTTGCAAGAACCTTCGCGATTATTACTGACGGTTTTGTTGCGGTTGAAAAAGAAGCCTACGATTTAATTCGAGAAAACTTGAACAAAGCTAATTTCTTTGCCTTCGGGATCGGTAACAACGTAAACCGTTTTATTATCGAAGGAATCGCTTACGTTGGTGAAGGAGAGTCTTTTGTAGCTACAAACTTTAATGATGCTGGTGAAGTAGCTGATAGATTCAAGGAATACATTGAAAATCCAGTATTGACCAATATTGAGGCCACTTTCAACGGAATAGACGCTTACGATATCGAGCCAGTTTCTATACCTGATGTATTCGCCGATAGACCTATAATCATCTGCGGAAAATATCACGGTGCTCCGGCAGGAAGCATTAACCTCAAAGGAGATTTCGCTTATGGTGAGGTTTCAACTGTTCAGTCCTTTGGCGATTACACCGAGGGCATTGACGACAATATTGCGCTCAAGTATTTATGGGCTAGAAAGAAAATCAAGTTGATGTCCGACTACGGTATTGCCAGCAATGAAGACGACGAAGTTTCAATAGAAGAAGAAATTACTCAACTTGGACTGCAGTATAGCCTGGTAACTGATTATACTTCTTTTGTTGCGGTCAATGATGACGCGGTTGCTGCAGAGCCAGACACTCCTGATTCAAGTGGGAATGGTGGCATTAACTCCAGTGATGGCGATGGCATTCCAGATTTTATAGACACAGACAGTGACTCAGATAGTGTAGCTACAAGCATTGAAAGTAACTTCAATACTTCCTACGGTACTAGCAAAAAAGGTTTGATATCTGTTTTGGGCAATGTACTTGGCGCGGACAACAGGTTACGCGTAGAACTGAATTTACCTGAGCAATTGTTAGAGGAGTCGATGACTCTTCTAATTGTAGATGCGACTGGTAAAACGATATACAGACAAGATATTAATCGCTCATATTCCGAAGAGCTGGTAACGCTCTTGCTAGAAGAGCTACAGTCTGGTATGTACTTCATTTCACTGGTTTCAGCATCCGAGTTTATGGACACGGATAGGTTTATTGTAAAGTAAGTTTAAGTATTTTTCATAGAGTTAAAACCCAATTGAGCTGCGGCTCGGTTGGGTTTTTTTGTAGCAAGGGTCAAATATGGCTTTCGAGAGCGCAAGCTACAGCAGGCAAGAGTTTAACTCAATAGGCCAAAACCTTTTGACTAAGAGCTTCTTGCTGCCGCGATAAAAATACCAGCAGATAACTTCCGGTTGGGACATTGGAAAAACCGAAGATGTTTTCATCTCTACTTACACTTTTACTTTCTTGCAACTTACCATCAATATTGTAGAGCAAAACTTCACTTACTTCTTGCTCGCCTGTTAAAGAAATGTTGATTTCACTTGAGCTGACAAAGACGACAGGCTTTACAGTAAGCCTAGGTCTTCGATTTTGTAACTATTAGGACTATAACAATCTGTGGTTAGCGGAGTGGGATTCGTAAAATGAATTTGGGCAAATGTCGATAGCGACATTAGTATGAATAGAAAACTAGCAGGTATTCTGAAAAGGTTCATGTACCGCGTTTCAATCCACTGTAAGAAAAGGGTAACTGTTACTTAAAGGTACTGGAGATTCAATCTTGAATATTGGGTATAGATGACTTTGAAATGCAACGAGAAGTATTCAATACTTGACTTGTTAATACTCAGGGTTTCAAAAACTACCAATACCTAGTACCTTTCAGTTTATGAAAGCTGCCTTGACCTTTGGACTCAATTCTTTACTATTTGCACTATGCGCCCTCGCCCCTACCCTTATGAGTGCGCAATGTAACAATACCACACTCGACAACTTTACCGCCGAACCAGATTGCGATGGCCCTGTCCTATTCGTGGTGTTTG
>CAZZIZ010000308.1:0-2988 GCA_964654535.1 uncultured Chitinophagales bacterium
TGCAAATCACCTCTCATTGAACAAACTAATCCAAACCATAGAAAGCATCTCCATCTTCATTGGAAAAGCGGTGAGTTGGTGTACCCTCCTCTTGGTCTTACTTATTTGCTTGGACGTAGCCATGCGTTACCTTTTCGACTACACCTTAATCTGGGTAATCGAATTAGAGATCTACTTATTTGCACTGATATTCCTAGGCGGTGCGGCCTACACTTTCCAGCAGGACGAGCATGTACGCGTAGATGTTTTTTACGATAAGCTATCGGCGAAGAAAAAAGCTTTAGTCAATATTATAGGCGGAGTACTTTTTCTAATCCCCTGGACTTGGGTAATTATCAATGTCGCATTTCATTACACCCGAATGTCATTCGAGATAAACGAAAGTTCAGCTCAGGCCGGAGGACTACCAATGCTCTTTATCCTTAAGTCGTTTATACTCATCGGATTTTTCTTTCTGCTTTTACAAGCCATCGCTTCTATCCTGAAAGCCATACAAACCCTGAGAACCTAATGGGTGCGATTGCTTTATTACTTTTTGTGCTCATTTTTGTCCTAGTACTTAAGGGTTATCCAGTCGCCTTTACCCTAGGTGGAGTCTCTACCCTTTTCGGAATTGCCATTTATTTCATCGCTCCTGAGTATTTTAATATTGTGGATTTCAATCTACTACCCAGCCGTATTATGGGCACGATGAACAACTACGTGCTCATCGCTGTTCCTCTTTTCATTTTTATGGGTATTATGCTGGAGAAGTCTGGGCTTGCGGAAAGTATGCTGGAAACGATGGCTATGCTGTTTGGTTCGGTACGCGGTGGCTTGGCCATATCCGTGGTGGTGGTAGGAGCATTACTTGCCGCATCTACGGGAATAGTTGGCGCAACTGTGGTTACAATGGGATTAATAAGCTTACCCACTATGGTGAAGCGCGGCTATAGTAAGGAGCTGGCTACAGGAACCATAGCTGCATCTGGAACCTTGGGGCAAATCATTCCGCCTTCTATCGTTTTGGTTTTGCTTGCCGATACTATAAGCAGCAGCTCGCGCGGTGGGGCTTCCGTAGATGTGGGCACACTATTTTCAGCTGCACTAATTCCAGGTTTTCTGCTCGTGTGCATCTACATTGTTTACCTTCTAGTTTTCTCGCAGCTCAATAAAGATTTAGCTCCAGCCTTGCCTCAAGCAGAGATTGATGCTTTCCGTAGGTCGGGTTTTGGCGCTCGAGTGATAAAGGCATTTTTGCTTCCGCTTTTGCTAATCCTATCAGTTCTCGGTTCAATATTTAGTGGTATTGCTTCACCCACGGAGGCCGCCGCCGTCGGTGCTTTGGGTGCGATTGTCCTCACCTTTATTCAAAAGAAATTTTCTTTTGAGGTACTGCAAGCCGTTATGCAACAGACAACACGTCTTACGGCTATGGTATTTTTCATACTGCTGGGTGCAACAACTTTTACCTTAATCTTTCGCTCGCTAGGTGGTGATACCTATTTGGTTGAACTCATTACCGCATCGCAGCTTTCGCCCAATATGTTTTTGCTCTTGGTTATGATTGGTATTTTCATCGCGGGATTCTTTATTGACTTTATTGAAATCATTTTTATCGTTGTACCAGTCGTGACCCCGATTTTCAATGCCTTGGGAATGGATATGCTTTGGGTAGGTATTCTTATCGCTATGAACCTGCAAACCAGTTTCCTGACGCCGCCCTTTGGCTTTGCACTTTTCTATTTAAAAGGAGTCGCACCTGAGGGCGTAACGACGCAGCATATTTATCGCGGAATCATTCCTTTCATCATTATTCAAATCATTTTCCTCTTCATCATATTTATGTTCCCAGATATCATTTACCTTTTGAACTGATCTATGAAACGCAAAGACTTTATACAAAAAGGCCTACTCGGCGGGCTAGCAGCCACGACAATAGCTGGTTGCATACCCGCTCCGGATGCGGAAGGCGTAAAAATGCGTGACGAGTCGGGGCCATTCGTACATAGTGGAAAAAAGTATCGCTGGAAAATGGTGACAACTTGGCCACCAAAGTTTCCCGTCTTGGGAGAATCTGCGGAGCTCTTTGCAGATGTGGTGAAAGAAATGTCTGGAGGGAGAATTGAAATTAAGGTGTTTGGCGGCGGAGAGCTGGTACCCGCTTTAGAAGTCTTTGACAATGTTTCTTCGGGAACAGCAGAGATGGGCTGCGGTGCTTCCTACTACTGGGCGGGCAAATCGGCGGCGGCACAATACTTTACTGCCGTGCCATTTGGCATGAACGCACAGCAAATGGCGGCCTGGCTTCTTAGTGGAGGCGGTTATGAACTATGGAAGGAAGTTTACGCTAATTTCAATGTGGTTCCCTTTTTTGGAGGAAATACTGGCGTGCAAATGGGCGGTTGGTTCAATAGAGAAATAAATTCGCCCGAAGATTTGAAGGGGCTCAAAATGCGGATTCCTGGTTTGGGCGGCAAGGTTTTGGAGAAAGCTGGGGGCGCCGCAGTGCTAGTTGCAGGAAGCGAAGTTTATACTACGCTAGAGCGCGGTGTCATAGACGCCGCCGAGTGGATTGGCCCTTATCACGATTACAAAATAGGATTTCATAAAATTGCCAAATACTACTACACCCCGGGCTGGCACGAAACGGGTTCAGAGCTAGAGTTTACGATAAACAAAAGAGTTTACGATAGTTTACCCAAAGATTTGCAAGCCATTCTCTACGCCGCAGGTCTACAAATACGCCAATGGGTTTTAGCTGAGTTTGATGCTAAGAACAATGAATACCTCAATAAAATAAAAGCAGAAAGCGATGTTGAGATTCGATTGTATCCTGATGAGGTTTTGGAAAAGTTAAAAGGACATACACGCGATGCGCTAGCCGAGCTGAGCGCAAAAGACCCGATCACCAAAAAAGTTCACGATCATTATTTCAACTTTTTGAATCAGGTGAAAGAGTGGTCAGCTTTGAGTGAGAAGGCTTTTTATAATAAGATTCAGGGGTGA
>CAZZIZ010000309.1:0-2974 GCA_964654535.1 uncultured Chitinophagales bacterium
GGGTAGCGAATGCAGCTTGGGAAATTGCTTTTCTCTAATTGGAAAGTGTACATCAAGTTGCGCAGTTCGGACTCGTTCATCGGAGCACTGACAACCAAGTTTGGAATGCAACGCATATAAGCCAGGTCAAAAGCACCGTGATGCGTAGGTCCATCAGCGCCTGCCAAACCTCCACGATCCATACACATAATCACTTGTAGTTTTTGAATTGCCACATCGTGTATCACTTGATCATAAGCGCGCTGCATAAAAGTGCTGTAGATGTTGCAAAACGGAACCATACCCTGTGTAGCCAAGCCAGCAGAAAAGGTAACCGCGTGCTGTTCGCAAATACCGACGTCAAAAGATCGCTCTGGCATTTCGGCCAGCATATATTTCAATGAGCAACCACTCGGCATAGCCGGCGTAATGCCCATTACTTTATCATTCATTTTAGCCAACTCAATAATGGTGTGACCAAAAACATCTTGATACTTCGGTGGCTGCGGAGCAACCGGCGCTTTCTTTTTTATCTCTCCAGAAATTTTGTCAAACAAACCGGGTGCGTGCCATTTGGTTTGCTCTTGTTCGGCAGGTTTGTAACCCTTGCCCTTAACAGTAACACAGTGCAACAATTTTGGCCCCGGAATATTTTTTAAATCGGCCAACACAGAAACCATATTGTTAATGTTGTTTCCATCGATAGGCCCGAAGTAGCGCATACCCAAAGATTCGAAGAGATTGCCTTGTCGTGAAAGTATACCTTTCATAGAGCCTTCGATTTTCGAAGCAATGTCTTGAGCACTCTTACCAAACTTGCTCAGCTTACCCAATGTGTTCCACAACTCATCGCGTACTTTATTATAAGTAGGCGATGTGCAGATATCGGTTAAGTATTCTTTAAGTCCACCAACGTTGGGGTCGATAGACATGCAGTTGTCGTTCAAAATAATCAGCAAGTCGCTGTTGGTAATGCCGGCATTATTGAGACCCTCAAAAGCCATACCGCCCGTCATTGCACCATCGCCGATAACGGCAATGTGCTTGCGGTCGGTTTCGCCTTTGTACTTCGAAGCCTCCGCCATACCTAAGCATGCAGAAACCGAAGTGGAGGAGTGCCCCACACCAAAAGTATCGTAGTCGCTTTCGCTGCGTTTTGGGAAACCAGAAAGGCCACCGTATTTGCGGTTGGTATGAAAATCTTCGCGGCGCCCAGTCAAAATTTTATGGCCGTAAGCCTGATGTCCCACATCCCAAACCAATTGATCGTATGGAGTATTAAAAACGTAGTGCAGCGCTACCGTCATTTCGACCACACCTAGCGAAGCGCCGAAGTGCCCACCGTGTATAGAAACCGTGTCAATAATGTAATCGCGCAACTCTGTGCAGACCTGAAAGAGTTGATCTTTCTCTAGCTTTCGTAAATCCTCTGGCAAAACTATGCCCGACAAAAGCTCTCCCGGTGTAATCTTCATATAGATCGTTTCATTGAGGGCCTAAACGCCTCTGTACAAATATATTGAGTATTTGGATAACGTCCGCTGAACGGCAAAAATTCGATACAAAAGACTATTTGGCTTTTATTAAGATAAGGTCGTTTGGTGACTATTAGGGGGAATATTATTTGGGCAGCAACAGGCTATCCGCTTGTACTCGGCACTTCAAAAGTGTTTTCGCCCTTCACCTTAGCAGGAGCTTCCTCTGGTCGCTCTGCGCGGTGGGGCTCAATACACTTTTGAAGCACCTCATACCGCTCCTATCCTGGCTGCAGGATCTTACTTGAAAATTGACCCTAACTTTTCACGCAACTCTTCGATGCGTAAGTTGTGCGCAATTATTTCACCTTTTTCGTTGATTAGCCAATTGGCTGGAAGCCCCCTGGTGACTCCGTATAACTGTCCAGCTGCGCTGTCCATTCCTTTCAAGTCACTCACTTGTTCCCAGTTTAGACCGTCATCGTTTATTGCTTTTACCCAATCTTCTTTTTCGCTGTCCAGTGAGACAGAGAATATTTCAAAACCCTTCGACTTAAACTGATTGTACACTTCTATAAGCTCTGGATGGTCTTCGCGACAAGGCCCGCACCAAGATGCCCAGAAATCTAGGAGTATTAAATTCCCTTCAAGCTCAGATAGCTTTTTCAAGGTTCCGTTTTGATTTGGCAATTCAAAGTCCATAAACATTTGGCCCAACCTGAGCATACTATTAAGGCTTATGAAACCGCCTATTCTCTTTTCGTATGGAGATTCTTTGTCGTAATTCGCGTACCGCTTATAGGATTTTAGGGTTTCATCTAACCCCATAATTCTGCAGTATGTTGAAAGAGTGCGCGTATTCGGAAACTTGTTGGCTGAGTCTTTTTCAAAGGCCTGTTCCTTTGCTTTTCGCTCGTCACTTGAAAGTCCAGCTGTTTCCATGGTCAAATCTTGTTGTCGCTTTTCAAGTTTAGAACCAGAAACCTTTGCATTTTTTAAATTCGACCTGCTAGCATCAAAAGTCATTTTATTGTTTTCTAACCACAAGACTCGGAGGTCGCTCCCGTCTTGCGTCGATAGAATCCCGACTATAGGCGCATTGGCTAGTTTCGACTTAAAGCTAAAACTGTTGTTTTTGACCACTACAGAATCTCTTACATCTGTATTGTCGAAAAAGTCTAGGTAGAGAACGGTGCCGTCCTCATGTCCACTGGTTAATCCGCTTAGTGAAAATTCGTTTTGAGCTAGTGCACTGGCGGAAACGAAGAGGATGCTCGCAAATAAAAAGAGGCTTCGACTCATGCTGCAGTTTTTGTTATTGTTTTACTTCGTATGGAAGATAATATAAAGTAAACGGAAGGTCTGGAAAGAAATTATGAGTGCTAGTAGGGTTGTTAATATTCAGATTAAAACATCGCTATCTAGTCGCGTGAGGGATAGGAAGCAGCCGACCAAAGGGAGGAGTCTCTTTTGTGGAGGTAGCTAATGCTTACCGCCTTAGCGGTAGAAGCATTTGCTTT
>CAZZIZ010000310.1:0-2974 GCA_964654535.1 uncultured Chitinophagales bacterium
CAGCACTTGGGTGCTGAGGGCTCGGCGCTTACCAGCAACAGGAGCTCAGACAAACCCCTCTATCCCTCACGCAAGTACATGCTACTTCTTTCCTTTTCGTACTTTGTTACTGAATGAAATCAAGACGGTGAAAAGTACGATCAGAATAATAAGCTCGGTCCTTCTTCTGGAAGCTGCAAACTATTTCTATTCCTCGGGCTTAAGCCAAAACGCAGATCAGTTTTACTCCCTGACTGCTCGATACTCCGCACGCATAACCTTTTTCTTGCTCGTATCACTCGCCATTTGGATCGTTCTAAAAGGTCTACACGCTTTAATGGACTCGTCCAAGTCAAGAGAAGTTTTACTTGCAGGTCTGACCGCAGTAGCGGTCAATCATCTCATTCACTTTTACTTCTTATATCAAAACTTTCAAGTCAATGGCTTAGACCTTTGGACTAAAGCCGTATCCTTCGGCGCTTTGGCTTATGTGTTTTTAAGTCTCGCGCCGATTTACTTTTGGACGATTAAGCGACTCGGTTCAAAGCAGTATGCGCTTATTCATTTTTTTGTAATGCTGCTGTTAGCGATTTGTGTTTTTACTTATAGCAGTCGCTTGGGTAGGGTAGAGCCTTTGCCCTTATCGCCTCCTATTTGGCAGTTTAAGTTTTTCATTGGAATAGGCTTGAGCGCTATTGCAGCGCTACTCGCTCGGATACTGGTGGATAGCAGATCGGCTCAGGACTAGGTTTTTCCAAGAGTATTTCACGGATTTTCAAGGGGTTTATACTCAACGGCGCTTTGTTTCCTAAACTTTCAATAAATATTGAAAGTTTAGGAAATTTGCATTATATTTGTACTATGAGATTAGAAGATGCAAAGATGGAGTTCATTCACAGTTGGGGCGTAGTCGGATCAGCCTGGGGTATTCCACGCTCGATGGCTCAGATTCACGCTTTGTTGTTGACAAATGAAAATGGCTTGAGTGCCGAAGATGTAATGGAGCAGATTCAACTGTCTAGAGGAAATGTGAACACCAATCTACGTGAGTTGATTAACTGGGGTTTGATAGCAAAGCAAAACAAACTAGGGGAGCGTAAAGAGTTTTTCAGAGCCAATCACGATGTTCACCACATTGCTCAGAGTATTTTGACAGAGCGCAAAAAGAGGGAATTTATTCCGATTCAAGATTTACTGCGTAAACTAAAAGACGCAGATATAAAAGGTCCAAAGGACGAAGTAAAGCACTTTGAAAAACTAGTTGCGGAGTTCGAAGATTTTATCAGTCACTTGGATCAGCTATCAAACTTAATGACGAAGATGAATGAGAACAGATTTTTCAAAAAAATGATAAAGGCGATGGGCTAAAGGTTCGCCCCTTTTTTTAGCATAAACTTTCAATAATTTCTAAAAGTTCAATTATTATGGTAGAAACACTAATAGAATTTATATTCGGTCTACTGGCAACAGGTATCGTATGCTGGTTTCTCTTGCTTCCTTTTATTGGAGCTTTTCATCTTTTTAGTTGGGTTGCTAGGTGGATGAATCATGAAGGGATGCCAGAAGAATACATCGATAATTTGAAGATGTACATAACTGCTGTTCTCATTTATGCCCTTGGAGCTTCGATCTTATTAGTTATGAGCTATATCCCAGTTACTGATTGGGTTTATTCTTCGCCATTATGGCTCATTTACTTCTTCGCTATTCCAACACTCTTTCCGATGTACTATTGGGTCAATATTTTCGGTCTTGCGAGAAGAATTAAAAAATCATTAATCACAGAATAAAAGGTCAGCTTTTTATAACCAATTAAACAATTACTATGACTTTAACCTCGATCACTTATTTAATCTATGTGCTGGTCACAATTTTGGCAACCGTTTGGGTAGGGCGAACTTTGCACCAAAACGGAGCGGTCTTCTTAGATCAAATTTTCGACTTCGATTACGACTTGTCTAAAGGCGTAAATAAACTACTTCTCATTGGATTCTACTTACTCAACTTTGGCTACGTACTCATCAATTTGAAATTCAGAGGCTCTATTCTTGATGTACGTAGTTGTATTGAAGTCTTAAGTATGAAAGTTGGATTCATAGTAATGGTGCTGGGCATAATGCACTTCTTGAATGTGTTCATCTTGTTTCACTTGAGAAGGAAGTCATTGAAAGGAGCGGAGGTAGTTAAAACAATTGCTGAATAAATAGAGATTAAAATGATTGTAGTGATTTTATGGTTGCTCATTCTACCTATAGTTGGGATCACCCACTTGATTTGTTGGTCCATTAGATGGAGTAAAAGAGCTGGGCGATCTGACTTGTACATTTCTCGATTGCGGAATTATATCATAATGGTCTTTGTGTACTTATGCGGTGGGGGGATTTTGTATCTCTTATCAACCCTAGGACTGAATACGCAAAACAGAATCTACCCAATTTACCTTACCGTGGTTCCCGCAATTCTTCCAATTTATTACTGGTGGAAAATCGCTACGATGCCCTGGGATAAGGAAAAGAATAAAGCAGATGAACTAAGTGATGTTATTGAATTGAAATCTTAAAGCAAACTAGATTTATGGATTTGTATTACGATATCTGGATTTTGTACATGGCTTTTTTGTTATACATAGCGCCATTTCATCTCCTAGCATGGTCGATAAGATTTTTTCGGAGAAAAGGAAAATCGAAAAGCTATAACGATTCATTGATGTATTACATAAGAGCCGTAGTTGTTTACATGATTGGTTTTGTACTATTTGCCTTTTTCCAATACCGAATGGGTATTGACTCGAGTACTATTGGACTGATCTATTTGTATTCGGCAGGCTTATTCCCACTCTACTACTGGAAAAATATCTTTTGGGTGACTTTTAAGAAGCGATTAGGCATATGATTGCAAACCACAAAATCTAGTTGATCACAAATTAAATCAAGCATTATGAAAATTTGTATAGCCGGTGGAACTGGCTTTTTAGGACAAGCATTAAAGTCCTTTT
>CAZZIZ010000311.1:0-2952 GCA_964654535.1 uncultured Chitinophagales bacterium
TGACCGAATATCTGGTGGATACGAATCGGGACTATGGGCAGGTGTTGTTTGAGCGTACGGGGACGACGGACCTTGGGTATACGTTTGGGACTGATCTTTTAAGTCTGGATAACGAAACTGCGTCATTTACCTATCATTACGACTCGACTGGAAGCACACGCCTATTGTCAGGACTAACGGGTCAGCTTCTGGGTAGGAACACCTATGATGTTTTTGGGAGTTCGGTAAATGGTGAAAATATTTACTCTAATCGTTATTTGTTCAACGGTGAGCAATTTGACGAAGATTTGAATTTAATTTTTCTTAGAGAAAGATATTATTCTTCCTCGATAGGAAGATTTTCACAGAGTGATAAATGGGTTGGAAAGAATCGAAGGCCTAGCTCGCAACATAAATACAACTTTGCAGAGGGTGATCCGGCGAACCAGATTGATCCTTCGGGTTATTGTTCGATCAATAGCCATCCAACTGTTATTGGCAGGCGTGCCGAAACAGTAATAACGGAACTATACGAAGAGGAACACACTGGGCAGGACGCTGTGTATAACAGAACGTTTCAGAAAGGAATTCCAGAAGGTGTCGATATTCCACTCGCTTTTAGATTTTTTCGTCCGGACATTTTGAATCCGACAAAAAGTACATTCGCGGAAATCAAACCTTTATCGATATCTGGAATTGCTAGTGGAACGAAGCAGATGGTGATCTATAGTTCGATCGGAGCGTTTGTAAATTACTCTCGCGACGATTGGGACCCGATTGACGAGTCGGTAACTATTTGCGGGGAAGAATCATACGTCAAAAATGTGGAGGGGATCTTGTTCTATACCAACGACAGTACAATAAAAACGCTAGTGGCTGAGGCAGGTTCGTTGGCTATTTTGATTGATATTAATAAGCGGTCGCGCACACCCACGAGAGGGTTTGGTAGATTGAATCGTGCCATATCTCTGTTAAACCGTGCGGGTGCAATTTCGGCGAATTATGCTAGGAACAGTGTTAGAACAGCAATTGCTAATACCTTTGCTCTCGGGCTGGCCTTTTAGGCGTTGACATGGCAAGAGAAATACCCATAGATCATGAATTGCGTAGTAGTCGGTATATGCAATGTTTTAGTTTTGTGCTGAACAACAATGGAGAGTGTTACATAACAAGAAACGGTTATTTTGGAGCGGAATACTACGATCGGGATTCAGCGATCAGGAGGCTTCAGGAATTTGTTGAGTTTGGATTTATTGTGGTAGTTACAGTTTTTTTTACCGCTGGTGACAAAAAGGAAGATCACTATGCTTCGAGTGAAGAGCAAAGAGACTTAATAAAAGAGCAACTTGAAGGAATAAAAATTAGTCGCGTTATATTTGATGTGGGTAACAAGAAAGATAAAAACGGTGGATGGGTATCCAAACCTGAATTTTATTATTATCGTGATCAAGATAAAATTGGGTTTGAGCCACGTGCGAAAATTGTTCTAGAGAAGTTGCGCCCATTGGAGTTAGCGATTGGGATTGATACCCTGAGTAACAATTCACGTTATGCGAATTTATAAATCTTTTAGAGTAGTAAGTTTAAGTCGATGAGTATTGCAGCCAAGTATAGGTTGGTCTCAGAAACAGAGTCTGAGGATTTGAACCAAAATCCTGATTGCTTAATTCAGCTATTGTTTCCGGAAAAATGTGACGCCTCCGACGTTAGAAGCTATGATATTGATAAGTCATGGCAGGTATTGCATTTTGTTTTAACAGGTACTGTTGACGCCAACAAATCGTTGTTAGGTCAGGCAATCTTTGGTGGTGAGGCAATTGGCGATGAGCTTGATTATGGGCCTGTTCGATTTCTTTCCGCTTGTAAAGTAAGAGAAGTGTTTGTCGAGCTTGAATCGGTTGACTTTAATCGAAAATTTAACCAGATAGAAATTTCCAACTCTGTTGTCGATGATGTCTATCTTGGGCGCGAATTTCTTGAAGAGGGAGTTGAGTCTCTAGCGCCTCATTTTTCCGAGTTAAAGAATATTTACCAAATAGCTGTAGATTCTGAGTCTGGATTGCTGATTTATTTGACGTAACTAAATTCGAGCTATCGCATTTAAGGCTTAGTAGATTGTTACAGAGATACTTTATATGACTTTGGCTCGTATTAGTTTCTTGTTGATCTTTATGATACTTGTTGGCGCATGCGATAGCCGCTCACCTCGATTTGAATTTGGAGTTGTGCGGGCAGAGATCGATATTTTTGAACTTGTAAGTCAAGCTAGAAGTATTTCTGAGATGTTAGGGGTTTGAGTATGGAGAGAGGGATTTTAACGAAACAACAAAGCATAAAGTTGTTTTCGAGGCTAGTGGAAATAGATGGTCACACCAGAGCTTTGGTGTTGGTCCGCATTCTTCTGCAGAGTTCATTATTTCGATTATACCTTCAAAAGTAAGTATCTTTGTTTATGCTAGCTCCGAGAAACAGTCGGATCCTGTTGTGAATTTGTGGTTAGCTTATATTGATAGTAATGACATAAAATATGAATTTATTCAGAGGCAAGAAAGCAATACGTCCATGTTGACCAAATAGAACCAAGCAAACCTAACCGACCGACTTACAACCAACTATCGTAATCCGAAACCAATAGATAGCTAGGATCAACATCTTCATCAATAGTTGAAAACCGACCAATCGGTTCACGAAAAACATTATCAGTCAAATCGTCGTTAACCGTTGATACCTCACCAATCAATACATCGCCACCTTCACCCCAGAAGGCATGCCAGTTACCGGGCATCAAGGTCACGCTTTCGCCGACTTGAAGTTTGAGCACTTCTCCGGGTCCCTGAGTGCGAGCAATGCCATCGGTGTAAACCGTCACGTCGGTAGTTTCATCAACATTACCTTCGTCGTCGGAGTTGAACAGCTCCAGTGCAAGCGTTGCGCCGCCGCGATTGATGATGTCTTCTGCTTTGACGATATGCC
>CAZZIZ010000312.1:0-2924 GCA_964654535.1 uncultured Chitinophagales bacterium
TAGCCCAAGATACACTTAGGTATCATTATGAGAACTCTACAGTATCCCAAGCCATTCCTATTGAAAATGGCTCCGGTTTTATAACTGGTAAAGGGTCTGACGGGTCGACAGGAAAGTTTATGATCTTTAATTCCTACGAGCACCGCTCACCAAGTGCGAGTCTTGATTACATTCTACTCGATTTGGAAGTAAGTAATTATTCCGAACTGGATTCTTTTACATTAAGAGCTTTTCCGACCCCAAATTCAGCTCCTATCGCTGGTCAGCCGCTCGAAGAAAAATATGCGTTTTCAGATGTGTCTAGTACTTCAACTCCGATAGCAGGAATCCCAAATGCTGCATACAACTTTGTAGCGGGGCCGTTTTATGATATCGCAGTATTAGGTTCCATTGAATTATACATAGGCATATCTTATGATAACTCCACAAACTCTAGCATTGCTCTCAAGGCAACAGGAGATGGGGAATTTGATGATGCCATCAACAGAACATTCACCGAAGAAGCAGATGGAATGATGGTCGACTTCAAAACCAAATATGATAAAGATGTCGCCTTGGCCATCTTTCCAGTAATGTCAATCTTTGTTGGACAAGAAACAATTGAGGAAAATATGTTTCAAGTATTAAGTGGCGAAGCTAATTACTTCACAGTCATTTACGAAGGGGAATCAAATTTGGAATCACAAATTGGATTGTACGATATGTCAGGCCGGCTTGTAAATCAATACGCCTTAGGTCTCGAAACTCAGACGCGAATTTCCACGAACCATTTGCCAAAGGGGATTTATTTACTTGAGCTTACTCAAGGTAATAGAAGAGGAATTCAAAAAGTAGTCGTAAAGTAAAACCCAGCCTGAGACTAGCGACAACCTGAGACTCTAGCTTAGTAAAAAAAATAAAAAGGCGTCAAGTAAAACTCAACGCCTTCAATACTATCTCTAAGAAGAGGTTTACTTCTTCAAAAATTTCATTCCAATATTTATCAGGTCGTCCATTGCACTTCCATCTCCATCCATGTCCAAAAGTCTTTTGAAAACTCCGCCACTTTGACCACCGCTTTGAGAAGCCTGTGCTCCGCCTCCTAAAAGAACATTAGCCAAACCACCTAAATCCAAACCACCAGATTTTCTTGTTTGTCCGACAACGCCCATTACTACCGGTGCGATCAATTGCATAAGTACACCTGATTTGAAAAAGTCAAGACCGCTCATTTGACTAACCATCTGTGCTGCCTCGAGTTGGCGTTTACCTAAAAGGTGTGACACAATGCCAGCGCCGTTTGTAGTTTTCGCACTAGTAGTTTTTTTCGCGCCACCCAGTACACCCAAGAGATTACCAAGAATACCTCCGTCGTGGTCACGTTCAAGGGCACCTAACAAACCTCCGCCTCTTTGCTGATTATTGGCGCTATTAGAAATAGCTTGCAGTAAGAGCTCAGCGACTCCTTGACTTGCTTTTTTTACTTTATTAGGATCTGTCGCTCCTATTTGTCTGCTTAGTTGTACTATGACATCGTCAGTTAGATGTCTAGCTACTTCATTCATTAATTGATTCATAATTATTATTTAATTGGCTCTTTAGAATTGAGCACTATGGCTTCAAAATAAGAATTAATAAGGGCTAGCGAGGGTTTCAAGCATTTAATATTAAAGATCCGCAACGAACTATGCTCCTTTCGAGTATGTACTGGACCAATTTAATAATTCTTCAATCTCATTATTTTTATCTGTAACAAATCAAGGAGCTCCTGCGTTTAAGCAATCATATGAAATACCTTTTTCTTTTACTCGTCCCATTTGCCCTCCTAGCATTGAGTTGTGACGATGACGATATGCCTAGTCCAAGCGATGAAAACGAAATTCTCGGATTCGATTTACTCAAGGAACTCAGTGGACACTGGGTTGGCAGCAATGAAACCGCCTTCGGTAATTTCGATTGGTTTGCTTTTGATTTTCGACCTATTTCTGCTTCGCACTTACACTCAATTTATGAAGGCGGTACCAATCAAAACATTATCACTTCCATTTTTGTAGCCGACTTTGAGGGGCGTCAACAAATAATGGCGCGCAATGGAGGCTGGTTGGGCCCTCAGTATCGAGCGACTTATTTTGTTTTAGATCAAGCGGAAGAAACCGCTGATTCAAAATTCTACCGTCTGGTAGATGCCGTAGGAAAAGAGAAACGAGCATTTATGGAATTTCGTTTTGAAAACGGTACGATGACTTTCGATGCTTACAAAGACAATAGCGGAAGCCTCGATGATCCTATTCATCATATGGGTTTTGAGGGTACTAATTACAATCCTGATTTTGCAGAGAGTGCGACTTCATTGTTTGATTTTCCTCAGGCCGTATCAGAGGTAAATCTTGAAGGGCGTTTCGACGAACTGATTGACTCAGACTCTGCTTTGTTTTTGGAAGAAGTCTTGGATCCTTTTCCCAAAAGCGCGCACGGTCACGTAAGTGATTTAAGCATTGAGATAAATCGTGCGAGCGCTGTTGCAGATGAAAGACTGCTTCTCTACATCAGCACTGAGCCAATTGTGAACGCATCAGGGCAAGTTGATTTCGAAAACTTGGATAGAAAGGTAGTCCGGACCGTTGATGTACAGAGCGACGAGGCAAGTTATTTAACTACCTACTTGCATCCAGATAGTTACTACATTACCGCCTTCTCAGATTCGAATGGTGACTTTTTCCCTTCTGCTGGAGATGTTAGTTCGGTGAGCACCTTGATTGACGTTGCTCCTGAGACTTTGGCTACCGTGGAGGTAGAAGTGAGTTTGGAGATTCCTTAGTTCTTTAATGAGTCTCAGGCTCAGTAACTAGCGCAGACTTCACTGTCAAATGAACACTATTTTTCCATTCCTGGGAATTCAATATTAAGGAGTGCGTTTGGATACAAGTGCGAATTACAACGTATTT
>CAZZIZ010000313.1:0-2856 GCA_964654535.1 uncultured Chitinophagales bacterium
TTCAGCGCAAACGCACCAAGCCCAATAAAAATATGACTGTAAAGAATGAATTCGGTAATCTTCCGAATCATAGGTTTGGTTTACTTCAAACTATTTGAAGTAACGAAAATCGTGATTGTTCTTGATTTTAAGCAGCGATTCGTAAATAAGCTTGATAACATTGACCAGATCTTCCTTTTCAACCATTTCTACGGTCGTATGCATGTAGCGCAGCGGAATCGAAACCAAAGCGGAAACGATTCCACCAGCCGCATAAGCAAAAGCGTCAGTGTCTGTGCCGGTGGATCGGCTGTTAGCTTCTCTTTGGAATGGGATTTTCTTCCTCTTAGCTGTATCCATCATAAGCTTTAAGAGGTTGTTATGGACTGAGGGACCGTATGCGAGAATGGGGCCTTTGCCACATTCGTATTCTCCTTTTTCCTTTCCGATCATCGGGGTAGAGGTGTCGTGGGCTACGTCCGTAACGATAGCCACGTTAGGCTTTATGCGTTCCGCAATCATCTGCGCACCGCGTAAACCAACCTCTTCTTGAACCGAATTCACGATATAAAGTCCAAAGGGTAATTTCTTTTTGTTTTCTTTTAAAAGACGAGCCACCTGAGCAATTGCAAAGCCGCCTGCTCGGTTATCCATTGCACGTCCGACATAGTATCTGTTGTTTAAGAACATATACTTGTCTTCGTAGGTAACTACATCGCCAATGTGTATACCCAATTCTTCTACTTCCTTTTTGCTTTTACAGCCGCAGTCTAGAAAAATGTTTTCAATTTTAGGTGCCTCGTCTTTTCCTTTTCTCAGGTGAATGGCTGGCCAGCCAAACAATGCCTTTACTATTCCTTTTTCCGTATGAATGTTCACTCTCTTAGAGGGAGCACACATATGGTCAGAACCACCATTTCTTAGTAGATAAATAAAACCCTTATCCGTAATGCGGTGAACCATCCAGGATATCTCATCGGCGTGCGCCTCTATGACCACTTTAAACTTGGCTTTAGGATTTACTACACCGTAAACAGTGCCGTAGCTATCCACCTCGTAAGTATCTATATATGGCTTTAGATATTTCAGCCACATTTTCTGACCAGCAGCCTCGTGACTAGTAGGAGAAGGATTATTGATATACTCCTCGAAAAATTTCTCTGCTTTCTTATCTATAATGGCTTTGGCCACGAACAATAGGTTTTAATTAAGCTCAAAGTACTCAAGAGCCTAAGTGCCCTATAATGGTCTTATGCACAAATGTTGCGATGTCGGTGGAGTTATATTTTGTATTTAAATCCACTTTTTTTTGCTCAGTTGGGGACTTTTTTTCATTTTATGTGTTGTATAGGTATAACACACAATGAACAAACCATACAAAGATGGAAGAAAACAAGAATCCTAATGACGAGCAGCACAAAGAAGCTGCAGAAGAAAGCCTCAAAAAACTGCTTTACGCAGGGGTAGGTATTGCCAACAAATTTGTAGAAGAAATCGGCAAATCACTCGATGATTTAGCAAGCAGAAGCGCGCCACTTGCAGATGAAGGCAAGAAAATCGTTGAAGAAATGATGGAAAAAACGGCCAAAGACCGCGAAGAATTCAAAAAGAAAATCAACGACTTTGCCGAAGACGCTAAAGCACGCGCTGATGAAGCGCAAGCCAAAAGAAAAGAAGCCAAGAAAGCATCGGTTAAAACCGAAATGGAAGCACTAAAAAAGCGCTTGGCTGATCTTGAAAAACAAATGAATGACGACGGAATATCTGATGCAGAGATTGTAGATTAGATAGATGCAAGAGCATCATTTGCCGGTCACTAAGACCGCAAGATATTTTACCGCCGGAGAGCTGACCGAACGTACCAAGTACGTTTGGTTCGTTCTGCACGGCTACGGCCAACTGGCCAACAAGTTCCTCGAGTTTTTCACTCCTTTCGCCTCCGAAGAGCACTTTTTCATCGCTCCAGAGGCGCTCAATAAATTTTATTGGAAAGGCTTTGGCGGCAAACCAGTCGCCAGTTGGATGACCTCCGAAGATCGCGAAAACGAAATCGCCGATTACCTCAATTACCTGGACCAGTTATACGCCGAACTACTACCCAAGCATATGCACGCGCAAAAGGTAGTCCTCGGCTTTTCCCAGGGCACCGCCACTGTCTCGCGTTGGATAGCCTCCGACAATGCAGATATCAGTCATCTTGTCATGTGGGCAGGCCCGCTGGCCCACGACATCGATTGGGATTATGCCCAAGGCAAATTCCAAGAACTCAACAGCTATTTGACCATTGGTCGTCAAGACGAGTTTATCGGCGAAGCCGATGTCGTCAAACAAAAGGAATACCTCAAAAAACTGGGCTTAGATTACACCTTTTTAGAGTTTGAGGGCAAACACGAATTGCATAAAGAAACTTTTCTTAAAATTGTCGAATCAATTGAATCGCAAGATGTCTAAATACCCAAACCTACTATTAATAAGTCTCATCATTCTCTTTTGCGGATGCACCGGCACAAACGGCGAGCAGGGTACTGCAGCAAGCCAAAGCAAGGCCACGCCAAAATTCAACGCAGAAGGCTTAGAGATGCATCCCAAGTACGACAACATTCCCTTAGCCGAGTTGGGCATCACCGTGGTCAATCCACAAGGCTGGACAGACGACCAAATGAACTTCCACCTCAACTACTGCATGCAAATGATGGGGCAAATCGAAGATTTAGATCCATTAAACTTCTGCGAGTGTTTCATCACCAAAATCCAATACTACTACGAGCCCAAGTTTTTCAAAGAAGCCTACGAAGATCAAAAAGCCTGGAACGGTATGTGTTTCGAAGGAGCGCAGTTGTAGTTTGTAAAAATTTGTTTTGGGCGTGCCCCGCTCAC
>CAZZIZ010000314.1:0-2848 GCA_964654535.1 uncultured Chitinophagales bacterium
TGACGTTTGTCTAGAAGTACTTTTGGGCGCATTCGCGGGCAAAGATAGGCAATGGAATGATAAAAGCCCTGTTGAGAGAACAAATTGCCGCCTGACCTGAGACAACTATATCCCCTGTCAGCATCGTCTATTGATTAATCAAAACCGACAATGAAAATTTTCTCTGTACATTCGAAATGGGAGGGAAAACAATAATTAAAATTATGTCTAGAAAGCTATTATTCATACTCGCTTGTACTTGCCTCTTTTCAGCAGATGCTTTTTCGCAGCGCAGGGAGGTTTCCCTAAACACAACCAACGTTATCAGCAATATTTTCAGCTTGTCTGATCAGGCTGATCTCCGCGACCCGCACTCAATTGCGATTCGCTTCTTCAAAGAAAAAGAAGATGGCACCAACAGAATTCTGCGTATCAAAGCAGGGATAAATGTGCTGGGCTCTATCTCGTCGAGTAACACCATAGGCTTCTCTAGTCGAACCTTGGACGATTGGCTAATCATAAGTAGAATCGGATTTGAAAAGCAGAAGTTTTTATCTAAAAAGTTTGAGTTTTACTACGGCTGGGAGTTCGGTTTCAGCTATCGACGTACGCAAAGTGTCATAGGTTTTGACTTTGAAACTATAACCAATACCAACGAATCTTTTGGTTTAGGCACGGGGCCATACACTGGTTTCCAATTTCATTTCAACGACAAGATCAGTATCTATACAGAATCTAATTTGTACTTCGAATATGTACGTACGGAACAAGAACTAGATGACGCCGGAGTAGGATTCGATGGCTCTACCGAAGAGGCCTTCAAGCTCAATCACTTTCTACCCAACTCTCTTTACTTCGCAATTGCCTTTTAATGAAGTGTTTTAAGCTTTTAATGTTTCTGCTCCTTTGCGGTCAAGTTTGCTTAGGACAAAGTGATGATCCGGACGACGATTATTATGAAATAAAGAAGGAAAGACATTTCGGAGTAAACGCCGCACCACTCTTAGCAAATCTTATTCCCTTCAATGAAGCGCGCGATTTAAGATTGGGTACTTACAATTTGTCCTACTATAGAATTATAAACGATCGGCGCATGTTTCGTTTCGGTATAGGTGTGCAGATAGATGACGATATCCCAGATCGCAACCATTTCAATATGAGATTGGGTTGGGCACGAGCATATCAGTTCTCTGAAAAATGGAGTCATTATAGAGGAATAGATTTTCGATTGTTCGCTGGCAGCATGAATTTACCAGACGATAACGATGATGATGATGGTGGTTTTGGAATCGCCCCAGTTTATGGTCTGGAGTTCGAAGTAGTGCCTAGATTTTCGATTTCGACCGAGACTTCGCTGTTTATTGGTCTGACCAGCGATGGCCCACGAATAGAATATTTTCCACCATTTACCTTATATCTCAACGTTCACTTTAACTAATTGTCATTTTTTGCTTGTTGGGACAACCTAAAGCCCCCTTTGCACGTTTAAATTGTATATTTTAAGACATCTAAACCATTCATATGAAACGTAGTATCCTAGTATTCAGTGTATTCGGTCTTTTGATCTTCTTTGTATCATCTTGTTTTGAAGCCGCTCCAGGTACGGCCAACACTATAAAGGCACCTACATTACCTAGTGAGATGTTTGATTATGAGGACATTGATGTTCCAGTTGATCTAATTTTCGGAAATGGCCCTGATATCCTCATTGATTCTGACACTACTTCGTTCGGTGGTTCATTTTTTCTTCCTCAGATGCATATCACCAACGCAGGTGCAACACTAGGCCGCGTACTTTTCTACGACAAGCAATTATCGCTTAACAATACTATTGCTTGTGGCTCTTGTCACTTTCAGTCTAAAGGCTTTGCCGATGGTCTAGCAAAAAGCGCTGGGTTCGAAGGTCGCATAACTGATAGAAATTCAATGGCTATTGTTAATCCTGGATTGAACAATAACCTCTTCTGGGATTCACGTGTACAGAGTACCATAGACCTAATTGCTCAACCTATTCAAAACCACATCGAGATGGGTATGGAGGATTTAGACTTCCTAAGTTCTAAACTTGCGGAGACAGAATACTATCCAGATTTATTCAAAAGCGCTTATGGTTCGGAAGAGATAAATCCAGAACTTATTTCAGATGCTATGAGTCAGTTCTTAAACTCAATGGTTTCTTTCAACAGCAAATTTGACCGCGAGTCGCAGAACGGTTTCGAAGGCTTTACGACTTTAGAAAAAGCTGGAATGCAATTGTTTACCAGTGAGCGCTTACAGTGTCAGGGTTGTCACAGTTTTAATAACAAAATGTTCTCTGCGCCCGATGGACCAAATGACGAGTACGGTGGCGGTGCACCTGACAATGGTGGACCAGATACCCGTGGTACGGCCAATATTGGTTTAGATGTAGTTTACGAAGACAATGGTCGTTTCGAAGGGCAGTTCAAGATTCCTACTTTACGTAACATTACTTTGACTGCACCTTATATGCACGATGGTCGTTTTGAAACATTAATGGAAGTCATAGATCACTACGACAGCCAAGTTAAACCGCATCAAAACTTAGATGACAAGTTTATTGTAAACGGACAAACGCAGAAGCTAAATATGACCGATGTAGAAAAGCAAGCCTTGATTGCTTTCTTAGCAACGCTAACCGATACCGATTTCGTAAGCGATGTAAAATTCTCGGATCCGTTCTAGAAAACGGTTCAATAAAAATATTGGAAGCCTCATTCATTTTTGGATGGGGCTTTTTTTTGTTTGGGCGTGCCCCTTTTCCTTCTTGCTGCGCAAAGGAAAAGGGTCGGGCTATCCATGACTCCGCTTCGCTTCGGTCTCCTTCTTGTTCAGCTAAAGCAATTGCCTC
>CAZZIZ010000315.1:0-2816 GCA_964654535.1 uncultured Chitinophagales bacterium
CCATTGCCTATCTTTGCCCGCGAATGCGCCCAAAAGTACTTCTAGACAAACGTCAGCTTTCATTCACCATCGATCGGCTATGTAAACAGCTTATCGAAAATCACGGAGATTTTTCTCACTCTGCGCTCATTGGGGTGCAGCCGCGCGGCGTTTTATTTTCAGATCGTATTATAGCTCGACTCAAAGAAATGGTTCCCAAGGCGGAGATTGTCTACGGCAAACTTGATGTTACTTTTTATCGAGACGATTTTAGGAGAAGAGACACACCTCTAGAAGTTAGCAATACAGATATTCAATTTAGTGTAGAAGGTAAACGACTTGTACTAATTGACGATGTGCTTTACACCGGTAGAACCATTCGTGCAGCTATGGACGCCTTGCTGGATTATGGCCGACCAAGCACGATAGAGTTGCTGGCTTTGATAGAGCGTAGGTTTAGCCGCCACTTACCGATACAAGCCGATTACATCGGTAGAAAGGTCGACGCCATTCAGTCGCAGAAAGTTATTGTGAACTGGGAAGAGCACAATGACAAGGACGAGATATTATTGATTTCAAAAGGAGAGAGTTAAGTAAATGGGGCTAAGCGTAAGGCACTTGTTAGGAATTAAAGATCTGCTACCGTCAGACATCAATTCTATTTTTCAAACCGCCGATCAATTCAAAGAAGTTCTTTCTCGGAAAATTAAGAAGGTTCCTTCACTGAGGGACACCACGATAGTCAATCTGTTTTTCGAGAACTCGACGCGTACACGTATATCTTTTGAGTTGGCGGAGAAACGTTTGGGCGCAGACGTGGTCAACTTCTCTTCTACTGCTTCCTCGGTTAAGAAAGGAGAAACGCTCTTAGATACCATCAACAATATTTTGGCGATGAAGGTTGATATGGTGGTCATCCGCCATCCATCACCTGGAGTGCCTACTTTTTTATCGCAGCACATAGACGCCAACATTATAAATGCCGGCGACGGAACTCACGAGCATCCTACCCAAGCATTGCTGGATGCGTTTTCTATAAGAGAAAAAATGGGCGATGTAGCCGGGAAAAACGTAGCCATTATTGGCGATATAGCGCACAGTAGAGTGGCCTTGTCAAACATTTACTGCTTGCAGAAGTTGGGAGCGAAGGTTCAGGTCTGTGGCCCTCCAACCCTGATTCCCAAGCACTTAAGCGAACTAGGTGTGGAGGTATCTTACAACCTGCGCGACACGCTTGAGTGGTGCGATGTGGCCAACGTATTGCGCATTCAACTAGAGCGTCAAAATATCAATTACTTCCCATCGTTGAGAGAGTATGCCTTGTCCTATGGCATCAATAGAAATATTTTGGATAGCCTTAAAAAGGAAATCGTAGTTATGCACCCAGGGCCGATCAATCGTGGGGTGGAGCTAAACAGCGACATTGCAGACTCCGACCATTCTATTATTTTGCAACAGGTAGAAAATGGATTGGCCATACGAATGGCCATCTTGTACCTGCTAGCTGAGATAGGCGATAACGAGGACGCAGAGAATAAAAATTAGTATTTGAAAGAAATAACCATAAACGTCGAGGGCGTAAGCCTCGTCGAATTCTACGGAGTCAACAACCGTAAGTTAGATTTATTAAAACGAGCATTTCCCGGATTAAAAATTACTTCGCGTGGAGCGAAGGTACGTGCCGCTGGTAACAACAATGAAGTAATGCTCTTCAGCGAGCGCGTAAATGCCATTATGGAATTTTTGCGTCGCTACGGACACTTGTCTTTGCAAAACCTAGAAGGTATGCTCGAAGGCGTTGCCGTCGAAAGCCTCGATGTACCTAAACGCGACAACAGCATTATCGTTTACGGAAACCGTGGTAAAGTTGTAAAGGCGCGTACCCCAAACCAAAAGCGTTTGGTTATAGAGTCCGACGAAAACGATATCGTTTTTGCCATTGGTCCAGCGGGAACGGGTAAAACCTACACCGCAGTGGCTCTGGCAGTAAAAGCGCTCAAAGCAAAACTGGTACGTCGCATTATTTTAGCGCGTCCTGCAGTTGAAGCAGGGGAGAGCCTAGGTTTTTTACCCGGCGACCTCAAAGACAAAATCGATCCTTACTTGCGTCCACTTTACGATGCGCTGGACGATTTAATTCCCGCCGACAAGTTGGATTACTACATGCGTCAGCGGGTTATCGAGATAGCGCCACTGGCCTATATGCGTGGGCGTACGCTAGACGATGCCTTTATAATTTTAGATGAAGCGCAGAACACTACCGAGATGCAGATCCGTATGTTCTTGACCAGAATCGGCCCGTCGGCCAAGTGCATTATAACTGGTGACCTCACTCAGATTGATTTACCAACCCGAGTTAAATCGGGCTTGCGTAAGTCGGTCGAAATTTTGAGTGGTATAAAAGGCATCGGTACAGTCTACTTAGATGAGGAAGATGTAATTCGTCACAAACTCGTCAAGCAAATCATAAAAGCCTACGAGCGTTCGGACAACCGCAACGCCCATCACCGTTCGGATGCACGCCGCCCAAATGTTAAGCGCGTTGAGAAGAGTGATCCGAAAGCTGCTTCGGAAGCAGAAGAAGAGTAGAAGTAAATGAGTTAAGAACGTCCGATGGCCGAAGGCAATCGTCGTGATTCCCCTCTTGAGAGGGGCTAGTGGAGTGTTTTCGTCTGAACATTTCTAGTGTTAATCTGTTAAATAATTTGTTGGGCGTGCCCCATTCACATCTGCTGCTTCTTGCAATTTGCTTCTGCCGCGGCGCGGCAAGCAACATTGCTGCGGACGCAGCAAGTTCAGGGTCGGGCTATCCATGACTCCGCTTCGCTTCGGTCTCC
>CAZZIZ010000316.1:0-2801 GCA_964654535.1 uncultured Chitinophagales bacterium
ACTTCGTCATCGCGGAAGTGGCAGGGGAAATACCAATCATCGGGATGTAAGTCTTTTTCGGCTACGATGGTGCCTAGTCCGTAAGCGCCTCCAGTTAAGTCCACATCGGTAATGCGATCGAGCATAAGTATTTTCTCTGGCGGTATGCGGAGAGAAGGATTTCTGCCGTTGGCGAAATAGGAAATATCGTCGAAGCACTTTTCAGGCTGACCGTCTATGAGATATTGAAGGTCTTGCTTAGAAAAAGTCTTTTTGTTTGTATTTAGAAGCGGCGTGAAGTATTTGCGTTCCGCATTCTTTCTTGCTTCTAGCTCTCCATTGGAGTAAACCACACCAGCTCCGTCTTCCAATTGATCATCAGCGAAGAAACCTGCGCAACCGCCACGCATTTTTAACACCAAGCGATCTTGCACGTAGCAGTTATAGCTAAAGAAAAAGAGTAAGTTCTCTGCGTTGCGTACAAAGGAGTCTATGGAAATATCGTAGCGTAAAGACTGTCCTTCGTAGGGTAAGTCATCGACAAAGGTCAGGGTGCAATCCAATAATCGGTAGACCAGATTTCCTTTGTTCTCTAGATCAATGCCTAGGTAGGAAATGAGTAGCAAATCGCATTGACCTGATTCTACGCAAACAGCAGAAGGAATTTGTTTGTCCGTAGAATACCAAGCATTATAAGGTATGTCATACTCGGTGGTCATTGTAGATGGTACATACTCACCAAGCTTGGCATTAATTTTTGTTACACGACTTACTAATAAGTATGGATCCATAGGTAACATCACTCGCCTGCGGTAGGTATCAATGATATCGTATTCTGGGCCGAAGACTTTGCCGATTTTGCCATTAGCGAATTCTTCTAAGTCTTCCTGACTAAAGACAATCTCCTTGCCTTCGAACTGTTCTCCCGATTCAAAATCTTGGAGTCGTAATCCATTTTCACCCAAGCGATCGATGAGAAGTTGCTTTTGCTCCGTAGTGTGAATAGTATCTGAATGCATATTGCTAGTGTTTTTTCTTAGTATCTCTTGTAAATTATCTGGGCCTACATTGGATGGTGCTTCCATCCAATTGGCCTTGTTCTGAACCGTTCCTGCATTTCCAGCAAATGCTAAAGCAGGCTCGAGTTTTTTATGTTGCTTGTTGCTTCTAGTTTTCACCTTAAAGCGCTCATTAAGTTTGGCTTCACTAAAGCGCTCATAGATGGATGTCCCGCCAGGAATAATCTCCTTGAGGAATTGTCGCTGATTGTTTTCCTGCGATTGCTCATCGAGGAAGGCGGATAAATCGACGGAAATGCCTTGTCCGATGAGCTGCGCAAGTAAAGCAAGTAAAGAAGCTAGATTGCTCTTTCCTTTTTGATCAACCGCTACGGCGAGATGTTCTTGTCCGCTTAGGTTCTTTTGAATCCATTTGGTACAAGTAGCATTTGCGCCCATCTCAATAAAAATCTTGGCGCCATCATCATAAACCGTTTTGAGGGTAGCTGGAAAGTCAACCGCTTGTGCGCAAACCCTAAATGAGTTCTCAGCAATAGCAGTACTTTCTATCGGAATGACTTCTTTGGTGATACTTGAATAGAAATCAATATTAGGCTTCTCGGCGATCTCAAAGTGATGCATATCCAAAAGTCCAATCTCTTCTTGCGCACAGAAATCTTGATGGATTACGTTTTGAAATGGTATTTCAATAATCGGGCAAGCAAGTTTGTGCGCTAGCTCTTCGCAATTCGTTCTGTCTCCCGAAACCACCACTTCGTCCGACGTATTGGTGAAGGTGAGATAGACGTCGTCGTAGTGCCCAACTAGTTCTTGTACTTTTTCTTTTGGTGCCAACAGCACTAGGCTTACCCAACGTTTTTTAGCTTCTTTCGAAGATATGTTCCAATGCTCGGCTAGTAACTCAAGCTCACCCGCAAAGCGACTTCTGAAAATAGGCGACTTGCGGAACTTGCGAGCGCCATCAGGGTGCCACACGCCGAGGGAATACCACATGCTGCTGCACTCGCCCATACTATAACCAAAGGCGACATCTGGCTCTACTTTAAATGTTTCGCGCAAGAGCTTGGTGAAGTTCACAGAATAGTAAACCCCAGCAGACATCATAGCAATAGTGTCGGCGTAGATATTCGGAACTTCTTCGCTGGCACTTTTCGTTTTGGGGAATAAATAATGCGAACCTGCGAATTGATCAATGTCTCCCAAAAGATTCTCGTAAAAAGAATGCAGCTCAGGGAAAAGTTGGTAAAGGTCGGCGCCCAAGCCAGTATAGGCTGTAGCTGATCCTGGATAAACAAAAGCAAGCTTGGCGTCTTTGCTTATTGGCTTCGCGGTGAAGTAAGAACCTGTCGGCGTTTTGATTTCTTTTTTACTCGCAAATGCTTGCGCTAATTGTTTTATGAAAAAGCTTGTTTCTCGAGCGAGTGATTTAAAGTTTTCAGCAATAATCGTAAGATTCAAACTTTGCTTCTTGCCTTGGAATGCGCGTATAGTCTCGTTTGACAATTGAGCTAGATCAGTTTCTGCAAGCGCTCTTTCCTGTAACTGCTTAAGCTGTGCTAACAAGCTTGTCTGACTGTCCGCATTAATTGGAAAAAGCTTGGCTTCGCTGCTTAATAAAAAGTCCTTTTCCGATTTACGATTTAAAGGTGCTTCGCTTAGAGCGATATAAGTAGAGCCAGTTCCTCTTATCGCCGCTGTTCTCGTTTCCTCACCCGATTGCTTTATCCAAGGTCGCGATTCATTTGGGAAGTAGTATGCTGTTTCAGCAAAGCCAGAATCTTCGGCTTCAGTCCAATTTGGAAT
>CAZZIZ010000317.1:0-2800 GCA_964654535.1 uncultured Chitinophagales bacterium
GACTGTTCAGCATAGTCGTGGCTAGTATTCCCTAGGCGGTCATCCTTCGCCACTCTTTGCTTCACTAGTCTTTTGAAGCACCTCATACCGCTACTATCCTGGCTGCGAAATTTCGCTGTCTGCGACGACTCTTTTTTATCGATTGAAAATCGAACGAGCAATGAGAAAAATTAAATAGATCTCAGACAAACGCAGAAATCAAAGTTCCTATTATTGCGCTGGTAATGAGCCAATAGGAAAAATGCAAGATGATGTATTTCTTTCCTCGTCCTTCTAACATCGCAGTGATGCTCACCAAAGGCAAAGCAAAAACAAAGGCATTAATAAGCCCGTGAAAAAAGCCATGTCCGGCATGGCGATGCTTCTCTCCATATTTGTCCATAAACTCTTGTACGACCAGTTCAGCCTCTTTGCTCCCTTTCATAATATCCGTAAAGAACAATTCATAGAAACCCATTTGATGGATAATAAGATTGATGTAGCCATAGACCAACGCAAAAGACATTATGAAAAGAAAGACCCATTTGACCAAACCCAATTCATTAGGATGAACATAAGTCTCTTCACTCCACTTGCTTACAAAAAAGTTCGGGTGGTACCAGATGTAGGCAATGATTAAGGGAACGAAAGCTATCAGAAAAAAGGCTAGGTAGTTTAAATTCATAAATTTCGTGCCACCAGTTTGTTAGGATTTTGGAAATCGACTATTCGTCAAAACTAGTTCATCACTAAACATATTTCTAGCGAATCAAACAGAACTTTTGAGTGCGCGCTACTTTTACTCCTTGTATAGACAAGAGGTAGATCCCATTGGCCCAGCTAAGGGGAAGACTAAGAATCGTATTTGCTTCGACAACATTTTTTCGAAGAAGCACCTTGCCACTGAGATTTGAAATTACTATTTCACTGGAGCTAACGCTGCTGTCTCCAATGTTCACTTTTAATTCGCCCTGAGAAGGGTTAGGGTAGAAACCAAATTCCGTTATAATTTCATCTATGCCTGATACTATAGGGTTACATAAGTTACTCGCACTATGGCAGAACTCGTTTTCCTCAAGCGATACAGCGCCTTCATTAATCGAAAGGACGCAAACTTCAATTTCGTTGAAGTCTGAACTGGCAATGGCATCTAGCTCTATCATCTCCTCCTCTAGAAATCCTAGGTTGCCTGTCCAAGCATGTTCCGTCGGAGTTTGGCCATCGTATTGTATTTGATAGGCTATAGACTGAAGTGGTACTCCTAGTGACTTATTGAAGACCCGAAGACTTGGAATTATCTCGTCATCACAACAAGTAAAGGCGTTTGGCGAATGTACTTTTAGCGAGAATGGAAAAGCGCCAGGGTTAGTGATTTCAGTTAGCTCCGTGCAATTTGCGAAATCTAGTTCGTTCGACGAAAGTCTAATGGGATCTAAGTTTTGTCCATCAAATCCAGCAAAATTTGCTGGATAAGAATAAGCACGAAAAACTCTGCGAACACCGCCTATGGCGTTGCAGTTTTCGGGTAGACCGTCAATGTTTATATCGCACTGCTCGACTTTCCAAACAATTTCTCCGTCGTCGTTTATTTCAAACAGCGTACCACGATCACCTTCGTTAATTAAGTAACCGTTTTCTAGGCGCTGCGCGTTTGATCTAAACTGAGAGAAGAAAAACTCATCCTCGCCCTCACCATAAACGATTTGATGCTCGAGTACCGATGAGCTTCCGTCATCGTTCTTCACATAGTTCCCATTCTCGTCAAGTTCAGGTTGAACAATTTCAACAGTTGAGAACTCCATATCGGGACGATCATTTCCATTATTAAAGGTTATGATGTAATTCTCGTTTGGCAGCCCTTCAGGAATCCACTCTGTGCCGTGCGATCCGAAAAACAGTGGAGGTATTTCTGCTCCAATACCCTGTGCAAACTTATTACCGTATCTGAACAATAGCTCTCCTCCTAAATTGGAGTTGCCGCCTTCGTTTGTAGCCGCCTCCGCACTAGTAGTACTGTGGTCTATTATCCAGATTTCGCCAGTGTTTCTGCAATTGAGCATTATCTCATCTCGAACGGGGTGGTAGTCAATCGAATTTACGTGCCATGGGTCTCGGTCTGTAAACTCAAACGGACCTACATAATTTATGTCAATTTTACCTGGCTCATCGGAAATGACGGCAAAGTTTTCGAGGTCTGGAAACTCATCCTGTATCAAATGATCTTTCATACGCCACTCCCATATTAGCTCTGCCTCATTATTGCAAAGTGGTTTTATCTCTCGTACAAATTCCACCCAAATGCCTGCAAATGGTATTGGATCTTTGCCGAGCTCTTCAAGTTCGGCGTTCCACAATTGTTCCCAGCCTAGATAAAGAATGTTTCCGTTGGGTAAGTACTCAAAATCGTGATGTTGTGTGCGAATGCTATCGGTAACACTGTGTTCCCAAATGATATTGCTGTGCCAATCAATAAGCTGAAGAATGCCACCCTTAGATGCTTGTCCGCAGCAACCCGAAGGAATATTTTCTGTGCGAATTAAAAGGCCATTGTCGAGTAGTCTGCTGCTCAGTCCGGCACGACGACCAGTATGGTGCCAAACATTTAGAATATTGCCGCATTTGTCTAGCAGCATAGAGTTTTGCTCCGTGAAACTGTAAAAGACATGCTCATCGGAGGCTTCCTCTTCAAAGACTTGGACCACAGGATACTGACCAAACAATTGATGTTGGATGCAAAAGAAGAAAATGAATACAACTAAGGCGGAAGCCTTTTTCATATACTAATAGCTATTACAAGTTTCAAGTTAAGGGTTTTTGTTGC
>CAZZIZ010000318.1:0-2788 GCA_964654535.1 uncultured Chitinophagales bacterium
GATTTTGAAGCATTTGGAGATGAACCCTTCTTTGCTAATCAGGACGTAACGCATGAACTAAAGTTGGTGGGCAATTATAAGCTGGGTAATCTCTCGCTCGGTGCTACATTCATTTACGCAACGGGAAAACCTTACACCGCTCCTACCGGTTATTATCAATTGGAATTATTAGACGGCTCTACTTCGGACTTCTTTGAAGTAAGTGATAAAAACGCTATACGTTACGATGACTATCACCGGCTTGACCTTTCTGGAACCTATGACTTTAATTTGAGAAATAGCAAAGCTAGTGCTGGACTCTCTCTGACCAATATTTATAACCGAGAAAATACTTGGTACAATGAGTATGAAGTGATAGAAGGGGAATTGCTCGAAACCAATGTATCTCTACTGGGATTTACCCCAAGTCTCTTTTTTAACTGGACGCTTCGATAAACCTAAAACAAAAATGAAATGAAACTCTCTAAGTTAGCATTGCTATTCATAATTGCTTTTTTGCTTGTTGGTTGTGAGCAAGAAAGTATAGAACAAACGGAAACGACAACAACTATTGTAGAAGGCTACTTATCTGCTGGAAATCCTGTAGACAGTCTGAGAGTAACACAAAGTAATACTTATGCGCAAGTGGAAGAGGAGATTATCACCCTCGATGATTTGAATATTACGATTGCTGACGAAAATAATCGTTTTGAATTAACGTCTATTGGAAACGGCTATTATCAACATGCAGATCTCATTATTAGTGCAGGCAAAGATTACCAATTAGAGTTTGAAAGGGAGGGAGAAGTGATCTCAGCGGTAACTTATGTTCCAGAAAGGAACATTGCGAGTATTTCCACAAGCGAGGTTGAACTGACAAAAATAGAAGCGGGAGTTTTTCCCTCAGGAGGTATTACAATTCCTGACCCAGTTGAAGTGAGTTGGAATAATGAATTTGGAGATTACTATTATGTAGTCATCAAAAATCTAGAAGATGACCCAGAGTACGTGAATGAAAACATTGAAGAGTTTGATGAACAGCTACAATTTACTTCAGAGCCTCTGATATCCGACTTTTATGCCATCCGTCCTCTGGCACATTTAACGCAATTTGGTACATACCAAATCATTGTCTTTCGAGTGAATCCAGAATATGCAGCACTTTATCAAAACTCCGGAAACTCAACACTTTCATTAGAAGAACCACCATCCAATATTGTAAATGGACTAGGAATATTTACTGGAGTGAGTAGTGATACTTTGTTTTTGGAAGTGATTAAGATTTAATCAATAAAACCAAACGCAAAAACACGAATTCTACGAAGGGAGGGTACTTGGGAGTATTTGCAGGAGATTGGGTTTGTGATAATCGGTTGAAGAATCGCATTGTACGCCTTTCGTAGACTTTTTCCAGATCTGCTATTCTTTTTCTTGGTTTTCCACTTTGTATTGGGCAACGACTTCTTCAAAATCTACTTTTATCACTTTCCAATATTTTCCTTGCAAACAGTTTGGATCGGGTTCTCTTTCTGCTCTTTCGAAATTGATTAGTTGTTCTAATAATTCTTCTTGACTATAACTGTAAGGATGTCGCAATGAATAAAACGCGAGCATCTCGGGTAAACTATGATTTTCGAACAATGTGTGTATATCCCAAAAGTCCTTTTTTCTGCCTCCTCCTCCGATAGTTTCCAGTTTCATAGCCACGAGTTCCTCTAAGCCGGCGTATCGAATGTTATCTGTTTCGAGGATTGGATAAACATATGGGTCGACATAAAAGAGGTCGAGTTTTACCAAATCGTTTTCTTCATTTCCTATGAAACAAGAATTACCCATTGTTTCATTTGTCCATGCCCCGTGACTAACAATAGCAAAGGCTCGTTTTAGTTGAACTAGGATTTCGAGAAAATCAATGCTACCGTAATCAGCATCTGTGAACATATCGATGTCAACCGATATTCGATGCCCGACTTGAAGACTAATTGCAGTGCCACCTACAAGGCGAAAGTTTGCCAGACATTCCAGTTCCATTAGCCTTTCGAGCATCTCCCAAAGTGTATCGGATACCGTTTGTTTTTGAAATTCGAAAGGCACCTATCCGCGTTTATTTACAAATCGCTTTACGTTCTTTTCAAAACTTGGATGAAAAGATTGCTTTATCTTTTTGACTTCAGCTTTTACAACTGATATACCGTAGATTTTTAACAAGTACGTGATTTCCTCTTTGTTACCACGTTCAAGGATTCTTTGAATAATATATCGTCTGTTTTTATCTAGGTCTATCCTCTTTATTTCGGTGTCCCAAAATATGATTGGCCTTATTTTTCCGTCAAATGGATCTTGGGATTCATCATTGCTATTGGCAAGTAGCTGAACTTCATAACAAGCTTGCAACAACATAAAATAGTCTTTTTCAATACCGAAGTAATCTCCTAAGGCAATTGAAAGTTTCGCGTTCATTCCTCGTCGCTCTTTGGTAATGGCATTAATGGTTTGAGGGTATTCTTCTAATGCCGTTGCTAATTCATTAGCCTTGAGCTTACGCTTTTTGAGCGCTCTCTTTAGTATAGCGCCTGGGTGGACACCTCTAATTTTATTTAACTCTGGAAACATAGAATCTAAACTAACAAAAGATACACCAAAATAAACAAAAATGTTTATTTATTGGTTTAATTGTCGTATTTGGTATTGAATATCAGCGTTTTATAAAGTGAAATGGATGCTATGAATTCTTGCTTATCTAATTTTACCCCCGCTGGTGCAAATGACTAATGCACCAGTTGGGCCTTGAATCTTAGCGAGCGCCATA
>CAZZIZ010000319.1:0-2727 GCA_964654535.1 uncultured Chitinophagales bacterium
GCAAAAGCCTTAGCCAAAACCAAGTCCTTACCTCCGCCAGAATAATCATAAAACCCTTCACCGCTCTTTCGACCTAGCTTTCCAGCCGTAACCATATTAACCAGCAAAGGACAAGGCGCATATTTTGAATCGCCGAGACCGTCTTGCAACACGCGAAGAATAGACAAGCAAACATCTAAACCAATAAAGTCCGCTAACTGCAGCGGCCCCATAGGATGCGCCATTCCTAGTTTCATAACAGTATCAATTTCTTCCACGCCAGCAACTCCTTCGTGTAGTGTGATAATTGCTTCGTTAATCATCGGCATTAAAATACGGTTGGCTACAAAACCTGGGTAGTCGTTTACCTCCGTCGGCACTTTACCTAAAGCTTTAGACATTTCCATAACCGTCGCCGTGGTTTCATCGGAAGTGGCGTAGCCACGTATAACTTCCACCAGTTTCATTATTGGCACTGGATTCATAAAGTGCATACCAATAACCTTCTCTGGCTTCTTCGTTACTGAAGCAATCTTGGTTATCGAAATAGAAGAAGTGTTGGTAGCGAGGATTGTGTCGTCGTCGGTGTTGGCGTCTATATCCGCAAATATTTTCAATTTTAGCGCTTCGTTCTCGGTAGCCGCTTCCACTACTATGTCTTTATCTTTTACGCCTTCTGCAATAGAGTTGGTGCTGCTAATATTTCCTAGCGTTTCGGTTTTCTTGGCCTCGTCAATTCTATCTTTAGAAATCAGCCTATCTAGGTTTTTGGCTATGGTAGCCAAGGCTTTATCTATTGCTTCTTGATTGATATCTATTAACGTGACCTGATGTCCTTTTTGGGCAAATACGTGGGCAATTCCATTGCCCATAGTGCCCGCCCCTATTACTGCTACCTTACTCATACTGAAATTTGAAACAAAAGTACTAAAATCAAGTTTTGGGAACTATAAGAAAGCCACGCTGGTTTAATATGGAAAGGGCGCAATGATAGGCTTTACATTACCCTAGATTGCAGCTCTCCACCTCTCAACAAATCTCGTAGTGTAAAATTTGATAAAGAGAAACCTTTATTAAATTGTTTAGGCCTGCTGGTAAAACGGCAGGTTTTTTTATGCCTCTACCTGAGCGCCTAGAACGGCCAAAAGCATATCCAGTCCAGTAGAATCTTCTACTATTCCAGGAATAACAAAATCAGCAAAAACCTTACTTGGCTCTATAAACTGATTGTGCATAGGAATGACCGTCTCTTTAAACTGACGAAGTATATCGGCTTCAGTACGACCTCGCTCTTCCATATCTCGTTTCAAACGGCGTTTTAGTCTAGTCTCTTCGTCCATATCGATATAGACTAGATAGTCCATAACCTTTCTCACATCAGGATCGCTAAAAATTAAAATGCCGTCTATGATAATGTAATCGGCTGGCGAAATACTTAGAGTCTCCGCGGCGCGATTGTGCTCGGCAAATGAGTAGGTTGGAATTTCTACTGATTTGCCTTGCTTCAAAATCGAAAGGTGTTGGGCTAACAAATCGAATTCCAGTGAGTCGGGATGATCGAAGTTGACTTGCATTCTTTCTTCTGCACTTAGATGCGCTAAGTCACGATAGTAATTGTCTTGTGGTATTATTTGGGTACTTCCTTTGGGCAGTCGACGAATTAGCTCATTGACTATGCTGGTTTTCCCTGAACCAGATCCACCCGCTACGCCGATAATCTGCATACTAGATTCTTGCAAGCTTCTTTACCCACTCAAACAAGCTGGTTTTGAAGGGAGCATAAAGCATTGAGTAGGTTCCATAATTGCGTTTCATAACAGCGCGCTCATTCGAAAACTCCAAGAAGCTGTAAAAGCCGCCCGATTTTCCGATACCACTATTGTTGACTCCACCAAATGGAAGGTGTGGATTTATGGTTCCGATGTTCATTTCATTAATCACGGTACCACCTGCACTGGTGTTGTGTAAGATGTAATCAATGTTTTTCTTGCGCTTACTTTGGATATAAAGCGTCAAAGGTTTCGGACGAAGATTAATTACTTCGGGAACCTCTTCTATTTTTCTGTAGGTAAGTAAGGGGAGCAATGGCCCGAAGATTTCTTCCTGCATTAAAAGCATGTCTTCCGTCACATTGGTAAGCACAGTTGGACTGATATATAAGTCCTCTGCATTCAACTGACCACCGATTACAACTTTGGCACCTTTTAATACTGCATCGTCAAGAATATTTCGAATGCGGTCAAAGTGCCTCTTGCTCACGATACGTCCATAATGGTCGCTAGATTGAACACCCTCGTTCTTTGAGTTGTATTGTTTATCGATAGACTCTTGCAGCGCCACTAGGTATTTGTCGGCTACTTTTTCGTCAACCAGCAAATAATCTGGCGCTATACAGGTCTGTCCATTATTCATATACTTCGCCCATACGCACATAGCGGCAGACTTCTTTACATTGACAGAATCGTCTATAACTACCGGGCTTTTTCCTCCAAGTTCAAGAGTTATCGAACTCAAATGTTCGGCAGCAGCGCGCATAACTATTTTACCAATCGCTGGTGCACCAGTAAAGAATATATGATCAAAGCGTTTTTCGAGTAAGCGCTCCGCAATATCGGGGCCACCTTCTATTACGGCTACATCTTTTTCATCGAAAATAGTTTCGACCATTTCCTTAATGAAGGCCGAAGTGGCCGGTGCTACTTCCGAAGGTTTTACAATAACCGTATTGCCTGCGGCTATGGCATGCAT
>CAZZIZ010000320.1:0-2685 GCA_964654535.1 uncultured Chitinophagales bacterium
TTACCTTTGGTTAAACCAATGAAACGCTGAAATACTTCGTGCTCGGCGCGGGCATCAAGCGCCGAAGTAGGCTCGTCCAGAATAATGACGTCCCCTTCCGACATATAAGCCCTCGCAAGCGCAATCTTCTGCCATTGGCCACCAGACAGTTCAGTACCCCTACCAAATCGCTTACCCAATATCTGATTGTAAACTTCGGGTAGCTCCTTTACTACTTTATCGGCTAGCGAATATTCCGCTGCAGATTCTATACGTGGCTGATCTTCCAGCTCGTCAATATTACCGATGGCTATGTTTTCTTTTGCCGTGAGATAATACTTTACAAAGTCTTGAAAGATGGCGCCAAATTTTTGTTGATAGTCGCCGCGCTCGTAGGACTGAATATTTTCTCCATCAAGCAGAATTTCTCCTTCGGTTGGTTCATACAAGCGTACTAGCAATTTTACAAGCGTGGTTTTACCTGCACCGTTTTCTCCAACTAGGGCCAGCTTCTCCCCCTTCTTAAGTTTGAAGGAAACATTGTCCAGCACTTTTTTGGTGGTACCCGGATAAGCAAAGGATACATTTTTAAACTCAAATCCTGTTACGAGTTCGCTCGGAAGTGCATTCAGGTTCTCGGTATAAATTGCCGGCTTGATATCCATAAAGTCGAAGTAGTCCGCGAGGTACATTGCAGATTCGGTGATGCGCGAAAAGCGCTGGAAGATTCTTTGGATCTGCGTTCTCAAACGGTTGAATGATCCAGACAGGAAAGTCATATCTCCAACAGTCAGCAAGCCGCCTACTACTCGTATTATTATAACCACATATGCTCCGTAATAGGCCACTACTCCAATAATATTGAACAATGCTCCCCAGCTCGTTCTTTGCATACTCAACTTTCGATTTGCTTTATAGTACCTATCGGCCAAATGACTAAAACGCTCACTAACGTAGTCAGCAAGACCGTACAACTTTATTTCTTTGGCGGTAACATCTGATGCGCCTACGTATCTCAAATAATCGAGCTCTCTACGTTCAGGAGTCCAGCTTCGTTGCAGCGAGTAACTTTGGCGGCTAAATTTTATCTCGTTTAAAAAGGAAGGAACTATAGCGATGACCAATAAGATGATGAGCAAAGGCTCAAAAAATATTAGTCCCGTTATGAATGAAACCACGGTAATAATATCTTGTACCTGCGACAAGACATTGGACATAAGCGATATTCGACTTGTAGTTTGTCGGCGAGCCCGTTCCAGCTTGTCGTAATAAGTGGAATCCTCTAACTGGCTCAACTCCATCTGGGCCGCTTTTTGAATTAGCTGCACCGAGGATTTGTTGGAATACAAATCCCCCATAAGTCCATCGGTTAATTGGATGCCGCGACTCAGCAAATCCGACGCAAAGGCGAGCGCAAACTCTAAGGCGATATAAATCCAAATCTGCTGCAAGCTTCGTTCGTCAAGGGCGAGTTGAGCGATTATTTCATCTACTATAAGCTTTCCAATCCAGAGCATAACGACCGGCAGGATTGACTTGATCAATCGCGCGGAAATATTGAGCAGGAAATATTTCGGACTGGTGCGCCAAATCAATGCAATAAATCTCGGAACATACTTAAGTGCGAGGTAACTATCCTTCCAAGATTTCGGAGCAGTTGATGGTGGTCTGTTTCTGGGTGGTCGGGCCATTTGGTTTTGTAAAGATAGGGAACGGCAGCGGGTTCGGGCATTGGGGGCAATTTGACTTTGCTGTTACATGCACTTAAAACTAGCGGATTACCTTCATCGACAATCATTGAGAAAAGGTCTATTACAATTTCTACACTTAGACAGGCACCCGATCCAGCTTTTCGCACATCGTATAGACAAATAACAAACAGATAAATCAAAAATCAATCAAATGAAGTACACGCTCTTAGTTATCCCAATGTTCGCAATGCTGTTATTTACCCACACACCTGAAATCGCGACTAAAAAACAAATCACAGATGAAAAGCCGGACTACCCCCAAGCAGAAGTTAGTTTTAGCGATTTTAAAGAGATATTGCTTGAAGTAGAATCTAAAAGAGAAAATTATTTACTCAGTTATGAAAAATGGTTGGCAATGAGCACAGAAACAAATACTATAATTTTAGATACTCGGTCTGCGGAATTGTTTCAAGGGAAGCATATAAAGGGCGCCGTGAATCTGCCTTATACCGAATTCACCCAAGCATCATTGAAAAAAGTGATACCAAATCTAAATACTCGCATTTTGATTTACTGTAATAACAACTTTTATGGTGACCCGTCCTACTTCCCGCTTAAATCGTCCGCTCCTATGGTCGCCAATCCCAATTTTTCCTTTTCTACAAATCAAAAACCCAGAATGCTTGCGCTGAACATTCCAACTTACATAACCTTGCATGGCTATGGTTACAACAACATCTATGAATTAGATGAATTGCTGAGCGTCAAGGATAAGCGCGTGGAGTTAGAAGTAAACGCTTCGACCGGAAGCTTTATACGCGGAAGGAGAAACACGGATTATTACATCGATGGAATAAAAGTTCGCAAGCCCTCTGCTAAGAACTGAATGCTATATAATCAACAATGAAAGCGTGAATTTGCTTTAGGAGACTTTAGTTTTTGAAAAAACACTAAATAACATTCAACATCTACCAAGCCCAGTGATATGACTTGCCTTTTTTCTTCGGGATTATTG
>CAZZIZ010000321.1:0-2674 GCA_964654535.1 uncultured Chitinophagales bacterium
AGTATAATGACATTGGGCGTGCCCCTGTTCTATCTGCTGCAAGCAGCAAAGTCCAGGGTCAGGCTATACAGGACTCCGCGTTCGCTCCGGTACTTTTTGGTGTCGCCTTTAGTACTGCTTCTAGCGCTGGGGCGCTAAGCAGCACTAGGCGTCACAACAAAAAGTACTGGTCGTACCTCCCATCCTTACTATCCTTCACGCAAAATGAAACAAGCGTTTAACTAAATGACTTGCTAGAATATACGCGTGAGGGATAGAGGGGTTTGTTTGAGCTCCTGTTTCTGAGTACGAGAAGTGAGTTTACCGCTTGCGGTAGAAACGAGCTTCGTACTCAGAAGAACAGAGCGAGCCCCGAAAGCCCGACCCCAAAACTACCTGTCCCTTGTTGGTCCCCTGACCAACAAGGGACAGGTAGTTTTGGGGGCACGCCCAATTCGAATTTACTTTTCAAGAAGTACTTTCAAGGCTTCTATATTTTTTGTCTCTCCCGCTGTAAATGAGCCGGTAAATGTTTCCATAGCAGCGAACATAGCACGCATGATTACGCCTTTGCCCTTAACTTTTGAGTCAGTTCTAACCGAAGTCAAACCATCAACTTCTTTTAAATAAGTGGTCTGTTCAAAGACCATCATATCGCTGTCGAAGTGGAGGGTTATATGGTCGTTTTCTTTTATGGACATCAAGGTTTCAATCATTTCGAAATCTTCTTGACCTTCACCAGGATTGACGATGACCTTGTAAGTACTCCCGACTTTATTGTATTCACCAGTAAGATGTTCTATGCTTTTAAAGCCATTCAACCACTGATCGTACTGACTATCGTCTTGCAAAACCTTCCAAACATATTCAATGGGCTTGTTGACTTTTATCTCGTGTCCATAGGACACAGACGGTTTAAGTGTGCCCACCAGAACAACTGCAAGGCAGAGTAAAGCGACAATAATTAAAAACACTTTGAGTAAGCGCATAGACGAATGTAAGCGTTTATATTAAAATCCTCTCTCTTCGAGCTACGAGAACGGCAAAAAAAAGCCGCAAGACTTATAAAGTCTTGCGGCATCAAATTTCAGAGTCGAATTTTTATCGCCCTAAACAAACCAGTCTATCGCTAGTTCTGTTTTTGGACTACAATTCGCTGGGCACCTTGTTGAGTAGTTACCAGGTTCAAAAAGTAGCTGCCCGCACTGAAATTCGACATGTCTATACTGAACGTCTTTATACCTAATGGAACAAAACTGCTTTCTTGATAAACGAGTTGTCCTACTACATTAAATATTTGCACTTCCAAGTCATCGTCAACAGAAGACTCTAGTCTTAACTGAAGCGTGTTGGCCACTGGGTTTGGAGCTACCGAAACCACACTGAAGTTGATTTCGTTTCGCTTCAAATAAATGACTGTCGAAGCAACTTTACGTTTGCCATCGACATCAGTTTCTGACAGTCTATAAAAAGCTTCATTAATCGGCTCTTCATCTTCAAAAGAATAAGCCTGTATATGATTAGCATCTCCACGAGACGCTACATCTGCAATGTCCTCGAAATCCACACCGTTCGATGATCTTTCAATTGTGAAGTAATCGTTGTCTCTCTCGCTTCCAGTTATCCAGCTAATCTCATTCACATTGTCCAACACTTCACCTGTAAAGGATACTAGTTCAATTGGCGTAGTGGTACAACTCACCACATTCACAGTTCTAGTCACTGAACAATTGTTAAGTGATAAATCGGTAATGGTATAGGAGTAGCCTGTGGTTTCGGCAAATGTGCCGAGCGAAATTGTTCCAGATGACTGACTTGTTTGTGTAACAACTGTATTCGTAATGTTGTCGACAATAAGTAAATCCGGATTAGGATTCGCGCTATTCCAATCAATCCACAAGGTAAAAAAGCCATTTGGTCCGCAGATAACTTGCGGTGTTTCCGTTATCAAACAAGTAGCTCCGCCACCTGCAAGTCTGTTAACAGTAATAAAGTTGTCCGAAATGGATTCACAAGCTTCGTCAGTTAGCGTATTAACATTTTGACCCATTACTGGCATTGTTGCATTGCTGAAACTATAACCCCAGATGTGACATATTCCCGGAGGCGCAACACTCAAGTCGAGTATATTACCCGCTGATGTAGGATGCACTTCCAAAATATTATCGAACTCATCGGTTATGATGTAGTAATATGGTAGGTTCGGTGCTGAATTCGTGTGCTGAACTTGAAAGACGATGTCTCCGGCTGTACCAGTATAAGACGTACTGCCATCAAGTAAAGAAACAATACCTCCGTCGGCCTCTTCTCGATAAACTGTCAGTGGATTAGAAAGTTCGAATGTTCCAGTTAAGCCAGAAATGTTGTTACCAAGTGCCGCTCCCATAAAATCAGCCTCGTGTCCTACAAAGTAGATTAAGCAAGTGCCTGGGCCAGCTCCATCTAAATTGAATGGCGGAGCCGCTGGCAATCCTAGTATTTCACCCGTAGCAGCATCAGTAATAATCCAGCCCGTCATTGACGAATTGGTCATTGGTGCGTTCACCATAAGGCCATCTGCAACACCGTCTACGCAAGTAGTCGTAGCTGTCGCGCCACCGCCAAAGGAAATTGAGCCAACAGATGCTTCTCTTATAACTGTAATAAAGTTTGAAGAAACTGCCTCACAAGCCTCATCCATCAGTGAAGCGAAGTT
>CAZZIZ010000322.1:0-2659 GCA_964654535.1 uncultured Chitinophagales bacterium
TTCATTGATTCCAGTTGAATTATATCCATTTCGATAGAATAATTCAGAAGCTGTTTTAATTATATGACTTCTCAATTCTGATCTTTTCACATGTCAAAGATATAGAAATATTTCTTTACTAGACAAGTCTGTCTACCTTTTAGTCGGATTGTAAACAACGTGCCTCGTGTAGGAGGCGTACCCTTGCGAAGCAAGAAGCAATGACAGCCTACCGTGGGTTATGCTTAGTTGTTAATTCGAATATAGTTAGGAATGTAATTGTCAGTACCTGACGCAACAAAAAGTAATTACAGCCTATACGATGTTTCTAGGTTACTTTTTCCAGTTCTGATGTAACCATTGAAACATGTTCTCGTTTTCATTTTTCGGACCATTTCCAGACCATTTTTAGGGGCGTATTGAGTCTGGGAAACTTTAGAGGAGCAAATACATTTGTTTAACTTAGGTAAGCGCGTTTAATGAAGTCAAACAATTCTCGAAATTCTTCTTAATGGAATGTAAGAACTGCCATACTCTCCTTAATGAAAGTGACGCCCACTGCTCTCAGTGTGGTGCGAAAGTTGTACGAGAAAGACTTACGCTAAAATATATCTGGAGCAATTTCGCAGAGCAGTTCTTTGGTTGGGACAATAAGTACTTACGTACAACCTGGAATCTAATTGCGAAGCCGGAAGAAGTATTATCAAATTTTATTGGTGGTACCCGTAAGAAATACATAGCCCCTATTGCCTATTTGGCTATTGCATTGGCCGTAGCTATGTTAATCTTCAACTTTTTTGCCGATGAATATATTAGTGCGAGCAATACCATGAGTGGTGCTTCAATAGATGCACTATCCAGCATTCTAGGTGACTCCGATTCTAATCAGCTGGGGACAACTGAAGAAAGAAATGCTGAGATGTATGAATTGCAAGTAATGGGACTTAGGTACTTGAATTTTGTCGTATTAATCAATTTACCTTTTTACGCATTTATAACTTTCATAGTATACGGCAAGCCTCACAACTATTCCGAACACCTTGTCATAAATTTTTATCTCCAAGGATTGGGTCTTTTAATGACAAGCGTTTTCTTTCTCATTAGTTTAGTTAGTACTCCAGTTGTTTATACCTCATCAATTTTGGTTCTCGTCTTGTATTACATCTATGCTTTCAAAAGGCTGAATGAATACAACTGGTCCAAAACCATTATAAAGTTCTTTAAATTCCTCTTGGTAATGCTGCTGTCTATAGTACTATTGTTTGTAGTAACAATTGGCCTGGGAATAGTGGTTGGATATTTCTTGGGTTAATCCGCGTGAGGGATAGAGGGGTTTGTCTGAGCTCCTGTTGCTGACAAACGCCGAGCCCTCAGCACCTAAGTGCTGGAAGTGCGATGCGTGCAGACAGCAGAACAGAGCGAGCCCCGAAAGCCCGACCCCAATTGCAGCGCTGGCTTGTTGGTCTTTGACCAACAAATGGCAAGGGGAATTGGGGGCACGCCCAAAAAATCGACAGAACATTCCATCATAACGTAGACATCTAAGCCCGCATTTCTTTGCCTTTTGTTTTAACTTGCCGCTGATGTATCAGGCTCCGGTTATAGAGTTGGTTGACGCTGCGATTGCGCAACAAGACACCATAATTTTGAAGGAAGTGAACCTTGAAATTTTCAAGGGTGAATTTGTTTACCTCATCGGTCGAACGGGTAGCGGTAAATCTAGTTTACTGCGCTGTATGTACGGCGACTTGGAACTCTCTAAGGGTACGGGCAAAGTGGCCAACTTTGATTTACGTACGCTGGACTGGAAGTCGATTCCTTTCTTACGCCGTAAACTGGGAATCATTTTTCAGGACTTTCATTTGTTGATGGATCGCTCGGTTGGCGAAAATTTAAAATTCGCGCTGGAAGTAACAGGCTGGGAAGACAAAGCGGCAATTGCCATAAAAGTAGAAGAGGTCTTGGCCAACGTGGGTATGCTGCACAAAAAGGATGCAATGCCCTACCGCCTCTCCGGTGGCGAGCAACAACGTGTCGCCATTGCACGGGCTTTGCTGAACGAACCCGAAATAGTTATTGCTGATGAGCCTACGGGCAACTTAGATCCGGTTACTTCTGAGGAGATTTTTAATTTGCTATGGAATATTAATCAAGAAACCCAAACGACTTTTTTAATAGGCACGCACGATTTTTATACCATCGAAAAATATCCGGGGCGAATTATTAAAACTTATGAAGGCACTATTTTGGAACAGGACACCAGAGATATCTCAATGGGTGCCAACGACCAGCCTTTCATATAAGGCCATCAGTTTTTGCGTCGCGCTGCCATCGATGAAACGCTGTGCATAAGCGAATCCCTTTTCTTCCATTTCTCGTCTTTTGTTTTCGTTGCCGAGAACTAGCTGCAGTGCTTCTTTTAGTTTTGGAGCGCTCGTGGGTTGGATACACAATGAGTCTGGTCCAGCTGCTTCGGGCAGCGATGTGGTATTGGAAGTTATGACCGCCGTTTTACTAAGCAACGCTTCAGCAACCGGAATACCAAAGCCTTCTCCCAAACTGGGGTAAACAAAAACGCTGGCCAATTGATAAATAATGCGCAAATCTTGAGTCGGCACGAAGTTGTCTTCCCACTTTACTTGATCGGCCCAAGCCTTTGACTCCACGTATTTCTCAACTT
>CAZZIZ010000323.1:0-2644 GCA_964654535.1 uncultured Chitinophagales bacterium
TCACCTTCAAAATTGTCATTACAATCGCAAGTGCCATCTTCGTTACAATCTCCGTTAACACAGTTTGTGTCGTCACAAGGAGGTGGAGGTGTTACACAACCTAATCCATCATTGTTATTTATGGTTCCTTCATCGCACATGCAGAAACAAGTATTGTCGGCAGCTATTGTTGGAGTTCCAAGACCACATTCTACGCCCAAACAAACGTTTTCAATACAGTTACCATTTGGTCCATTTGTGAAACCAGTATCACACTGACATTCACAGGTTCCGAAGACTACATCTTCTATTGGAACACCATTAGCGCCGCAATCGGTGCCATCACATGGATCGTCCGTACACGACCCGAGAACAAAAATCATTACAGTAAAAAGCGTAATGAGCAGGGGAAATTTAGAGTTATTCATATCTATTTATATTTAAATTGTATTTAACCTTGCTGCAAATGTATATAAAAACAAAACGCATGACCACTAAGGTTTTCAATGGTTTAAAGCACAAAACGAAAATTTTCGGGAAATGGTTGTTTAGGTTAGCTGATTACGAGTAATTAGCCTGTTCATTTCGCTATCTAAGCTGCCAGAATCCCATTCTGAACTAATATTGGGAATTGCCAGGATTTCCTTAAAAAGAACATTTTGCCGCTTAAGCGTTTCAAGCGCCTTACTATAAGGTTCGTGCGAAAATGTGACCATTTCATAGGCAGATTGGAACTGGTCTGGGTATTGCTTCTGTAATCTCTTTTCGATTTTCTTCCGCAGTAAAAACTTTGGATCACCAACCAGGTCCCTCATCTCAATGAAATTATGCAGTGCGAGGTCGGATATTGCATTGGCATCTGGAATACGCTTTTGAGAAAAGAACTTTAGTAGTACCGCCCAATCAACTGAATCTGCGGTCCCTGCTTTAGCAAGCGCCTCATTAAAAAGGTAGCAGTCTTCAAAACCAGAATTCATTCCTTGTCCGTAGAATGGAACAATGGCGTGAGAAGCATCACCCAGTAATAGTACGTTTTCTCCATAATGCCAAGGGTCACATTTTATAGTTACTAAACTAGAAGTTGGGTTTTCGAAAAACTCAGATACATAGTTCGGCATTACCGGTATAACATCTGGAAAGTACTTTTTGAAAAAAGCCTCTACCGCTTCCTCGGTTTGCAGAGCATCAAAAGAAACTTCTCCTTCGTAGTTGAGAAATAGGGTGCAGGTGAAACTGCCATCTAAGTTTGGTAGCGCGATAAGCATAAAGGCTTCCCTAGGCCAGATGTGCAATGCGTTTTTGTCAATCTGCCAAGTTCCGTTTGAGCCTGCGGGAATGCTCAACTCTTTATAGCCATGCTTTAAGAAGGTCTGACTATAATTAAAGCGTTGCGTTTTTTGCATCGCTCCACGTACGCGCGAAAAAGCGCCATCTGTTCCTAGTATGATATCGGGCTTAACCTCAAAGCTTTCGTTCTTTCGTTCGAAACTTAGAGTCCCCTTTTGTAAGTCAACATTTGTGCAAGGGGTTTCATAATGATAATCGACGTTGTCATAAGAGCTCGATTTGCGATCTAGCTCCGCGTTGAGTTCGCCACGAGATACAGAGTAAATGGCTTGGCCGTCTTGACCATAGGCCTGAAAGGCAGTGCTGCCGTCGTCTTTATGGATGAATCGACCCTTCATCGCAATCGACTTTTCGCGTATTTGCTCAGCTAAGCCGACTTCCTCTAACGCGCGCCAGCCGCGATGACTTAAGGCGAGGTTTATACTTCGTCCTGCGCCCAACTCGCCTCCGCGTATGTCATGGCGCTTCTCATAAACCGAAACTTTATGTCCCTGCTTGGCCATAAAAATGGAAAGCAAAGAGCCAACCAATCCGCCGCCAACTATTGCGATATCTTTCACGCGCGTTTGTTCATTGAGTTCCACTTCTTCACTTGTTTTTTATCGTGACGGTAAATGTCTTTACGCAATTGCAGTTGACCATCGTCATCGACCCAAGCAGTTAAGTAGTATAAGTAAACTGGAATCTTAGTTGGCAAGTGCACCACTTGCTCACGTTTCAAACCCATGTTTCTTTTTATTCTAGCATTGTCCCAGCCGCCTTTTTCTTCTAAGATAACCCGAGCTAAGTCTACAGGTTTGTGTACACGAATACAGCCTGCGCTAACTGCCCTATCACTTTCGGTAAAGCACTCTTTTGAATTGGTATCGTGCATGTACACACTATGATGATTGGGAAACATAAACTTCACATCTCCTAAACTGTTGCCACCACCTGGTCTCACGCGGAAAGTGTAGTCCCTACTATTAACTAACTCAGGTGTCCAATCTACAGAAAGCGGGTTTTTTAACTTCTTGCCTTTATAAAATACATCCACTTCAGCAACTATTAGCAAGTTCGGATTGATATGTATATAGTTAAGGATTTCTTCCTTAGCAATACTCATAGGCACATTCCAAGCAGGACTGAATATCAAGTGAGACATTTCTTCAGTAAAGACTGGCGTAGGACTCTTAGGATCTCCAACCACGACAATCATATCTAAAACTGATTCTCCATCTCGGTAATAGTCCATCGTGCAATCGGGAATATTTACCCAAACAAACTCATCGCCCATTTCTTGCGGCAACCATCTTTGACGATCTAGATTAATGATGAC
>CAZZIZ010000324.1:0-2633 GCA_964654535.1 uncultured Chitinophagales bacterium
TTTAAGACGCTGGCGTTTGATGCCATATCCTATATTTTGAAGTATTGTTCAATTTAAGGCTAAGAGATATTTTGATTTTGGGCGTGCCCCAAAACCGTCTGCGTCAAGCCCCCAAATCACCTCTTCCGCTGCGCGGAAAGTGAATTTGTGGTCTCGTCGCAAGGTTTGGGGTCGGGCTGTCGGCAGTCGCTCTATTCTTAAAAAATCAAAAGTCCTATCTAGCTCCAAGGAGCTAAAGGACTTTCTTGCTTTTTTAAACAGGAGCTTCAACAATGCCTCTATCCCTCACGCGATTTACTTACACACTTTTATCTCATTGTTTATTAAACCCATATTTTACAATTACATAATCCACTCGTAGTTTCGATTCCATTTACCAGCAAACGCAAAAAAAACCACTTGAGTCTTTCTACAGATACGAATAGAATATTCGGTCTAGATATCTACAGAGCCGTAGCTATTATCATAGTGGTATTGGCCCACGGAAACTTTATAATTGAGGGGACGATACTTGAGGGCTTTCCCTACTTCAGATTCATTGATGGTGTAGATATGTTTTTCGTTCTCAGCGGGTATCTTATAGGTGGTATTCTTTTAAAGATTATTACCAAGCCAGCACCATTCTCTATTGTTGCCTTAGTTTCTTTTTGGAAACGCCGATGGCTAAGAACCCTGCCAAACTATTACCTCGTGTTACTTTGTAATTACTTCGTTGTTAGTCAGGGCATCATTAAAGAAGACATTGAGCAATTCAACTTTCACTTTTTCACTTTTACGCAAAATTTCGCAGGGCCATTTTACGGCTTCTTTTGGGAATCATGGAGTTTATCAATTGAAGAGTGGTTCTATATATTTAGCCCAATACTCATTTTTATTCTAGTAAAAAAGACTACTGCGAAAAACGCATTTTTATTGACTGTACTTTTAATGATAATTCTCCCCTTGCTGTATCGCATCAGTATTTACGATCCGAATATTGATCGGTTTACTTGGGACATTACTTTTCGCAAAACAGTTTTATGCCGCTTAGATAGCATTGGATATGGGTTACTATTTGCTTGGGTGAACAAATATTACTTTAGCGCCTGGAAGAAATGGAGCATACCGACTTTTGTGATTGGCATGGCCTTCATTGTTTTTATTCTCAAATTCAAAATGGCTCCCAACACATTCTACAAGCAAACTTTTTACTTCTCGTTGGTACCTTTTAGTGCCGTGCTCCTGATTCCGCTCGCATCGCGTTGGAAGAGCGCGAGTGGCCTGCTCCCTTTTGCTGTTCAGCACATTAGCAAAATATCGTACTCTATGTACTTAATTAATTTGGCGCTTGTCGCTGAAGTTATACGGGACAACTTTGATCCTACAGGGGGTTGGGACAGCTTGTCAAAGTATGGGCTTTATTGGTTCGTTGTTGTTGTTGCTTCCACAATGCTCTATAGGTTTTTTGAGAAGCCCATTATGAATATGCGAGAAGCTCAAAAGTCGTAGCGCATACTGTTGACCCCTTCAAGCTCGAAATAATTTTTCTCGCGAGAGGGATAGTAAGGATGCGACCAAAGGGAGCAGTCTCTTTTGTGCTGACCGTATATGCTTACCGCCTTAGCGGTAGAAGCAGATGCGTTGGCAGCGCAAGAAGGAGACCGAAGCGAAGCGGAGTCATGGATAGCCCGACCCTTGCTGCTTGCAGCAGAAGGGGCTCGCCCAAATTATTGATACAATAAAAACAGATTTTTCATTCTACGGTGGTTGGCTCCCAGGTCGCTATACCCTACTCGCGATGCGGAGCGAAACTCAATCACTTCTTTTTGTTCGTCAAAATAAAACTCTACGTCGTCGATAAACCCGCCACGTTTTGTTTTGAAAGTGTAGTACAGATAATCTGATTCGGATTTTTGTAAAGTAGCACCGCCATAAGATGCACAGGCGCCTTGCACCCGCAACATAGATTCTTGATGTGTTCCCTTGTAGGCCCACACTATCGCGCGATTCTTAGGCTTGGAGGCGGTGGTTGAAACACAATTGGGAGTTCCTGGACAATCACTTAGCACTCCATTGTGCAGACCTATGCTCGAGCCCGCATCAGAGCTAACTCCGCATGAAAAAAGAAACAGTACAATACAAAGCAGTACTACCTGCCTTGCGCGAAGTACCATCGAATACTTGGTTGGTAAATAATCGGTGAACCTAAAATTGATTCTCCCTCTCGGTAAAGAATATTGTAAAGCACGTTGATGTTGACTAAGGTTACTCGACCTGCTCCCAATCTGATGCCTCCACCAACTGGTAAAATGGTTTCGGTCTGCCATTCACTTTCAGTACCCAAAAAGTCTGGAAATTTAAGCCAAACTTGGCCGAACTCTGCGCGCACATATATACGTGAGCCATTACTAAGTAATCCTTCGCCTATAATTTGAGCTTCACCAAAAATACTTGCTTGCCACTGATTTAATCGATCTTCGACACCATTTTGTTTTACGAAGCTGTATCCTCCACCAAAACCGGCTGCTATGGTTTGGTTAAACGAGTAACCCAAATAGGGCGTCAATGAAAGTTGAGTGAAATTGTTTGAGACACTGAATCCAACTTGCGGCTCGATAAACAAGTTTTCCTTTGTGAAGCCAGAGCTTTCGACT
>CAZZIZ010000325.1:0-2622 GCA_964654535.1 uncultured Chitinophagales bacterium
GGAGCATTCTCAACGTAAGTAAGAATATTGTCGATGTCTTCGTCCTTCAACATCGGGAAGGCGGTCATTACAGACTTGTTGTATTCATTGAAAATCGCAACGGCTTGTGGATCTCCACTCTTAACCATTTTTTGCGAATTCCTAATCCAGCTATACAACCATTCGCTTTCGTACTTTCCAGAAACACCTCTAAGTGCAGGGCCAATTAGTTTTGCGTCAACCTTGTGACAAGAAGTACAATTTGCTTCCCAAAGCTTAAGGCCAGCTTCATAACCAGGATCACCTGCAAGACCTCCGTCTTGAGCAGTCAAGTTCGTCCCAGCAAAGAGCAGAACAAACTGAATAATCAGGCAAGAAAAAAACGTCTTTAAGTGGTGATGGCTAAGCCAATTCATAGGTCCTTTTGTATGTGCGATCCTCTTCTGTAATTCGCGCCAAAAATAGTTAATAAAGCCTTAACACGCTCAGGCTTTTATGCCTTTATTTCCAACAATTTATGCCCCGAAAAACACCCTTTTTAGCACCGTCTTTCACCACCAATTTTGAGTTGGTATTAGCACATTTTTTCGCCGACCAATAAATGAAACACAAGCCCCATTAAACGTTCTATTTCGAGTGTAGTCACGAGCCTCAATCTCCCCTGCACCCCTGATAACACGGCTATTAAACCCACAAGTCACTTTTCACATCTAACATTTATTGTTAACCCTTAAAACTCGTGCTATGAAAACTCGAACAAACTTTTTCCCAATGCTCGCTTTAACTATGCTAGCAGTAGTTGTGTTTTCCTCTTGTAACGTTTATGACTCTGCGTTACAACGTGGTAATGATGAAATCGCTTTTGAAAAAGCCGTAAGAAAGCTCAACAAAAGACCTAAAAACCAGAAAGCTATTATTGCGCTTGAAAAAGCCTACAACAGACTGGAAACAAAGGACTTAGCTAAAATTGACTACATCAAGTTGGAGGAAGATCCGACTTTGTATGTCAATCTGGTGGACATTTATGACAGACTGTCTTACCGCCAATCGAAAATCGACCATTTACTACCCTTATGGATAGATAAGGAGTACAGAAATGCCGATATAGTCTTAACAGATTACAAGCGCGAGCGTATTGCAGTCAAAAAGAAAGCAGCCGAGTACCTCTTTGTCTCTTCACAGCGCCTGCTTGAAACCGGAAACCGTCACGATTCGAGAGTTGCCTTCGAGCAATTACTACAGCTGAAAGATTTTTACCCAGGATTTCGCGATGTTGATGACCTAATTGCACAAGCATCATTGGCTGGAAAGAGCAATGTGCTTCTAAGTGTAAGCAATGGTAGTGGGCAGTTTATTCCTGACCCATTATTCGCAAGTTTAAATAGTGTGGCTATACCTCAACTACAGTGGAGCAATTTGCATACAAATGAGCACGCCGTCGATCAGTTCGATTATGTAGTCAAATTCATTTTGGAAGACGTATTCGTAGGACCGGAGATGATAAAAGAGAAGCAATTTCAGCAAGAGAGAGAAATTTTTGTGAAAGAACCAAAGAGAGGACCATTTGGCAGAATAATGCGCGACAGCACTGGCAAGAAGATTATGATTGAGGTGCCTAAAATCATCTACGCTGATGTAACCGAGTTCGAGGAGCGCAAAGACTCTTGGATGAAAGGTCGCATAGAGATTATAGATGCGTACAGCGGTAATCTGATATACAGCAAGCCTGTTCATAGCTCTTCGAAGTTTGTCAATCGCTTTGCAGTGGCCAGTGGAAATCTAGACGCTTTAAATAAGGAAACTAGAAGACTGTTAAATGGGCATTCTAAAGTTTTCTGGCCTGATCAGACTATGGTTCAAAATAATGTCAACAAGATTAAACGAAACATAAAAGAGTCAGTCCAAGATTACAGACACTTGATCCTCTAAAAGATATTTGATTAACCCTTAGGTAGCGTGATTCAGAGAAGGCGGTTTCCATTATGGAGCCGCCTTCTCGTTTTTGGTATATGCTGATGATTATTGGGAGCTGCCCTGCACAAATGTTTCTTCTGCCCTGCGGGCAAGAAACATTTGCACAGGTCGGGCTATCCAGGACTCCGCGTTCGCTCCGGTCTCTTTCTTGCGCCGCCAACGCATCTGCTTCTACCGCTAAGGCGGTAAGCATATACGGGCAGCACAAAAGAGACTAACCCTGCGGTCGTATCCTTCCTATCCCTCAGCCAAGAACTTTACTCCTTTTCTGATTACGTAGCCCGTAGGGGAATCGAACCCCATCCTGTCCATTCGAACCTCAAAGTCATATCGAGCCTGTCAAGGAATCTCCCGGTCTCAAAGCGAGCGCAGCGATGCAACGGAATAGAAAATCAAAACGAAAGCAAGGCCACACAAACGCCTTTGCTAGAGTACGTGGACGACTGCAAGTCGCCAATCAATGCATTCCAACTGAATTCGGAACGATTACTTTTTTACCATCTCCCTTTTGTCATTTTTGAACGCAGTGAGAAATCTACGCGCCCTCTACTTTCGTTTTACAAAACAATTACAATTCCGTTTTTGAGCACGTGTAGATTTCCCCTATCGTACCCATGACAAAACTGCTTTGTTTATATGAATTGGCTATTAGCCAAATGGCTTAAGATT
>CAZZIZ010000326.1:0-2584 GCA_964654535.1 uncultured Chitinophagales bacterium
AGCCAGGATAGAAGCGGTATGAGGTGCTTCAAAAACCTAGTGAAGCAAGGAGTGGCGAAGGATGACCGCCTAGGGAATACTAGCCACGACTATGCTGAACAGGTTTTTGAAGTGCCGAGTACAAGTGGATAGCCTGTTGCTGCCCAAACAAATAATTAATCCATCATTACAAACGAAAAAAAGGGTGCCACCTTACGGCAACACCCTTCTTTCACTAAAAAGAAGCTCCTCACTCCTTAATAAACTTCTGTACAACTAAGAACTCATCGTGGTAAACAGTTAAGTAGTACATTCCAATAGGCAAGAATTCAACATTCAATTCATATTGATTCTCTCCCTCCGCGGTTTCAAAGTTTCTGGTGAGCACTGTTTTACCAGCACTATCAACAACTCTGAGCTCTGTATCAATTTCTTGATCCGCTACGTAAACGATGTTCAAATTACTTACGACAGGGTTTGGATAAAGATTCGAAATGTAAAAATCATTAGCTGCTCTTTCCAGCGAGATGATGTTGCTATAAGCTAACTCTCCTGAAAAAGAAACATACTCCAACTGATAATAATAGATTCCTGCTTCAACATCATGGTCATCATACTGGTAGTGACTCGAACTATTACTAGTTCCAGCTCCTTCTAATACGCTTACTATACCAAAGCTAATTCCGTCTCGTGAACGCAATAGTTTGTAATGAGCATTGTCTACTTCAGAAGCACTGATCCATGTCAGGGCATTGTAGTCTTCCTCTGCTACACCGGCAAACTCTACTAGTTCAATAGGCGTTGGCACACAATTGAATGGGCTGTTAAATTCTATCGGAGCACATCCACTGGCAACTAAGCTAACGCTGAAATTGTAATCGGTATTATTGGCAAATGGTCCAACTACATCCTGAGCAACCCCTTGGTCATCTGCAGTGATTAATGATGTTCCCGAACCGACTACTGCGACTTCATACAAGGCATTTGCTTCGCCGATAACATTGATCGGTATGGCATAGGTTGCATTGGATGGGCTACATATCGGATTCAAATCCTCCACGAAGAATGTACATTCCTCAGGTTGGACCAGACCAACGTCAAAACCGCCAATAAAGCCCGGACCTCCAATTGGTCCAGAATTAAACCCGTCGCCATCCATTACATTACTATCCATCATAGGGTTGTCTCCTTGTCCACCAATAGTAAATACAAACTGACCAGTATTCGGAAGAGTTATTAAATAGTTCTCTCCCATAATAGCATCCCAACAGTAATTGCCATCTATATCGGTAATTATAACAACATTGATTCCATTAGGAAGTGTTACAATAACAGGCACTCCTGAAATTCCATCTTCTTCTGGATCATTGATGCCGTTCTCGTTATCGTCTAACCAGACGTTACCACAGACTTCAATCAATCCAACCGGACAATCAACAACTGATATGACCGTACTTACAGATTGAACGCAGCCGTCGTCTTGGGTAAAGACTAACTCAACATTGTAATCTCCTGCAGCAAGATCGCTAGCTAGTTCAGTAGCTATTACTCCATCAATGAAGAACTCTGTACTTCCAGCTAGACCATTAGCTTCCATTCCTGAAAGAGGGATAGGACCATTATCTGCAAGACATTCGTACTCGTCATTGTTAAGAATAACTGGTGAAGGATAAGCACAATTGTTTCCAACAGAAACAGTTTCCGTCGAACTCATGGCTTCCAATAGGTAGCCTTGATTGTCAATGTGCAAAAACTCCAACTCGTAAACTCCAGGGCTAATTTCCGGTACTAGCGTTCCAACCGTCAATGAAATGGGCGTAGCAGGAGGAGACGCACTACCTATATCAAAGCCACCAGCGATAGAGGAAATAGTCCAAGTCTCCCCTGCCACACCCGTTATTCTTATAGTTTCCATAAACTGTCCATCGGACATGTTGGTTGCATTATTCAAACAGACACATGGATCTGTTATACTAACTTCTGCCGGAGAGCAATTCTCGAACAAGAATGCTACTGTGACCGTGAAGTCACAGCCATTGCCATCTTGTAACGTTTCTGTTCCAGATGGATTGGACTCATTATAAATGGTACCACTAGGTGAAGTGAAACTAAATCCATCACCTTGACAGCCGGTATAGGTTTCAACGATGTCTTGCGCTGCTACATTGAAGACCAAGAAGACATCGACCATGAACTCACATCCATTAGCGTCTTGTAAGATTTCAATTCCACTCGAATTTGCTTCATTGTAAATCGTACCACTTGGAGAAATAAACTCGAATCCATCTCCCGAACAGCCATTATAGTTTTCGACAATATCAACTGGAGCTGCAGGATCAAGTACATTATTACAAGCGCAAGCGTTTGCATCGAATGAATCTAAAGTCGTGCAATCGTTGTCATCACAATCTGGTTCAAGATTTGTAATTGTGCAAGTTGCAGCGTCAAACGAATCCGTTGTTAAATCACAGCCATCATCTGGATCTGGATCAGTGTTCACTATCGCGCAAGTTGTAGCGTCAAACGAATCTATTGTTAAGTCGCAGCCGTCGTCTGGATCTGGTGCATCACCACTTGTCGACCAAGTACAAGATACTGTGTCAAA
>CAZZIZ010000327.1:0-2560 GCA_964654535.1 uncultured Chitinophagales bacterium
ACTTGCTGATTGTATTTCAAATCTTCCTTGCGCAAGTATGCACGAAAGGAATCCAGCAATGTCTGATCTAAGGAGCCAGCATTTTTAAATTGCTTAACCGATTGATAAGTCGCACGCAATTCTTGTTGATGCTTCCCAAAGTAACCGTAAGAGAAATTTGGTATTAAAGTCCGTAAGCGGAAAAAGTCATTGCTGATACTTGCCGTGTCAATAGGCACAAATACATCAGGATAAATACCGCCACCGCCATACACCACGTTTCCAGCTGGGGTAATAAATTTCAAAGAATCAGCGACTATCAAACTATCGGCAGAAACGAGTTCGCCAGAATCCAAGCGGTTGTTCACCTCGTTGTTATAAGCATCTTCACCTTGGTCGTATGGTTTTTGAATACAACGACCAGAAGGCGTGTAATAACGTGCTATGGTCAAGCGCAGCGCCGAACCATCGCTAAGTTTAAATTGCTCCTGCACCAAACCTTTCCCAAATGATCTACGACCAATTACACGTCCACGATCCCAATCTTGCACCGCACCTGCAACAATTTCACTGGCCGAAGCAGATCCCTCGTCAATTAGAATCACCAACTCACCTTCCTCGAAAAGCCCAGGAACCTTAGAGGTGTACTGGCGCTTAGCCTGATGATCACCTTCAGTATAAACCAAGACTCGCTTCTTATCGATAAACTCATCGCTAACTTCGGTTGCGGCAGATAAGTAGCCACCAGGGTTCTGGCGTAAATCCAGAATCAACTTGCTCATTGACTTCTCCTCGGTAAGCTCACGCAGGGCTGCGCGAAACTCCTTAGTCGTCGTTGCGCTAAAGCGGTTGAGTTTTATGTAACCCACTTCCTCGTCGAGCATATAAGAAACGTCTAAGGAATGCAGTGGAATCTCGTCGCGTTTTATTTTGTAATCAATCCAGTCCTTCACGCCCAATCGCTCGATACTAATTTGCACCTCCGTTCCGCGCTCACCACGAAGTTTTTCAACTATATCCGAAGTTTCTATGCCCACACCTGCAACAACTTCATCCTCAATCTTCACAATTTTGTCGCCCGATAAAATGCCCAATAAAGCAGAAGGCCCGCCAGAAATAGGAGAGACAACTACAATTGTATCTTTTACAATGTTGAATTCAATTCCGATGCCGTCAAAATTGCCCTGCAAGTTTTCGTTGTCTACCACCAGTTCCTCAGCGCTGAGATAACGCGAGTGCGGATCAAGACCGTCCAGTGCGGTTTCAATAACCTCTTGAGCAAATTTTTCGTCGTCGAGGTCTTCTACGTATTTGGCGTCAACGTAGTTGAGCACCTCCTCAATTTTACTCGAGCTAGAGCGCATTCCCTTTTTATTACCTTTTAGACCTTCGTACATTTTAAAACCGAGTTGCATACCCAGTATTAAAACCATCGCGAAAATCACGGGGAGGTAGAAATTGCTTTTGTTATTCGTCTCAGACATTTAGAAGCTGCAAAAGTATAGCTTAAAAGTCAAGCAAAGGATACTTTTCTCGTGCTATGCTGCGCGAGACGGCGTTAAAATGCCACCATTCGTTGGGAATGCCGCGGAAGCCCGCTCCATACATTGCGTGGCGCAATATTTCACGGTTGGCTATTTGCCTTTTGGTCAAGACCTTCATTTCCAGTAAACGCTTTTCCTCACGCGGTTGTGCTTCCACCCCAAAGTGATCGAAAGGCGTGCCCATATCCAGTTCGGCGCCAGTCGAATCGACCAAAGTCAGGTCCACCGCTAAACCATAATTGTGCAGGGAGTGGCGTTTTGGACTCGCCACATAGTTGCTCGATGGTGTTCCAGCCACCGCCTTCCACATAGCCTGCTGCACTGAGTAGGGTCGAGCACAGTCTAGCAACTTAAAACGTAAATCTGGATTTGACTTACGAAGCAAAGAGTCCGCCTTAATCAAAAAAGCCAGCGCCTCTTTTTGCAAATAGCAAGATTCAAAATCCGCATAAAGCACGAGTTCGAAAGCGTTGTCTGCGGTGCTGTAAGGCAATTCTTCCAGCGCATCCACCCGAAGCGTAACTTTTTCCAAGCCAAGTGCCTTCATTTTTGTTTCCCATTCGCTCAAAGAATCGACGGGAGCACTGTGAGGAGTCGCTGGCAAGCTTATCGCAGTGTTTGATTCTATAGTTTCGGCAGATTTCAAAACAATACTTTCAGGAATTTCTAGAGGTTGGTTGCCGCTGTTACAAGCAGCTATTAAGAAGCAGATAAGGATCAATATGAAGTAGCGATTTTCCAAAGTACAATTATAAAGTATTTGGGCGTGCCCCACTCAATCTACTCCTGCGGAGTAAGTTCGGGGTCGGGCTTTCGCCAGTCGCTCTGTTCTGCTACCTGCACGCATAGCACTTCTAGCTCCAAGGAGCTAAGTGCTATGGTTTGTTAGCAACAGGAGCTTCAACAATGGCTCTATCCCTCACGCGGAAAGCTCTTTAACCTTGAGCACATCTCTGACGTGTTTTTAAATTTCCCAGCCATTTCAAATGGCAAATCGTGTGGGCATTTGAAATGCCCAGATAAATGAAGCACTCGTC
>CAZZIZ010000328.1:0-2546 GCA_964654535.1 uncultured Chitinophagales bacterium
ATGATCGAGACTATGAGAAAAACGGATTTGACATGCTCAATCCAAAAATAATCGGAATGCTCCTGGCACTTTGCACGTTCGGGTGCAGCAATGGTGATCGGAGTGTGTCTCTCGAGGGTCTGGATGCTGACGGGCACTGGCACAGTGTTGATTTGGTCCGGGTAGAATCAGAGGTCCTGACTGCGTATAATATTGATGTCGCGAATACAGACAACTACTTTGTCAAGGGGAACAGTCTTGATAATGTTGCACCTGTTTGGGTTCATAATTGCGACGTTCCAAAGGATGGAAAAGAGTATGGATCTTACACAAATACCCATGCTAGTGGAAAGCTATATCATGGGCAGGGAAATAGAAAACGCTCTCAAACATCTGGCAGAGAACGTGCTGCGGAAAATGACGATCCACATGTTGCAACAGATTGGACCTCCGCACGGAATAGACGTGAAGCTATGAAAGACGAGAATCGCAGAATTCAGAATGATGGTGGTATCGAAAATCCTAATAACCATAATAAGATAAATTCTCCTGGTAGAAAATATCTTGAACAGGACGGTGGGTAATTACCTGTTATGAATGAATCTAAGTTTTGGATGTATATTAATCAATCATGCGAAAGTGGAAACTCTAATGAGTTTCTCAAAGAAATGTTGTACGGTAAGAGTCCAGAAGAAATTGTATCTTTTAAAAACATTCTTTTGCAGAAGTTAGTAGATTCATATGTGTTTCCTCTGTTAACAGCTAACTTTGTTATTTCGAGTTACGTCTCGGATGACGGTTTCAAGGAATTTCGTGCTTGGTTGATTTCGAAAGGTAAATCGAAATTTCTAAAAGCTATTGATGATCCAGAAACAATTGCCGATTGGCTCGAAAAGAACGAAGTGGACGAAATCGATGGCGAAGATTTTCTTTATCTGGCTGATGAGATATATGCTGAGTTAGTCGGGGATGAAAAAGCATTCTATCAAAAGCTAAGTTTCACTCCAGATCCAGATATAAGTATGGAGTGGCCAGAAAGCAAAGCAGCGTATGAACGACGATTCCCCAGATTGGTAGCAAAGTATTGGAACCAACAGCGCATTGAAGAAATGCATCCCAATTAGTCAATTGGATTTTGTATGTGTATTTGTTACTCACAAAAAAGTAATCAGGTTTATCCCAGCAGTTTCGTATTCTTGGAGATTCCTTGTAACAAAAAACTAAAGTACCGATAACCGTAGAAATACCACCAGTAAAAGCTGAATTATCTGCTAAATGTTCGTGCGGCTATCAGTACTGCCGAAATTTTTAATGTCTCCCTTAGAATATACTTAAAATAGCATCGGAGAATGCGATTAAAATCCTCTAAAAATTAAATTAACGTGAGATTATTTAGGATATGGCATTCACTTTGCGAGTATTTGTTAGGTTTCTCAATTGTAAATTTAAATGAACTGGAAAAAACCAGAACTCAGATCACCGATATTCAACACGCAAGATGCAGAATCTAAACGCCCTTTGATTGATCGAAATCTTAAACCCGGTGATATGGTCAAGTTAATACACCCAGTACAATCACAGGCTGAAGATGTGATTGTTCTAGTTGATGTTTATCAAGTAGTTGGCAACGATCAGTATAAAGGCACCATTCGAGGCTTTGAGCCGCGCCAAACTCACTTCCTGTTGGTGGACCATGAAGGTTTAAGGGCTCAAAGCGAAGTCGAATTTCATTACTCTGATGTCGAATCTGTACACCAGGTGAGAACGTGACGTGAAATCAATGCACGAAATTTTAAAAAAATTCCGACGTGACGAGAAGGTAGATCGAAAGGTTTGGATGGTTCGCAACATCTCCACTGGAACAATATCGATTGCCCCATTTGACGATGAACCTAACCCTCAGAACGATAATTACATATCAATATTGGTAAGAGTGTGGGATGTCGGTTCAGACCATTTAATCATTCGTAACACGAAATCCGATGAATATTTTATGATTCCATTCTCCAACATCACTGAAGTAAAATTGAACGAACTACAATTAAATTAGTCCTCGCGTCTATGTCTGTTTGTTGTGTGAACCTTATCGTTAGAGTCACACATTTTCTATTTCAGGTAATCTTTTGTTTTAGTATGTTCACTGTGGGAATATTCAGATTTGATCTTAGTAATTATCCGAGCTATAGAAGAACTTACCAAGCACGTCCATCAATCAATAACTTCGATTGTGAAAAGTCCACCAAATTGGCTTCCGTCGGCACACACGTTTATAGTTGATGTGAATTCGATTGAGCTGTGTGAATTGTCCAATATTGTGGCTGTATCTAAGGTTACTTCAAATACTCAGCTAAAGTAATTATTGTAAATTAAGGGTCTACGCGAATTTGAGTAGCTTGATTTGCGCACTCTTGAGAGCGCTCTGGATCTGTGAAAAATACTTCAAACAATCACCGGGGTCGCCATCTTTTGTAAGCGCAAAGCATGGGAATACGATGGAGAGACCTTAGATTAAGGCTAAATAAAAACAACTATCAATTGCGCATAATCATTGTTATGTTAAATTGAAT
>CAZZIZ010000329.1:0-2545 GCA_964654535.1 uncultured Chitinophagales bacterium
GGATAAGCCCGACCCCGAACTTGGGCGCAGCCCAGAAGTGAGTGGGGCACGCCCATTGACATTGTTCAATAACGATTAGAAATTTCAAAGTCCGGAACGTTGTCATAATAATTGCTCCCCTCCCTTTTATGGGAGGGGCTGGGGGAGAGTTCTCGCTGTGCAGATTTGCATGATTGGGCCAACCAAATACCAAAAAAGCCCGCCAACCGAGAGTGGTTGACAGGCATATATAATGGGAAAATGCAAGGTTAATTGTTGTTCTCGCCGCTTTCTTCGGCTACTTCTATTCTGGCCAATTGCTCATCGACCCGAATTTGCTTTGCTGCACGATCTTTTAAAATGCGGGCATAGCGCTCGTTGATTTTTCTGTTCAAGAGTTCATCGCTATAATCGACCCACTCTTCAGCATTGGCAAGTTCTCCTATCTGCTCGCTGGCCAAGGCCATATTGAAGCTTGCGCGGGCAGCTATTTTCTCTTTATCAGAATCCGCTAACTCATTCCATATTTCTGCTGCTTCAGCCCATTGACCATTTCTTGCCAAACGGTAAGCCTTGCGCATATCGTTATTACCTTTTGCCACTGCATATAGTTGACGAGGTTGATTTACAAAACTAGGAGCTATCTGGCGAGCGTAGGTTTTACCAGCTTGGTAACCCAATTCTTTAGTCAACTCGTTTCGGTATGGTATTGGAAAGCCAGCCACGTCAGATACATATTGAGGGCCTCTGCCTCGCTCCGTAAAGCGATAATCGTCGACAATCTTTCTTTTTATTGGATCATATACGCGAAGGGCTAGATCTATGACCGTGCGTAGTTCACGAGAACCATTGCTACGAAGAAACGTGCGATTATTGGAATCGAAGTTTTCTAATACTATGACTGCATCGGCATTGTATTCGGCGCAAAGTTTTTCAATTAGTCCCCAATTTAGAGGTTGATTCGGTTCAGCTATAAGCACTTTATTCGAAGGCAGAGCGCTGAATCTCGGCGACTCATTGATGCCATAAGCTAAATTTTCAACCAGCACGCGAGCTGCCTCACGATCTTGATGCGGGTTTTCTCCTGTTAAAACAGCTTCTACTTTGTTCCAACCCGGACGCTCCGGTTTAGTGCCGTTCACCACTACAAATGATTGTATCGATTTAGGAAAATTGATTTTCGCTGGTTCCATTACGGTGATGGAAGTGTCTCGCAACCCAGAGCAGGAGCTCATTGCAACTAGAAACAAAACTAATCCTAGGAGGAGAGCTGATTGTGACATTGAATTTTTCATAAGTCAAATTTTAGTGGTTTGTACTGCTAATATAGACGCCCTTTATGCTGAAAGTAAAGCCGCAATGAGTATATGCGCAGTCTGCCTGAGCGAACGCACGTATGGGTGATTTAACGCAAAGAGATGATTAACGAGATTTGAATGGTTTTGGCTAGGGTGTAATTGATTTGGGCGTGCCCCGCTCCCTTCTACCACTACGTGGTAAGCTCGGGGTCGGGCTTTCAGGGCTCGCTCTGTTCTGCCTCAGGCAAAATGCACTTCTAGCTCTAGGGAGCTAAGTGCATTTCTTGCCTTCGCCAACAGGAGCTCAAACAAACCCTTCAATCCCTCACGCGTTAGATTAACTTAGCAGAAAAAATAAATTAGTTATGGTTTTAGAATTAGCTATCCTCGACATCAAGCCCGATAAGTTTGCGGAATTTGAGCGCAACATAAAAAAGGCCCAAGCCATCATTTCGCAATCACCCGGATATCTCTCGCACGAATTTCAAAAATGTGTGGAGCGACCCAATGTTTACATATTGTTAATCAAGTGGACCTCAATAGAAGCGCACAATGTAGGCTTCCGAGAATCGGACTTGTTCGAAGAATGGCGCGGCTTGATTGGCGAATACTTCGCTGGTCCACCTTCGGTTGAGCACTACAAGTACTTTTAGACATAAAAAAAAGCCCAGTAAATAAAATTTACTGGGCTTTTAATATCGTTTAAGATTCGCTTTAATTAGCTGCTAAAGCTTGAAAAACACGAACGTAATCTTGCTCATTTTTAAGCTTAATGCCTTTCTTTTTTGCATAAGCAATCATTGAATACACCTCATCATCGATGAAGCCTGAGAACATATCCTTCTTCTTAAGGTTGACTTTTGCCATCTGGCCTTCTTCGTGAGCAATAAAGTAGTTTGCTCTCTGATTGAACTTAGCATCGCGCTGAGCGATTCCATCGTTATAAGCCTCTGACTTCGTAGCATAGCGTTCTTTATAGAAAGCCATACCATTATCGTCATAAAGTACTTCGTAAAACTTGTTTGGCTCCTCAGGATTAACTCTCTGGAATACCAAGTCTTGACCTTCGTGTGAAATTATCACTTCACTGAAGTAATGAGAGTTCAATACAATCTCCTCGTCTTCGTTTACGTGCGCTATAACTTTGTTAGTATACAAGTCTATTTGTAACATCACGTCTTCAAGAACACTTCCGTCCGTTAGTACTAAAGTTCCTTTTGCTGGCTCGTCGTTTAAGTATGGGCTACCTTCGATTTTCTCATAAGCCA
>CAZZIZ010000330.1:0-2519 GCA_964654535.1 uncultured Chitinophagales bacterium
CCTTCTCGACAGTCTCCAACTTAGCAAAAGGAAAATACTCTTGTATCATTTCCCAATCGGAAAGCTCAATGTAGCGCTCTGAAAGACCACCTTTTATAAAAAGGGTTGGCTCTTCGTAGCTATACAGCGGCGATAGACTATTCTCAATAATAAGCTCATAGTTCGCGCGCATAGCATCGATGTTTGCTTTCCAGCGATAGCCGCCTTCTTTTCTGCGCTTTAAGTTTTTGAGTAAGAACTGAATGACACCTTCTTCATTTAGCACAGTCCGCATTTGCTCCTCGGCTTCGCCTCGGTTCTTTACGTTTTCCAAATCCACGGCATCGAAAGCATCGAAGATTGCTTGGTGTCCTGGTGGGTAGGTTTTGGGGGCGATGTCTACTACAATGAGTTGGGAGACAAGCTCTGGTTCGTTCATTGCTAACTGCATCGCGGTTTTACCACCCATAGAATGGCCCAGCACCGCGGCTTTTTCAAAACCCAAATGACTTATCAAACGCGCCACGTCTTCAGCCATTAGGAAGTAGTCGCATTCATCGGAGTGAAAAGACTTTCCGTGGTTACGGAGGTCTACCAATATGACTTGATATTTTTCCCCTAACTTTTTACCAATGGTCAGCCAATTGTCGAGCATGCCGAAAAGCCCGTGCAGGATGAAAAGGGGTTTCCCCACACCAAAGGTTTTATAATGAAGTAATTCTAGTTCAGTGGAATCAGCCATTGCCTTTTTACTTTATTTTCAAAAGCTTTTTTCATCTCTGCTTCATTGACCGAACCTTTAGGGAACAATCCATAAAACGCTGAACCACTGCCACTCATCGAAGCGTAAACTGCTCCTTGCTTGTACAAGGTCGTTTTTAGCTCTTCCAATTCAGGATACTTTTTTAAGACAACTTCTTCAAAATCGTTGACCAATTCTGCTTTCCAATTTTCTGGTGACTCCATCGCAATTTCCAAAACGCTTTTCTCTGGTCGCTTGGGAGTAATTTGGCCATAAGCCCAAGGTGTAGAAATACTTACTTCTGGTGAAACCAAGTAGAGATCATAAGCAGCCAAACTCAAATCAATGGTTTCCATCTCTTCTCCTCTTCCAGTGCAGAAGGCAGGTTGGTTGCGAATAAAAAAAGGACAGTCGCTTCCGATCTCTAACGCCAAGGCGACTCTTTCCTCGAGTGGCAATTCCAACGAAAAGAACTCATCCAATAAATTGATGAAGAAAGAAGCATCGGCGGATCCTCCACCTAAGCCAGCTTGAATCGGCACTTTTTTATAGAGATGAATCTCGATGGGTGAAATTTTATAGCGCTCACGCATCAACTTGTAAACTAGTAAGCAGGTGTTTTTGCTGCTGTCGCCAGGGATGTCATTGCCATAGAAATGCATCTTCATTCTTTCCGCAGGGACAATTTCTAAGGCATCCTTGCAGTCTATGGGATAAAATATACTTTCTATGTCGTGGTAAGCGTCATTGCGCTTCTGCACGACGTTGAGACCAAAATTGATCTTGCCATTTGGAAAACAAATCATAGGTCTAGACGCGCATACGCGCTCGCTTCTGCATATAAGGAATGAGTACTTGTGAAAAGTCTTTATTGATATCGGCCTCCACGAAGTCTATTTGATACTGCGCGCATTTCAAGGCGATATCGCTTTTGAAGCTTTTCATCTTTTCTTGGTAATAGTCTTTTACCTGGTTAGAGTTCAGTTTTACTTTTTCGCCTGTTTCCATATCGACGAAGAGGTAAGGTCGGTTTTCAAACTCAAAGTCAATTTCTTTGGCTTGATCAACTACGTGAAACAAAACCACTTCGTGCTTGTTGTGCTTCAGGTGTTGCAGCGCTCCGAAAAGGGCTTCATTGTCTCCCCCACTGTCGAGCATATCACTGAAAATAATGACCAAGCTTCTTTTGTGAATGTTCTCGGTTATTTCGTGGAGACTTTGAGTGGCGGCAGTTGTTTTATCCAGGTCATCTCTTTGAAGCAATGCTTGTAGCTTCGCTAGTATTAAGTTGTGGTGGACAGTGGTCGAGCGCGCTTTGGTGTGGTCTTCCACTTCGTTGGCGAACATGGATATTCCTACGGCATCTCTTTGCTTCTTTAGCATATGCATTAATGCGGCCGTGGCGCAAATGGAGAAACGGATTTTGTTTCCTGCTACGCGTTCGCCTTCTCGCTCTTCGTAAGGGAAGTACATACTTGAGGATACGTCCAGAATAATCTGGCAGCGCAAATTGGTTTCTTCTTCGTAGCGTTTTATATATAGTCTATCGGTTCTACCGAATACTTTCCAGTCTATGTTTTTTATAGGATCGCCGACATTGTAAAGGCGGTGTTCCGCAAATTCTTGCGAGAATCCGTGGAATGGACTTTTGTGCAAGCCAATGATGAAGCCTTCTACCACTTGACGAGCCATTAGTTCGAGGTTGTCGAATTGGTGTAATTGTTTGAGGGTTATGAAGTCTTGACTCACAGTTTGTTTGTTGGCTTAAAGTTAAGGGAATTGAGGAGGTTTTGTTGTC
>CAZZIZ010000331.1:0-2518 GCA_964654535.1 uncultured Chitinophagales bacterium
TTACAATGCCAAATGTAGAAGCGGGCGTTTACTTTGTCAAAGTCATCAATAGTCAAACCAGTCCGAGCTGGCGTTCTATGGTAATCACGAAATAATATGAATAACACATTTTCACTAATAGCCTTGTTGCTTTTTTCGGCAACGCTAAGTGCGCAAGGAGTCTCAGGCAAATGGAAAACCATCGACGATGAGACCAACGAGGCAAGATCGATAGTCGAGTTCAAGGAAGAAAACGGAGTGCTGACTGGCACAATAGTTTCCCTTTTTCGCGAGCCCCACGAAGAACAAAATCCGCTCTGTAAAGAGTGCGCTGACGATAAAAAAGACCAACCTATTATTGGCCTGTCCATCGTCGAAAACATGAAGCGCGATGGCAACGAGTACAATAGCGGCACCATTACCGATCCAGAAGACGGAAAAGTTTATACCTGCAAAATTTGGATGGGCGACGATGGCACTTTGAAAGTGCGCGGTTATGTTGCGTTTTTCTTTCGAACTCAGAGTTGGTATAGAGTAGAATAAAGATGTTTTGGGCGTGCCCCCATTTTGAATTTAATGCTTGGTGGGGACACCAAGCATCAAATTCAAAATGGGGTCGGGCTATCCAGTACTCCGCTTCGCTTCGGTCTCCATCTTGTTTCGCCAAAGCAAATCTTTCTACCGCTAAGGCGGTAAAGATTAGCTGGCTCAACAAAGGAGACTGCTCCCTTTGGTCGCATACTTCCTATCCCTCACGCGTATGCTCGCAGCAAGTCAGTCAAGATGCACTAGTTCAACCTTTCACAAAGCATCAAGACCTTGGATTTATCTTCCAGAGTACTTGCCAGAATAAATCGATCGCCCCCTGAAACTATTTTATACTTTTTATAAATCTCCGCAGCATTCAAAGGATAATTTCGTGCTATAACATTCGCTTTGCCTCCTTCGAGTGCTTCGGCAATAGCAGCGGCGTTAGCTGGAAGCAGTTTTAGAAACTTAAACACGCGACCTGGAAACCACTCCATCAGGTGATCGCTACTTAAGAAGTGCGAGTACGGCGCAAGCTTTTTAAAATCCAGACCTTGAGCGAGTTTGTCTTGCAAACCCGCTTTCATAATAGAACGATTGGCTTCGTAGATATAAGTAAGTGGCTCCGACGAATCTATATGTTGTTTACGTTCTGACCAATTTTCCTCAAAACGTTCAGTGCGATTATCGGCCAATAAATTCACGCATTTTATCCTTACTTCCTCCGAAGCTTCAGTGCCAAGTTCAACCAACAACTCTTTGCATTCGTTCTTAACTGAAACAACGTGAATTTTATTCACGCCACTTAGTGTTTCAATGATGTAGTTCAGGTCGAGTAGGGGAGAAAACTTAATCAGTACCCTTTTTGCTTTTTCAAGGAAAAGCGATAAGTGCTCAATCACATTCGGTTCGCAGTCTTCAATTAAAAAGACCTTTCCTTTGGCATCGTGACGACGCGAGGGATCGACGTATAGCCAATCATATTGCTCCGCAGATTCTTGAAGTATTTCAGTTCCGTCTCCGACTTTGGTTTTAATATTTTCTGCTCCCAGTAAATCAAAGTTGTAATCGGCGATTTTTGCCAGTATTTCATCGCTCTCGCAATAGTCAACTTGTTTAAAAACTTGGGAGAGAAAAAAGCTGTCTACTCCAAAACCTCCACTTAAGTCAATGAGATGCTTACCAGAACAAATACTTTGCTTGTACAGCGCAGTTACTTCGGAAGAACACTGCTCAAGAGATATACTCGGCGGAAAACAAAGATTTGTCGTAGAATAAAACAAAGGCAGTTTAGTCCGCACTTTCTTGCGTCCTTCTATTTGCTCAATAGCGAATCTAAGGTCAAAATCAACCTTTCCGCTGTATTTCAGCGCCAAGGCAGCGCCGTCGGCGTTGGCGTGGTCGGCAATAAATTTTTTTAGATGCGCGTTATCAAACATAAAGCCCTGCAAATGTAAAAACGCTTACCTACTTAACCTAAAAAGCAACTTTATGAAAAATCTAATGTCACGCCAAACGTACCTCTTTGGTATACTCGTTATGTTCAGTTTGGTTGCTTGCGAAAAAGATGAGGTGCCCGCCGTAAATGAAACAACAGAACAGGCGGTGCGTTTCGGAAATGCCTTGCCAGATTTTCGACCATTCTTTGAACGTTTTGAAGTAGAAGCTGCAGCGCGAGGCCTAACATTTGACCTCGACCTACACCGACTCGAAACCAGTCTGGAACCCATAGACGAGGGCAATGTTGTCGGGCAATGCGAATGGCATAGTCACGCACCCGAACACGTGATTATCGATATGGAGTTTTGGGAAAACGCCAGCGACCTAGCGCGCGAATACGTAATGTTCCATGAGTTGGGTCATTGTATCCTTTTCCGAGAGCACGACAACTCGGAAAGCCCATTTGGCAATTGCCTAAGCATTATGGCCAGCGGAACGACCGATTGTAGGTTTGGCTATAACTCAGAAACCAGGGAATATTATTTGGATGAGTTGTTTGGCTTGATAGATT
>CAZZIZ010000332.1:0-2499 GCA_964654535.1 uncultured Chitinophagales bacterium
TCTTATTTCCAAACGATTTCGGCCTTAACTTAATGACATTGGGCGTGCCCCATCTTGCTGCGCAAAGGGTCGGGCTTTCGGGGCTCGCTCTGTTCTGCTGCTATCACGCATAAACCCTCTAGCTCTAAGGAGCTAAGGTTTATGGTTCATCAGCAACAGGAGCTCAAACAAACCCCTCTATCCCTCACGCGAGTAAAAGTAAGCCAGTATCAAGAGTTCTTAGACAATTGACGTCCCCGATTTAGAAATGCTGGGTTCCAAATTATTAATCCCATCAATGACGCCATAAAAACAGCACCACCAATATCGTAGGTACTATTCACTAGATGAACTCCAGTGAAAAACAACATAAACAGCACGAAAAACCCAGCTATAGCCTTTCGAAATTTCGGTAACCAAATCAGCACTGCTCCAGAAAATTGCAAGACACCCAAAAACTTCCAAATGTAGGGTGAGATATTAGCCTCAAGCGTACAAGGCGGCTCGATAAACGGAAAGAACTTATCGGTAGCAATCATTAGAAACATAATGCTGGCAATTCCGACGGCTATGTTAATGAGTTTCATTAGGCAAACTTTAGGTGAGTTATTGGTTAAGATAGCTAAGCTTAGAATCCGCACGCTCCACTCATTTAACAAAAAAAGGGTTTCTCACGAAAGCAGAAAACCGATTCAAATTTCTTTAAACAAGGACTAACGCTTATTAAGCATTTAAACGTCCATAATAGTGACTTCCTCTACCCACTACCACCGCGCAAAATATCACTATTAATGAACCCGTATTTACGCCCGTTAGCACAAAAATCAACATTGAAATCAGTATGCTGTCTAAAAGAAAGCACAAGTAGTTAGCCCTTCTTGCGTTCTTTCCGGACTCCATTAGTCTATCCTTAACGACGGAGATTATTCTCTTGATAATCCAATTACCAATGAATAGTGCAACGATAAACAATAAAAACGTGGGCAGATTATCGAGAATATTCCCTGAGTAAAAATCTACTCCCACAAGGATTCCATTTTCCAATTTATACTATTGAGTTAAAATTAAGCAAATATCATTTCTTCTTTCTTCCAACCCGTACTAATTTGAAAGCTTATCGGAGCAATAAGCTCAATCATTTATTCAGTACATTAGAAAAATGAAACAAGCACTTTTTCTACTAACACTTCTAATTACAATTTCCGCTCAAGCTCAAGACCGTATAACTGGCGAATCATTTGCCACGCGCTCAGCCGTTATTGCTCAAAACGGAATGGTAGCAAGCAGTCAACCACTCGCGACGCAAGTCGGTTTGGATATCCTCAAGCAAGGCGGCTCTGCTGTCGACGCTGCTATAGCAGTGAACGCTGCGCTAGGTTTAATGGAGCCAACTGGTTCCGGCATTGGCGGCGACTTGTTCGCCATAGTCTGGGACGCTAAGAAGAAGAAACTATATGGCATCAATGCCAGCGGACGCTCACCCGAGTCTTTAACTCTGAACTTTTTTAAAGAAAACAACTATGAGAAAATTCCTGCCTACGGCCCCCTACCCGTAAGTGTACCTGGTTGTGTCGACGGATGGTTTGAGTTGCACGAAAAATTCGGCAAACTCCCGATGAAGGATATTCTTCAACCCACCATAGATTATGCGAATGATGGATTTCCACTTTCGGAACTTGTCGCCTACTATCTGCAACGCAGTATGAACGTACACGGCAAAAGACCTAACGTTCGTGAAACTTATACACCCAATGGTCGCAGTTTAGAAATGGGAACTATGTTCACCAATCCGGATCTCGCAAACACCCTAAGCAAAATTGCTAAAGGTGGTAGGGATGCATTTTATAAAGAGGACATTGCCAAAACCATTGCTGCTTTCATACAAGAGCAAGGAGGTTTCTTGAGCGAATCCGATATGGCGAAGCACAAATCGGAATGGGTGGAACCTTTATCTACAAACTATCGCGGTATTGATGTTTGGGAGCTACCACCAAATGGTCAAGGAATCGCCGCATTGCAAATGCTCAACATTTTGGAGGGCTACGATATCGCAGAAATGGGATTTGGTTCAGAAGAATATATGCACCTCTGGACAGAAGCCAAGAAACTAGCTTACGAAGACCGAGCGCGTTACTACGCCGATCCAGACTTCAATGATATCGATTATGAATACTTGGTTTCAAAACCTTACGGAGAAAAGCGAAGAGAGTTGATTGATCCTGAGCGCGCTGCACGTAGTTACGATGCTGGCATTTTAGAAACAAGCAATACCATTTACCTCTGCACCGCAGATAGTGAAGGAAATATGGTTTCCTTCATTCAAAGCAACTTCCGCGGAATGGGAAGTGGTATGGTGCCTCCCGGACTCGGTTTTATGCTGCAAGATCGTGGCGAACTGTTTTCGCTTGACGAGAATCATCCAAATGTTTATGAGCCGAATAAGCGTCCATTTCATACCATCATTCCAGCTTTTGCAACTAAAGACGGCGAACCCTTTTTAGCTTTTGGTGTAATGGGTGG
>CAZZIZ010000333.1:0-2466 GCA_964654535.1 uncultured Chitinophagales bacterium
TAGACATTTGATCGCCAAAACGATCGGAGAATCCTAAAATCATATTTCCATTATAGAATTCGATATCCGACAAGATCGGTTGCGGATAGGATAATTGCTGATTTGAAAAAACGTAAAAAGTTTGATCAATCGGATTAGCGGCATCCCATACATTTTTCCAAGGTTGCCATTCGATACTCTTTTGCGTTCCATTCGGAAAGGTGCCTCCATTGTTTCCTCTAGCATAGTCGAGTGGGAAATCTAATACTGGGTTTGGATCAATGGCTCCACTTCCAGGTGTATACGTAAATACGTAAGCCCAGAGATTACCTTGAGACATAGTGTTTTCTGCCGTACATACTGCACCGATATATACTTTCCCTTCGTAGTATTTTAATCCAAATGGCGCGATAATATCTCCAGTACAATCGTGTCCTGAGGTCGGAGTAGGAATAGCAAAAGTATTGCTTGCCCCAGGAGAGGTACATCCATTAACTGGGACTTCTACCAACTCTCTGGTGTTCAAGTTTATAGTATAGATTGCGCTGTTGTCGTCGTTTATATCGACGTCTCCTAAACCAACTCTTGCCGCTTTCTGCATCATTTCGGCAATCTGCGCAGGCGTGGTTGCATTGTTTACACAAGTTCCCCAAGGTGCAGAAGAAGCAGTTCCAGGGTTTGCAATAGTTGTAAGCACGCTAACGTTTCCTGCATTTACTGAACCAGCGACGTTGGGATTAAAGGTTGAGTTGTCTACGCAATACAGTGCTCCAAACCCTCCAGGACCTACGTTGGATGACTGCATTAGTTTTGCTCCTACGTACAATACATCTTTTTGCTTATTGTAAGCCAGCCCCCACGAAGAACCTATGGCCGAAACCGGTATTTCAATAGGATGTATCTCGTCGTTATAAGTTGAGAGCGTAGTCAGTGAATTACTCTTTTCACTCTCTGCATAAGAAATTAAAAGGGGTGTCGTACCATCGCTTGTACACCTCACATTACAAACTGCAACCACCTGCGGTTCGGCACAACCGAACTGATTCTTTTGCATTAAACCAAAATCTATGCAACACTCTGGCGCCGTGGCGTATGCCGTTTCTGTGCTCGACTGTAAAGTCGATGAGCGCGCAGGAACATATCCCGCGGGATAAACATGCTCGACTCTGTAAGTAACACCATTAACTGCTGCTGGATAGTTCCAGTTTCCGTGTCCATCGGTTACAGCGGTATGTACCAAGCCATTGTCATCGTAAATATTTACGACAATATCACGAATACCATAATCGTCGGCCGTAGCGTTGTTTTCAAACATGCCATTATCGTCATTGTCTTGGAAAACAAGTCCGCTTACTCCTGTGCAGGTCGGTTCGGGTAATGTGTAGGTGATAGCAAGAGTTGCAGGGATGCCCCTAATATCCATGTTTTGCGCTATTAAGTCAAAACTGTAAATAGCTCGGCGGTCAATCAATGAAGCATCGACGATGAAATTCATAGCATTGCCAGTTGTAAATCCTGCCGCCAATATTTCGTTAATCAATACTGTTATATCTGAGGAGGTACTTCCGTCCCAAGTTGCTCGATTGTTCGCCCAAGTTGGAATGGCCCAGCTTACAGTACTCGCGGTAGTAGGTCTGCTACTTACTTCAAATCCGGTACCAGAATAAGTTGCTGGGTTAGCACTGTTCTCTGCCTGAATAATAGCGGCCCCTGGTCCTGCGGTAACAACATTCGTGGTAAATACTAAATTCGCCGATTGAACAATTGCATTTGCTGGCAGGTTCACAGAAGAAAACCTTAAGCCCCAAATATACATTGATGTTCCAGCCCCATTTTGAGAATTCAAGAAGGCACCTGCCGTTTGGACACTTCCATCGCTTTTATCCTCTCGTGCATCATCGCTGCTTTGAGAAATTCCGGTGGTTATGGATTGTGTTGATTGGTAATAGTAGTTGCATCCCCCTGGATCGGTAGTCTGTGCATTGATACAAGCGTTCGCAAATAGAGATAGGCAGACTAATGCGATTAGTCGCTTAATAAGGTACTTCATAATAACAGGCTATTTTTACTGTAGACATGAAGAGCCATTTTCGTGCCACTCTATAACAGTAAGTTGGGCGTATTATTAAACAAAGAGCAACTAGCTTTAAGTCAGTGTTTTACTTATTGGTTTGAAGCCTTGTATGTCATTGAACATCTTAATACACAAGTCCGCATTGGAGCGAAGAGGACTCTAACTCTGATAAACTGTACATTTTCGACTCACCTGTTTGGGGTATAAATCTACCCAACACCATGCATTGAAACATTGTTTTTATATGTGTTGCGGGAAGGTAAATTTACCTATCGAGCTAAGCCTTGAAGTCTTTTACCTTTTAGAAATACCAGGTCGAATTTTAAATCATCATACAATGTTCGATGTCTTAGATTTTATGGGCGTGCCCCCAATGTCATTAAGTTAAGGCCGAAATCGTTTGGAAATAAGAA
>CAZZIZ010000334.1:0-2452 GCA_964654535.1 uncultured Chitinophagales bacterium
GTTACTTCTTAATTTCGGATGCGAGCGTTTCTGGTGGTCAATACACAACTTTAGAAAACGAGCTAAACAATCCTGCTCCAGAAGAAGATTATTTTATTTATACCAACAGACGATCTTTTGCCAACGTCTTTACGAATGGTGACTCCGGATCACAAGGTTGGACCGCAGTTAGTGTTAGCTTCTCCGATTTCGAATCAGGGGAAGGGTTTGTTTCTCCTCAAATTGCAGAACTACCATTTTCAACAAGTCTTATAACTGAAGGAGTAAATACCACTTCGGGACTTGAAGCAATTATAAGTTTAAACTACGTACCAACTTCCAATACAATTTTCACTTTTGGCGACGATCACCATTTTCAAGTAAAACTAAACGGCGATGTTGTTTTAGACCACAGTCAGAATGGTCTTGCTGTAACAACCGTGAGTAATACATTTTCGGCTTCGTCCTTAGGCGATCCTCTTACTCCTTTTAGCTATGAGCACATAGACGATCTAGTAATCGACCCATCGGATGGCAACTATCAGGACAAGGGCCATATTGCTTATGTGGAGTACAGTTACCCACGTAACTTTACTTTTGGCAATGACCCGTTTTTCCAATTTGAAAGCGATAATACTGGAGCTTTTTATTTCGAAGCTGCTGACTTCGATGGGGGCAATAGCATTGTACTTTATGACCTCAACAATGGCACGAGACAAACCGCTAGCCAAACGAGTGGTGTGTATCCTTTCAATTTAGAAGCAAGTGCTGAAGTCCGTCAACTGGTTCTAGCGAGCACGCAGTCTCAGGATGTGAACAGCATAAGTACACTTGAAGCAAAAACTTTTACTGACTATTCTGACCCCGCAAACATCGGGGATTATGTAATGGTTTATCATCATCAGCTCAGAGAAGGCAGTATTGATCAGGTTGAGCGATATAAAAATTACCGATCATCAATTGAAGGTGGCAACCACCAAGTACTGATGGCTGATGTTACTGAACTCTATGATCAATTTGCGCACGGAATAAGAAACCACAGCCAGGGCATACGAAATTTTACCAACTTTATTTTTGATCAAGCCAACAATAACGACTGGGACATTAAGCCAGAGTTCATGCTACTACTCGGGCGATCAATTAACTATCGAGATGCTAGAGATGAAAGCACAGAGAGCTTTAGTTTGAATCTCGTGCCCACCTATGGCGACCGTGGTTCGGACAACTTACTTTCAGCTAAGGCAAGTTTAAATCACATTCCCCTTCTAGCTACTGGTAGATTAAGCGCATCCAATGGTGAAACCATAAATGGATATCTAAACAAACTCATTGTCTACGAATCTCTAGTAAATGAGCAACAAGAATGCTCCAAAGAAGCGAGACAATGGATGAAGAACTTTTTGCACTTAGGCGGTGGCAACAATGAGCCCGAAGCAGATCAGTTTGGTGGCTACTTAGATGGATATGGAGACATCCTTTCCCAAACCTCCGTAGGAGGTGAGGTAGTAGCGACTTTTGTAAAAGACGTAGGTGGAATTATTGAAACACCTCCAATCTTAATTGATCACGTAGACAATGGTCTTAACACTCTCACACTATTCGGTCACTCGAATGCTGAAATTTTCGACTTCGGTTTAGCACCGCCCGAAGAGTATAACAATGGAGGCAAGTATCCTTTCCTAATGTCTAATAGTTGCTTTATCGGCGACGTACACCAAAACAGTGAAAACCTATTTGCCTTTGAATATGTGCATCCTGAAGAGCGCGGCTTCATCGCTTTCTTAGCTACAGTTGGATTTGGCTTTCCAAGTTTCTTGAACAATTTCACTTCGAATCTTTTTGAAAACGCCACTGGTCAGATGTACGGCGAGCCGCTTGGGAAAATAATTGTGCAAACTCATACCGATACATTCTTCGACGATCTTGAGCAGTTTGGCTCCGTGTCTGGTGGAACCATCTTGCACAGCCAAGAATTCTCTCTACAGGGAGACCCTGCATTACCATTATACCACTTCGATCGTCCAGAATATTTGGTTGAAGCAAGCGACGTATTTGTCATACCGGCACAACCAACCGTGGTAACCGAAAACATTGAATTGCAATTCGTACTAAACAATCTAGGTAAAGCGATCAACGATTCTATAGAAGTATTGGTAGATCACTTATTACCCGATGGCAGCACTGAAGTCCTATTCCTAGGAAATGTAGCACCTGTCGCTTACCGAGATACCTTAAGCCTCAACTTACCCAACGATGCAAGTTTGTTCGGCCTAAATGGAATACGCATTTTCATAGACCCCAACAATAGCATTGAAGAAGATTGTGAAGACAACAACCAATTCACCAAGTCGGTCTTGGTTCTAGGAGATCAGCCCTTTCCTATTGAGCCTTGCGATTTGGCAATAGTTTCTGGAGATGAAGTGGTGCTGAAAGCAAACTCGCCTAACCCTATTATGACGAGTACAAACTATCT
>CAZZIZ010000335.1:0-2451 GCA_964654535.1 uncultured Chitinophagales bacterium
AGGGTTTTGCGATGGTTTGGCACGGAACGAGCGGGGACGCTCGCACCATATGGGGAGATTCTTTTTCGATGGTAGTTGTGTTGATGAATGCTCTTTTGATGGAGAACACGCGCCCTCACTTAATTACGATTTATTAACTAGAACATTAATAGTTACACCAAGGTTTGAAAGGAATCGATAACTTAAATTCAAGTTTAATATACTGTGTACTTGCTTTTAGTTTGCTCGCTACTTTTTCATGTATGAATAAGATGACAGAATTAGATGAGGTTCTAAGAGTTGCTCAGATGATTACTACTCTAGAAAGTGATTACAAAAACTTATCGTATAAGAACATTGGAGGTGTACTTCACGGTTCTCATTCAAAGTTTAATGAACGAATTCTTGTTTGTAAGAGCACCAATTCAATCATTTGTATTATAGATGATAAGCCTAAAAAGGTAAACTTCTATTCTGAAGAAGACTTGAAAGGTTTATCTCAGAGCATTCATAATCAAGAATTGTATTTTTTGTTTTTTTGGAAAATTCCAGAGTTAACTTGTGCAGATTTACAAGAATCAACACTTAAAAAAAAGATTGAAATTCGAGCGCTTTTAGGATGGGATAGGTTCGAATATGTCCTTTTTAACGTAGGAAGAATGAAGGGAGTGCACCTTCTATTTCAATTGCAAACTAGTGATCTGCAAAGTGTGGACTTGTTAGATTACTTTGAATCGAGTGAATTGGATAAACTGTTTATGGATGCCTTCGAAATGAATGATTCGGAAAGCGTCGAAGAGCATTTGTTTCATGGAGGAAAAGTGGTAAGCTTATCAGAAGCCGAAATACAGAGTCTGAAGAAGACCTTAGTTCCAAAAATTTTAAGTATAAATGGGGAAACTCTCCGCTAGTGTTAAGGAATGGTCCATCTGGCGCGCGTGTTCCTGCGAAATCTTGAGCCCCATCTGGCGCGCGTATGTAAACACTTGAGCCCGTCTCCGGACGCGTTCTTAATTTTCCTAGCCATTTCAAATGGCTAACGATAGCTCCTGACTAGTTTGAAGTGTACTAGTTGTTTGATCCCCCAAAATGGTGCGAGCCTCCAGGCTCGTTCCGTAATTCTTACAGTTTTCAAACTTCCCAAACAATACTAAACAAGCCGTCGGCATCGGCATAATGTGCCAGACAGAGCCAAAAGCCCCCTGAGCAGCCACTTCATATATAGCATATCTTTGCTCACGGTTTAAGGCAAAGCCCTAAGCCACCCAATTACAAAGAAGAGAGATTTGAAAAGAATGCCAAACGGTTGGAAAATCGCCGTGCTATTAATTGTGTTTGCAATGCAGTTAAACTCCAGAGCGCAAGAAGCGGTATTTCCAGGATTAACTAGTGACGAACTGTTGGAAGAAATCGTCAATGCCTATAAGCCAACAGATGTTTTGAGCTATGGCGATGCCAGGGACTTAATGTATGGCACAATCTACAATCAGAATGATAGCGTAAGTTGTGTTTACACTGGTCATACGCTCTATTTGCCACAAAACGTAGATCCTTCCATACACTTATACATGAATGGTGCTCAAGATGGTATTAACAATGAGCATACCTATCCAAGTTCTAAAGGAGGTGATGTGCAAAATGGATTCTCCGATATGCACCATTTATTTCCAACCAAGACTAATGTAAATGCTGCGCGCGGTAATTTGCCATTTGGTAACATTGATGATACTCAAACTGAGACTTGGTATTACTTGGATCAAAGCCAAAACGACATTCCTACGGTCGAAATAGACTTGTTTAGTGAAAGGATCAATGGAGTCTTTGAGCCAAGAGAAGACCACAAGGGAAATGTTGCTCGCGCGGTGTTCTATTTTTTCACGATGTACAAAGAAGCGGCATTGGCCGCCGATCCGAACTTTTTCGAGTCCCAGCGAGAAACTTTGTGCGAATGGCATACAGAAGATCCTGCCGATGAGCTAGAAATAGAGCGCACGAATATTATAGCAAGTTATCAAAACGACTTGCCGAATCCATTTGTTATAGATGCCACATTGGTCGAACGCGCTTATTGTGGAGTGGTGGCTCTCAGTACTAAACCAATGTTACAAAACGAGGTGTTTATCTCACCCAATCCGGTAATCGATTCTGTGGAAGTGGTTACTCAGGGTATTAGCGAATTACTGGTAATGGATTTACTGGGTAGGGTATTGCTTCGAAAAGAGTTCTCCGACAAAGTTAAAGTTGACTTTAGCCCACTTCGTCCAGGTACATATCTAATGAGTGTCAACGGACAGATTTCTAAAATACTGAAGCAGTAGCTTTCCTTCTTCCGCAGAAACACTGAACTGAATCTTAAGCGCGACTCCGACGCGCTCTTAATGTTCCCTTGCCATTTCAAATGGCAGACGTTATGCAGCCATTCGCCCATTTGAAATGGGCAGGAAGATGAAGCACTCGTCTGGAGACGAGCGC
>CAZZIZ010000336.1:0-2402 GCA_964654535.1 uncultured Chitinophagales bacterium
TGGTTTCATCATTTACAATTTTAACACTCAAAACAGATCCCCAAATATTACCTACGTAGAAAATAGAAAACAAGCTAGCATAAACTATCGTCAACGGATGGTTCCATCCGCGTTTTCTTTGGTTCTCCCAAGTCTGTACGCCCAGCGCCGCAATTGGAAGAAAAGCAGCAACGCCTTGTCGCCCCTTGCCTGCATATATTTTACCCGTCCCTGGTACAATAGCCGAAAATAATCCCGCTACAAAGGGCGAACGCTTTTTTACGCCACGAATCTTTTCCGCGTAGGTTTCAAATCTCTTTTGCTCTTCGCTCATTGCGAAAAATTCGCCTTTGAAATATTTAGCTTCCTGTTCATAGCCGTCTAAATCGCGCTTTAGTAAGTATAAACCAGCGCGTTGAAAATGCCGAAGTTCTTCGTTTACCTCAGAGTCCTGGGGTTTTTGAAGCACATTCAATCCATCATCAAAACGACGCTCAAAAGCAAAATTAAAAGCCGCAAAAAACTGAGACTTGTCGTAGAAACTCGAGGTAGGAGATACTTTTAACAAACGCTCCGCCGAAACACCCAAGACTTGTTGACGATACAAAGTCCAGCCCAAAAAGTAGTTTATTGAATCGCTGACAGGTTGTTTCAAATCAAGGACACTCAGATTTGAAAAGTGAAGTTCGGCCTCAGATAGCAAATCGTTTTTGAGCAGGTATTCACCAAATGCCAATTCATCCGAAATACTCAATGAGTCTTGCGCATTTAAAAAGGCCGAGCAAAAGAGTAAGGCGAATAAAAAGTGGCGCAAGCTATTTAGGTTTTACCCGGTAGTGGCTTGGGAAATCAAGCACCTTACGCGTTTTCAAATTTATTTTGGTCGGATGGATTTTGGTGTAGGAAATTCGATTGCAGCGCAACAAGCGATCAGCAGAAACATAAACGCCCTTGAAAATGCCAAACTCACCAATAGCGTGCTTGCTAAAATTACTACAGCTCATTTCATAGTTGCATCGTTGACCGAGTTGCGGAGAAAAAGCGTGCTGATACGCAGACATAGCGCCCTTTGCCAAAAGTGTCACTGGATTGTAGCGGGCTAAGGCACCACGCTTCTTCGTTTCCATCACCTCCTTATCATTGAATTCGTCTTCGCTATGATTATGATTATGCGCATCTTCACTATGTTCCGCCAACAATTCAAGGTCTGGAGCAGTAAGTTGCGCAGAAACTAATATGGGGAAGAAGCAAATGAGGAAAGCAAAGATTCTCATTTCAAACCTTTAGCAGTTGCAGGTACAACAAAATTCACTTTATCCATATCTGCATTTTCGTTCAAGCGAATATTGGCGTAGCGTGTTTGAGTGAGTGTAGAGTCATTCTCCTCAAAGAAATTGATCTCGGTCGTCGACATTGGCAACTCAAATTCGCCGTACTCCTTGTAGTCAGAAAAGTAAACCTTACGAACCGTACGACCGTCATAGGTCTTGTATCCTAAGTAAATCGGTTTCAAATCTTGACTTACCAATTCGATAGACTGTATTGGACCAACCCCCGGTTCTTTCGGTATAAAGGTGTTGACCAAAAGTCCGTCTTCCATTTTAGCGTCCTTCAAAATGAAAAACAAATCGCGCAGCCCCATATCATCGGTACGACCGTTTACGAAGTGACTAAAAAAACTTATGCGCGTATTTAAGCTTTCGTCCTGCTTATTGCTTACCTCATTTTTCTCAGGATAATAAAGCTGATACTCACCCTCAGCATTGGTCAGCAATATCATGTCCTCTGGATGCTCAAATACCGAAACCATACGACCATCGTCGCGATAATGAATCTCGGAATTGAAAGTCGTACTGATGCCTTTTACCAAAGTCCGCATAGAAACGTCTACGCTGATATATTCCATCGTTGACTGCGGGCTAGATGGTTTCAGGCCATACCAAGCCGTCAAAAAAAGCAAGAAAACCATATATACTCTCATAAACCTAGAATCGAAAATAGCAACAATTTAGAGGCTTTGAAATTTCTACTCAGTTAATATTGTGTTAAGGCTTCAATGGGATAGTATTTATTTGGGCGTGCCCCTGCGTTCTCGATTTCTGCCTGCGGCAAATCGAGAACTCGGGTCGGGCTTTCGGCCCTCGCTCTGTTCTGTTTTGTACGCGCAAAACGCTTCTAGCTCTAGGGAGCTAAGCATTATGGCTACAAAACAACAGGAGCTCAAACATAGGCCTCTATCCCTCACGCGTAAGTGGTGAAGCAATGCTTCAACTCTAATTAGCACAAGTTCAAAATGCCCAAGAGGATCTCTACGGAGGTCTAGCAAATCCCTCCATCTTAATCTGGTTCAAGTCTTCAGACTTGGACCTGATTCGTTAGAGCAAATCTTCAGACTTGCATAGCACTCTTTAATCGTCCTGATC
>CAZZIZ010000337.1:0-2365 GCA_964654535.1 uncultured Chitinophagales bacterium
GACAACTTTACCGCCGAACCAGATTGCGATGGCCCTGTCCTATTCGTGGTGTTTGAATTTCCGCCGGACGTAGGTGATGCTGACATAGCGGTAGAAATAAATGGTGTCACTGAAAACACGGTAATTGATGATGGGTTTGCTTTGATTAGCGACCTGGTTTTTCCGCCAGGAGAATACATCGCGAGTTTAAGTCTATTATCCGATCCGAATTGCAGTGCAGAAATAACGCTAGACCTTCCGCTATGCGAGGAAAACAATACCAATTGTTTCTACTCCAACTTAAGCGTCGAACCTTTTAGCTGCCAAGGAGATTCCATTTTTGTTTTAGTAGACTTCGACACCCAGAACCTACCCGCAAGTTCCGATTCCTTTCAGGTTCGTATTAATCAAGAACTGGTCTCTATTGAATCCTATGACGATTTGCCAATAGTTACCGGCCCTCTAAATGTTCAAGCAAATCTCAATGTACTCGCAGTAACGGACGTGGACATTACCTGCGGACTAGCGACCGGACTTCCTGATCTCAGTTGCGATGGCATTACGGGCATTGAAGATGTAATTGCTGGTTTACTTATTTTTCCTTCGCCAGCATACGACTACTTCTACATTCGACAAGAAGCATTCGAATCTCTAAGTGTTAATCTATTCGACTTACAAGGAAAGCTAGTCTTGACTAAGTATGTTCTAGAAAACGCAGTCGATAGAATAGATGTAGCTCATCTAAATCGTGGCTTGTATATACTTGTAATTGAAAGTTCCGACGGGAGATTGCTGCGTAAGATTTCTTTGCAGTAGTAGGATCTTGCTTCCACGCTATACTTATACCGAGCAAAGCGGTGAAAACTAAAGACAACAGCGCTATGAACAATAGCCTATTTTAGGCCGACAAATTAATTTAAGCAACTCAGCATGCTCAACAATTTCGGTTCTCAAGATGTCATCTACGCCTTATGTATCGCTTGGGTAATCTATGCTTGCATGACCCTAACCAAATATTTCTTCGCGGTGCAAGACGATAAAATTTACTTAAAGACCCTTAAGAAAAGACTGGTCGGAAATCTCGCCTTAAGTGCAGTAGCGCTCGGCCTAGCCATTGCAGTCGTGAAAATATTTTTGGAGTTACTCGGCTAAGTCCTTGTCCGCAAATTCCTATTTGTTTAAGCGGCAACGAGCACCTCACCCAGACAAGACACACAAGTCTTGGGGCATTTCTTGCAGAATTTCTTTTTCTTCTTTTTGTACTTCTTACAGCACTTCTTTTTACAGCACTTCGCCATCTACGCTCTCGAAATTATTCCTTAGCGTTTTCAATACTCGCACTTAAAGTAAGGATATCACGATCGAACATGTACATACCACTTTTGTCATCACCGATGAGTTCTAGTTTATCGTTCATTGTACGTGCCAATGCCTCTTCTTCTATTTGCTCCGCCACATACCACTGTAAGAAGTTGTGCGTGGCATAATCTTTTTCTGCTAAGGCCACGTCGATACAATCGTTGATGCTTTTAGAAACGAACATTTCGTGTTTCAGTAGTGATTCGAAGGCGTGCTTTATTGATGGGAAGGTCAACTGCGGTTGTTCTAGAGCAGGAACCGTAGCAAATCCTCCACGCTCGTTTACAAAATGAATTAGTTTAAGCATATGCTGTCTTTCTTCTTCACTATGCTGGTAAAAGAAAGAGGTAACATTATCGATTCCTGGCTGTATTTCTGCCCAAGAGGCCATAGCCAAATATACTTGTGATGATTCGGCTTCTATTTGAATCTGTTTGTTTAGTACGTCTTGCACTGTTTTTGAAAGCATAGTTTCTTTGGAATTTGTGTCTGTGAAAATGTGGGTTTTATAATCTAAAAAACCACTTTGATTGCTACAATAAAAGTAAGCATAAGTTCGACTTTATAGGCGCAAGCGCGCTAATAGTTCCAGCATACGATCGACATTTAGACTGAGTATACATAAGGGATTTCTGCAAACTAGAGACCTATTTCTTAACACTCAAACGCGAGCGAGCTTCTCTGGGGAAGACAAATAACATTACATTGCAAGAAAAAACGTATGTCAGATACGATTGAATTGAAAATAGAACGCTTTGCCGCCATAAAAAGTGAGATTAAAAAACTAGAAGCCGAAATGGAAACGTTGGAGGCCGATGTACTTGCTCATATCATCGAAACGGGCGGTGAACACAAAACCGATGCTTACACCATTAAAACCCGCAAACGCGCGAAATACAAATACTCCGAAACTTATAACAAGTTAAACGATGAACTAAAAGCGCTAAAAAAGAAAGAGGTCAAAGATGGCATTGCTACTATTTCGGGTTACAGTGAGTATATGACTATTAAGATTAAGGAAGATTGA
>CAZZIZ010000338.1:0-2358 GCA_964654535.1 uncultured Chitinophagales bacterium
TACCGCAAACACCTTTACCAATAGCAATGCGCGTGCAGGCAACCGGCCCCTGGAAGGGGCCGAGTACCAGCTCGTCATCTTTTCTTATGTAAAAGCCGACCCACAACCATTTGAACTGCTCCATTAGCACAGCAGATATGTTTGCCAAGTTGGCAATCAAATCCGACTCATCCCTAACGAGTCCTTCTATTTGTGGTAATAATTCGGCATAGCGCTCCTCTAGAGAAGCGGAAACATCGGTATGTAATTCGTGGGACAAGACCTAGTACTTGGTAAGACTAGTATCTATTTCATCGGCATAAGCCAATACGCCACCTTTTAGGTTGTATAAGTTCTCAAAACCGTGCTCAACTTCTAGGAGCTGAATCGCATCAGCAGAGCGCTTACCAGAACGACAGTGTATTACCACTTGTTTATCCTTAGAAATTTTTTCTACTTCACCCAAAATTGAGTTCAGTGGAATTAACTCCGCGCCAATGTTCACGATTTCGTATTCGTAAGGCTCGCGCACGTCTATAACCTGCACATCTGCTTTTGAGTCCAACAATTCTTTTAGTTCGCTTACAGAAATTTCTTTCACTTCTTCGTCTTCGTTTTCATCCTGACCAATTCCACAGAACATTTGGTAATCTATCAACTCAGTTTGAGTTGGGTTCTCACCGCTAATCGGGTTTGTAGGATCTTTTCTAATTTTCAAAGTACGAGTCTCAAAACTCGCTGCATCCAAGGTAAAAAATCTTCCCACTAAAGGCTCGCCAATTCCGGTAATAACCTTAATAACTTCAGCTGCTTGCATAGAACCGATGATTCCTGGCAATACACCCAATACACCACCCTCTGCACAGTTAGGGACTAAGCCCGGCGGTGGCGGATCTGGAAATAGGTCGCGGTAGTTCGGGCCACGCTTTCCGTCTTCAAATTCATAGTTGAATACAGAAACTTGTCCCTCGAACTGAAAGATGGAGGCATACACATTTGGCTTGCCTGTAAATACACAAGCATCATTTACCAAGTAACGCGTAGGGAAGTTGTCCGTACCATCGGCAACCACATCGTATTGCTTAAACAACTCGATTGCATTATCAGATGTCAATTGCACTGGGTGCACTTCTACCTCTATATGTGGGTTCAAGTTAAGCAGTCGCTTTTTTGCAGTTTCTGCTTTTGGCTTTCCTACATCGTCTACGCCATAAAGTACTTGACGTTGAAGGTTACTGTCGTCTACAACGTCGAAGTCGACGATTCCAATGCGCCCTACTCCTGCCGCAGCAAGGTATAATAGTACTGGGCTACCCAGCCCTCCAGCACCAATACAAAGCACCGATGCATTTTTTAATTTTCGCTGACCCTCCAATCCAAAATTGGGAAGGCTATAATGTCTCGCGTATCTCGCAGTTTCTTGTTGATTAAAACTCATCTTTTTAATTTTTAGGGGTCTTAGTTTATTCCTCCCGCAATTGCAGGAATAATGCTCACCACCGAATCATCTTGCACAGCAGTATCCTCTTTTTGCAAGTATGCAATGTCTTCATCTCCTAAGTACAACCGAACGAAAGAACGCAAACGGCCTTCGCCATCTAGTAAGTTCTTAGCTAGTTTTGGAAATTGATTAGCCAAATCACCCAGTACTTCCTGAATGTTCGCACCACTCGCACTAACTTCCGCTTGATTGTCTGTTAATTTTCTTAGCGGAGAAGGTATTTTAATTGTTGCCATTGGGTAAATATTATTTTTTGGTCAAAATTTATTTTCAGTATTTAATTTTCTTTTTCAACTATGCCGCGGCAGTAGTGCCTTCGCATATGCGTAGACTTTCTTCGTAAAACTCACCAGTATCTAAATCCAGTTGCCACGAAGTCACTGCATCAACGACTGTACCGTGCACGGACAAGATTATATAGGACAAGAATGGAACGGCAGATTGCAAATCGGTATCCGAAGGAACCGCAGGATGCAAAGGATGAGAGTGGTACACACCCAATATATCCAAACCATTAGCCGTTGCATACTGTTCTGCCGCTTGGTAATCGGTCGGATCAATTTTAAAACGACGCTTCTGATCTCCCTTGTGTTTGTTAAACACCAATTGAACATCCGTCACCAGAGGCTCTTCACCACTTAATCCGAAGAAGAAACCACAGCATTCATTTGGAAATGTGTCCGTAGCATCTTTTATCATAATACGAAGGGCGTTCTCTGATATTTTCAAGCTCGACATAATATCTATTTTCAGTTTAAAATTTCCTTATACAATTCTCCGTACTTGCTGGCATCGTCAGCGAATACAGTTACTATGGTGCCTTCCTCTACAGTTCCTGAAAGATCTATGGCACCTTGCAAGTTTGCAGCTGCAGAAGG
>CAZZIZ010000339.1:0-2319 GCA_964654535.1 uncultured Chitinophagales bacterium
AAACAAAACCCTCTAAACCAAAGGTTTAAAGGGTTTAAGAGTGGTCCCACTAGGACTCGAACCTAGGACCCCCTGATTATGAGTCAGGTGCTCTAACCAGCTGAGCTATAGGACCTGAAAGTCGAAACTTTACGCCGCAAAAATAACATTAAAAAGCCCTTGAAGAAAGGGGAAAGAGAAAAGGGTTGAGATTGGGGGGAACCTTGAATAGGTGCTAATTATAAGCACTTTTGTTCATTTCCATAGAGTTACGAGCGTCTACGAGTACGCCAGCTACCTGCAGCTTTGGAAAAAACTTGCTTAAGCGTCTGACCATATAATTGAGGTCTTGCTTGCTTTTGGCGTATATGTAGGGTCCTGTCCATGTGCGACTCTCGCCGTTGGGATAGAACTTTTTATAAAAGGTTACATAGGTTTTCATAATTGGGTAATTAAGACGTCCTACTAAATTCAAAGACTATACCCGTTTGTATTCTGAAGGGGCTATTGGACTTATTGTGCGCAATTGGGCAAATTCAAAAGCCGACAGGATTTAAGAAATAAGCGGACATAGCTTAGCTTTACCATTCAAATGAGTGTGGTTTCACAAAAGCACCTTGAAACCTTTGGTGTAACATTAGAGGGTGATTTTCAAGTAGATAGACTTAGCAAAATTCTCTATTCGACGGATGCCTCGGTTTATCGCACCCTGCCCTTGGCAGTCGCTTATCCAAAAAACAAAGCAGATCTAATAAAGCTGATAAATTTTGCCACTGAATTCAAAACCTCTTTAATTCCCCGAGCCGCAGGAACATCTCTATCGGGTCAGTGTGTAGGCGAGGGCATCGTGGTGGATGTTTCGAGGTATATGACCCAAATTCTAGAAATCAACGCGGAAGAAAAATGGGTGCGCGTTCAACCAGGCGTAATTCGAGACGAACTCAATGCCGCTTTATTTGACCTAGGCCTACAATTCGGTCCCAATACATCTACTTCCAACCGATGTATGCTTGGTGGTATGGTCGGAAACAACTCCTGTGGCACTACATCTATTTATGCTGGCTCTACTCGAGATCATACGCTAGAGTTGCACACTATTTTAAGCGACGGTAGCGATGTGGTTTTTGGCGAACTCGATGAAAAAGCATTTGCCAAAAAGTGTAAATCGGAAAGTCGAGAGGGACAGATTTACAATCAGACCAATAGCTTACTGAAAGATGCTACTAAGGTTCAGAAAATAATTTCCGAATTTCCCAAGGCTAGTGTTACAAGAAGGAATACTGGTTATGCACTCGACAGTTTGATTAACAACGAAGTGTTTTCGGCAGGAAGCGGCACATTCAATTTCTGCAAACTTCTAGCCGGTTCAGAAGGAACGTTGGCCTTTACTTATGAAATTAAATTGAAACTCATTCCACTCGCACCGAAACATAAAGCTGTTGTTTGCGCACATTTCAATTCCTTAGATGCTTCGTTGAAATCTGCAGTTATTGCCATGCGTTCAGAAGTCTATGCAGTCGAACTAATGGACAAAATTGTTTTGGACTGTACCAAAGAAAACAAAGAGTATTCTAAGAACCGCTTTTTTGTAGAAGGCGATCCTGCTGCAATCCTCGCGGTCGAGTTTGCAGAAAACAGTGAGGAAGATGTTCAGGAAGCAACTAGTCGTTTTATTCATTCCTTAAAAGATGCGGGTTATGGATATGCATTTCCAATTGTAAACGGAGACGACATTAAAAAGGTTTGGTCCCTGCGCAAAGCAGGATTGGGTTTGTTGGCTAATATTCCTGGAGACGCCAAGGCTGTTGCTTGTATAGAAGATACCGCAGTAGCCGTTGCAGACTTGCCAGCCTACATCCGAGATTTCACAGCGCTGTTAGATTCCTATAAAAAAGAATCCGTCTACTACGCACACGCGGGTGCGGGAGAATTGCATTTGCGACCCATTCTCGATCTTAAGAAAAAAGAGGACAGACAAATGTTTAGAGACATTAGTCGGGATACCGCCGAGCTGGTAAAAAAATACGGCGGTTCAAATAGCGGGGAGCACGGCGATGGTCGTGTGCGCGGTGAGTTTGTAAAGCTAATGGTCGGAGATGATGTCTACGAAATGTTTCGCGACATCAAAAAAACCTGGGACCCGAACAACATCTTCAATCCTGGTAAAATTGTCGATGCGCCGCCAATGAACCAAGACTTGCGTTACGAGGAAGATCAAGAGATCGACCAATTCGATACGGTGTTTGATTTTTCCGAAACGGGAGGCATACTCCGTATGGCGGAAAAGTGCAATGGCTCGGGAGACTGCCGTAAAACCCATCTCACTGGTGGGACTATGTG
>CAZZIZ010000340.1:0-2270 GCA_964654535.1 uncultured Chitinophagales bacterium
CTTGGCTCTACAGGCATATCGCCACTTACAACCCAAGTACAATTCGAACCTGTTCCATCCAAAGTCGCCGTTTCATAACAAGCAGTAGGTGGTGGCGGTCCTGGATCGGTAACCGATAAACACAAACGATCGTACTCCAAATCTTCGTTGTAGCAGCCATCATCAATGCTACTTAAGGCTTGTCCTATTAATGAAGTTGGATCTCCAGTATTCGGAATTCCTGTTGGCGCATCACCTGAATCGAAGTTCAGAGCGTGTAAAAAGAAATCGCCCGCAACACTGGGTGTAAAAACCCCAGTGGAATTTGCATCGATAACTACTCCCGAATCATCGACAAGGAAATACCACTGGGTATTGCTTGATTCAGCTCCAGAACTCGTGATAGAAGCGCTGTTCCCCAAACACGTAGTCTGAGCTGGATTAACAATAAAGCATAAATTATCTGTTTCAAAATCGGCATTAAAGCAACCATCTGTAATATCTGATGGTGCCAGGCCTATCAATTCACTTGCAGAAGTTCCAGCTATTGCACTTGGAATATCTGCAGCGCTAAAGTTCAATGCATGTAAGGAGTATAATACTCCTGTAGACACATCACTCGTAAAATCACCAGTAGTGTTTGCAGCTACGAACAATCCTGTTGATTGATCTAGTAGGCCATACCACTGGCTGTATCCTGCTGTCGTCGTAAATCCGCTTGCACTTACTGATACAGGTTCTCCTTCGCAAATTAGCGTTGGATCACACTGCGCAAATGCACTTGAGCTTATTGCAATACTCAAACAACAGAGGGCAATAAATTGTAAAATCTTCTTAAAGTTCTTCATAACAATTGTTTTTATGGTTGGTGGGTTCCATAAATGTTTAGTTACCAAAACTTAAGGTTCCGTTATCTGCCGAACAAGTGACCGCTTCTTGCGTAAAACAAAAAGAAGACTGAGCATCATCGTCGGTCACGTTGGTTCCCGTAGCATAGTTTGGGATAGTCAAACTTGCAGAAAAACCATTCGGAGCTTCGGGTGGAACAGCACTAGCAGATGACGGAGCGATGACATCAAAGGATATGAAAATAGATTCAGCAATAAATTCAGGTATATCCTGATTCTGAACTCCCTGGAATGAATTTAAACTTGCATTATATACCCATGTGAAATACGCAGCTCCCGGCCCGGATATAGCAGCCACTCCCCCTTGAGGACTTATTTTCTGCAAGGAAATAGTCACTTTAAGAGGATCGGCTACACCAGTTAGTGGATTGATCAATGGCAGTAAATCAGCATTAATCAAATCAACTAAAGCTGTTCCCGTGCCTCCTGGAAAAGTAAGGGGGCACGGACCAATGGCTGGTGATTGCAATCCAGGAGAAAAGAACTGTGCTTTAAGTTCGGTCCCACAGAGGAGCAATAATAATAGAATAAATGAATTTAAATAAGTTTTCATAACTGTATAATTTATTTAGTGAAAGATTATTGGAAGTAGGTCACTCCTTCAGCGTCACCATTATTGGTAAACACAGTTTCACCTCCACTTCCAGATTGTAAGAAGGTCGTTGTTGTATAATTACCCGAAGTGCCTTGAGGATCATAAGTAGCTTCGAAACCAAAATTCCTGGATTCACCGCCCTGTAAGACCACATTTGATAGTGTAAACCTATGGAATGAACCCAAGTTAGTATAGGTCCAGATCGAGTTATCGACTACAGCAAATCCAGAAGAGGTCATTGTCGGATCCCAGGTAAAAGTCAATCTAGGATCTACTGGAATCAAAACAACTATGTCTGAACCATCGGTTGTTCCTCCTTGAATTTCTTCTACTTCTACTGAGTAGAATACCGTGCTTATACCAACAAGTGAAAGTGGAACCGCAGAGATTGATGGCGTCAAGTCCGGATCAACAATTGGATTACCAGTTGATGGTGAAACATCTGAACATAACGTACTCTCCTGACCACATCCATTGTCTACAGTCAAGCAAACATTGTAAGTACCAGCAGTAGTATATGTATAGTTCGGATTCTGCATCGTAGATGTACCCACTCCGTCGCCGAAGTCCCAAGCCCAAGAGCTCGCGTTCGAAGACACATCGGTAAAGGCAACCATCATGTCGGTGACAACTGATGTAAAGCCAGCAGTAGGTGTAGCACCACCTGCGCCGCCAGTTACAGTTACTGTGAAGCTGCAAGAGCCAACATTACCCTGAGAATCCGTGTAGCTATGCGTTACCGTAGTCGTTCCAACTGGGAACAAGGCCTCACAACCAGTAGACTCGAA
>CAZZIZ010000341.1:0-2267 GCA_964654535.1 uncultured Chitinophagales bacterium
CATCTGATTGCAATCGAACGGAATTTGGGGTGAGAAACTAGTACTTCAACACCTTAAGGCAATAGTATTTGCGCGAGTCAAGAAGTTGTCGTTCCAGACAATAATTGTTTTCAGAGGGTGATATTGAACCACAACTAGTGAGATATAAAATTATTTTTATAAAAAGATGTATATTAGAATAAAAGATTGCAATTGCGACTGGACCTGTGGAGATTTTCCTTCAAGTTGCACGCACGATGATTGTAAACCGACTACTTATGGCTGTGGCTTTTTGTGGTTGTCCAGTTGTGAATCTAGGGATGAATTATGGCCAGATAACTGTTAAGTTAAAATTGAGATTGAAATTTTTAGCAAGCTTCGGCTTGTCAATAGCCCTAGTCCCAATTTGGGGTCTAGGGCTATTATCCGCATCAACTGCTTCGCCAACAATTGGAATGGTAACTTTTTTGGTTACGATACTAGTCCTCGCATTTGTGCCAACAAAATTGGGTTTACGTGGCTCTGAAAAGTTAATGTTACTTGTGGGTCCGACATTTTATGTGTTTATGGCGGTGCTTGTAACTGACACTAGTAATTTAATAATGCTGCCAATATTGTGGATATATGTGCTTTCGGTAGTAGTGTTGTTTTCTACAAGACGATTCTTGGCCTCGATGTTTTGCATTATCATCGCATTTATCTCTTGTTTTTATGTACTACCATTTAATAACTCCTACTCGATAGATGGGCTGACTACTCCCGACTATGGAATTCAGACTTTTGAAGAATACCATAATTTAAATGAACTGAAGGTGCTCGATGCGAATCATGACACGACAGGCATTTCACGCAAAGGAATGGACATTGTGATGGTGGAGACATGGAATGAAACTTGCCCTCCTTGCATTAGAGCAATAGTAAATTTATCAAAGGACAAAGTGCTGGCTGAAAAACTCACACACATTTATCTTTATCAATCGCGAGGAGATCGGAGTTTGGAGGGCAAAGAGATTTTTGAGTTTCCACAAATTGAGAAGAAAGAGAACATTTATGTTGATCCTAATAATTCGATCTTTCGAAAACTTGCGCTTTCCAGTTATCCGACTTTTTTATTTTTTGATCGCAATGGTGATTTAGTATATCGAATTGAAGGCTTCCAAGACAGGAATGAGCCGACGACAACCCAACGTATTTATGAGGTTATAGAAAAATTAAATCAACAAAAATCTTAAGGAGCAAAGCGCCTTGATTTTTTATGCCTTTGGCAAAAGTAGAATGATGGCTGGGTCCATGATACCATCACCGACTTGTTAAAACAAAAGTAATATTATCTGAAAGGTAACCAGCCCGATGGACGAAGCGGCGTTAGTACCTCAACACCTTAAGAGATTCTACACCGCGAGTATGATTTACAATCAACAGATAATAACCGGCCTGAAAAGCACTCAAGTCTAGTGCAATATTGGAATCCTGATTGCTTACAGTTCTGCCTAAAACCAATCGTCCTTCCAAAGTGCGTAATTCTATTTCCGCGGTCCCGCTAGGCAATGAATCGAAATCAATAAAAAGTAAATCATTGGTTGGTATTGGGTAAATCGGTATGTTCGACGCGTCGCTGCGTTTTAGTGCAATGACTTGTGACACGATTTTAATATTGCCATCCAAATCGTGTTCCTTCAATCTGTAGTATGAAGTCTGGTCTAGTGGATTGTCATCCCAGAACGTATAGTCTTTGCGTGAGTTACTGTTTCCAAATGCGGAAACTGTTCCCACCGGTCTCCAATTATTTTCGCCATTTGCCGAGCGCTCAACAGAAAAATAGTCGCTGTTACTTTCGGAACCAGTTGACCAAAAGATTTTGTTTCTCTTATCCGAAACTAGTCCATCAAATTCGATAAGTGTGATTGGCAAACCACCACAAATAGCGAGTCCCATTGCTGGATCGCAAGAGGAGCCTGTCGGAGAAACAAGTATAGTGTACTGGAATGGGTCTGGACAGGTCAGCGGAACTTGGATATCGAATGTTCCAAACTCAGAACTCGTATTAACAAACTCATCTTCGTTTACAAAAACCGTATAGCTTGTATTTGGTTCGCCACTTACAACAATAAGCGCAAATGGAGGTGAAGTGTCGGTCATAGTTACTACCTCGACTAGCGGATTGCATTCAACTTGTACATCGCTGCAATCTCCTACACTTATGCACTCGCAATTTTCCAAATCAAAAGTTTCAAAACCATTGCTGCAGTCGCCGTCATCGGGACAGGCGAATGCGTTTAGGTTGCAGG
>CAZZIZ010000342.1:0-2263 GCA_964654535.1 uncultured Chitinophagales bacterium
AAAGCTGGTCATGGTTCTGGAAAATCAATTAGCCAATACATCGAAGAAAATACGGATATCTGGTCTTTTGTTTTTGATCAGCTAGGAATGACAATGGATTAGGAATGAACAATCTCATAGCATACGCCATTCCCGGTTTCGTCATTTTAATTTTTCTTGAAATCTACTTAAGTCAGCGTATGCATCGTGAGAATTATGTTCTCGAGGATGCCGCTTCTAGTTTAGCTATGGGAGTTGGTAATCAAGTTATTGGTCTCTTTACGAAAGGAATTTATCTCGCCATTTTTTTCGGCATATATCAGTTCAGGCTTTTCGATTTGGGTTGGGCTTCTTGGGTTTGGGTGCTGGCTTTTTTTCTTGAGGACTTAACGTATTACGCTTTCCATTGGAGCTCGCACAATTGTCGCTATTTCTGGGCCTCGCATGTGGTGCATCACTCCAGTCAGAAGTACACTTTGGCAACGGCGCTGCGACAAACTTGGACGGGCGACTTAAGTGGTAGTAAGTTGTTTTGGTTCTGGATGCCTCTGGTTGGTTTTCATCCTTTGATGGTGTTTACCTTAATGGCTACCAGTTTAATTTATCAGTTTTGGATTCATACCGAGTTAATAGACCGCTTCCCCAAGTGGTTCGAGTTTATTTTTAATACCCCTTCTCATCATAGAGTTCATCATAGTAGCGAATTGAAATATTTGGATAGCAACCACGCCGGAATTTTAATTATTTGGGATCGTATGTTTGGGACTTTTGTGGCAGAAGAGCGCACTCCTGTTTACGGCATAAGAGAAAAACTGAATACGCATAACCCTATTAGGATTGCGACGCATGAATGGAGTGCCATTGTAAAAGATTTAGTGAAGCCGATTTCTTTCAGCGATCGATTAGGCTATGTGTTCGGGCCGCCCGGTTGGAGTCACGATGGCTCGCGGAAGACGACGAAAGAGTTGAGGGAAAATAGTTGAGTGTTTTGATTTTCTCTTGCGAGAAACTCAATTTATTGTGGAGCGAAGCGAAACTTGTAAAACGGCTGATACGAAGCTTAAAGCCGCGTAAGCTCTGTGCAGTGGGTGAGGCGCAGCCGAAGACTGAGTAGAAGCGCCAAAGGCGCTTACGAAGGCCGAGCGTTTAGCGAGCCCCGGAACTGAGCGACCCGAGGCCTCTGGCCGATGGGATACGCCCACATAGTTGATATAATTGCATTCTACGACATAAAATGTCTGACAAATTGAGTTCTATTTTAGTTTCTTGTGTAGAGCTATCTAATTGACCTGCCTTATGACATAAATCATAGGAGCCTTAGCGACTAGCTAGCTTAACTGATTGAAACGCCGACTATGTTATTTTCTACCCTAAAGAGGCTCTTTACAGCCACGATCATTTTTACATTTTGTAGTTCTACCGCTTTACTGGGACAAGGAATTGTCTCAGGTAAAGTTATGGAAGGAGACGAACCGCTCTATGGTGTCTCGGTTGCTGTGGAGCAATCGGGAACAGGTGGCGTTACCGATTTCGATGGTAACTACACGATTTACCTTGAACCAGGAACTTATAGACTAACCGCGAGTTATGTTGGTTTTCGACCAGTAACGCGAACGGTTACGGTCACGAATGGGGAAACTATTTTTGTTGATTTTGATATGGCCGCTGGTATTTTGACTGACGAGGTTATTGTCTTAGGAACGCGAACCAATTCGCGTACTACCTTAGATTCGCCAGTTCCAGTTGATGTTATTGATTTGAAAAAATTGAGTTCTACTGCTCCGCAGACTAGCGTGAATCAATTGCTTCATTTTACTGCGCCATCTTTTTCTTCCAACACACAAACCATATCCGATGGAACCGACCATATTGATCCAGCATCTCTGCGTGGATTGGGTCCAGACCAAGTATTGGTTTTAATAAACGGAAAACGACGTCACAACACTTCTTTGGTAAACGTAAACGGAACTTTTGGTCGTGGTAATGTAGGAACCGATTTAAATGCGATTCCTGCCGCGGCAATTAAAAAGATTGAAGTGCTGCGTGATGGTGCCGCTGCTCAATATGGTTCCGATGCCATAGCCGGCGTTATCAATATTATTCTCCGCGACGATGTCGATGCGCTTAACGTGAATGTTACTACGGGTGCAAACTTCACCGATGCTATTGGACCATTTGAAGGAGAACTAAAAGACTTCGATGGCGAAGTAGTTAACGTAGGTGCGAACTACGGAATCCCATTGGGTAATGAAGGAGGCTTTCTTAATGTTACCGGCGAATTCAA
>CAZZIZ010000343.1:0-2250 GCA_964654535.1 uncultured Chitinophagales bacterium
CCTTGGAGACCGAAGGGTTCAACGCCGCAACCGAGAAGCTGGAGAGCATGACAGGTAAGGCCCATGTCGCGGCGCAAGCAGGACGGTTGATTGAAGGAACCGTAGCTCAAAAATACGAACTCCCTCACGGCCCCCATGCGATGATTGAGACACAGCGCGCTTTCTACCTCGTGCCATGGGAGAGTCATCACGCGCAGAAGTGGGGCAAGCGTATCAAAGGCCGCGTGCTTGGCGGCGGCGGTATTGATTGGGATACAGGGCGGACAAGGGGGATTGGGCGGTGATAATCTACTTGAAGAGGCAAATCGAAAATCCGCAAAAATTAATGTTCTATACTTTGAAGATGTGCAATGATGCACATTAGACAGGAAACCGATTATTCAAAATGCCAAGAGTGAATCCCGATATACTTGTTTGGGCCAGAGAGACCGCTGGTCTTTCCCAAGAAGACGCGGCCCAAAAGCTTAGCGTAAACTCTGCCTATGGCCATACGCCAGCTCAACGTATGCAGAGATGGGAAGTCGGAGAGGATGAACCGACTAGGGCCTTGCTGGTTAAAATGGCAAAGCACTATAGAAGACCGTTACTAACTTTTTATATGAGCAATGTTCCTGAAAGAGGTGACCGAGGGGAGGATTTTAGAACCTTACCTGATGCAATACCTCCGTCTCAAAATGCTTTAGTTGATGCTTTAGTAAGGCAAACCAGAGCTAGGCAGAGTATGGTCAAAGCCGCACTTATTGAAGCTGAAGAAGATAAGAAGCTGGATTATATTGGAAGCCTTCCACTTAGAACAACTATCGCAGTCGCTAAGGACAAATTGTCCGAAACGTTTGATATTGATGTAGCTGATTTTAGACGTGAGCGAACACCAGAAGACGCGTTCAAATATTTAAGAGAAAAAGTTGAATCTAAAAATGTGTTTGTCTTACTGGCTGGCAATCTTGGTTCTCATCATACAAATTTAGATACTGAAATTTTCAGAGGTTTTGCATTAGCCGATGAAATTGCTCCTTTCATTGTGGTAAACGACTTAGACTCTAAAGCGGCTTTATCTTTCACGCTTCTTCATGAATTAGTCCATTTGTTGCTGGGCGAAACTGGCGTCAGCGGTGCCAGATCTGAGACACGGATTGAAAAATTCTGTAATGATGTGGCTAGCGAGTTCTTATTTTCTGCGGAAGATATTCACGCATTGTTCGGTCAAGTAGACTTCGCAAACCTCGAGCAAGACGGTGTTAGGGATATTATAAGCCAATATGCCCAGACACGGAACGTAAGCGCGTCTATGCTGGCTTATAAATTATATAGAATGGGAATGATTGAGGAACGAATGTGGAGCGCTTTAAGCGCCGCTTTCCGCAGGTTCTGGCTTACCGCAAGAGATAACCGAAGAGCTGCAAGAGATCGCGATGCTACTGGACCGTCTTATTACGTCGTAAAAAGATATAAATTGGGTCACTCTCTGGTAAGTGTTGTTGATAGAATGATGTCCTCTGGAGTTTTGTCTACAACGCGTGCAGGTAAAATTTTAGATGTTCGGCCTAAAAATGTTCAACAGTTATTCCCGCAGGCGAAAGTCGTAGCTGCAGGTTCCCGCTGATGCTTTACTTGCTGGATGCAAATACGTTGATTGACGCTAATAGAGATTACTACGGGCTAGATAGCGTCCCGCAATTTTGGGAATGGTTGATTCATATGGGTCAGCAAGGCTCGGTAAAAATACCACTGGAAATTTATGAAGAGCTGAAAGTTGGAAATGACGACCTAGCGGAATGGGTTAAGACAGCGGCAGTGGAAGACGCACTGCTATATTCTGAAAATGCTGACCCACAGCTAGTCTCGCAAGTGCTGGACGGCGGCTATGGGCAAAACTTGAACGATGTTGAGATTGAAAAAATTGGCCGCGACCCATTTTTGATTTCCTATGCCCTAGCTGATTTAAGAAATATAATTGTGGTAACAACTGAAAACTCTAAACCATCAATTACAGCACCCTCGAACAAGAAAGTCCCTGACGTTTGCACTACGCTTGGCATCACTTCCATGCATACATTTAGATTTACCAAAGCATTGGGCTTCTCAACCAACTGGAACTCCTGAACTCTGTTGACGGCAAATACTCCTGTTAAATCAAATTTTGCCTCACAAAAAACCTGACTCCTTGCCTCACAAATGACTTGCGCGGCCTTCTAACTCACTGTAATTGTTAACTTAATGGAAAGCGCTAAGCCCTCTCGGCCGCACCAT
>CAZZIZ010000344.1:0-2217 GCA_964654535.1 uncultured Chitinophagales bacterium
TTGGGGGCACGCCCAGAAATAAAATTTATGCTTAGCGATAGAGGATGTATGATTTCGTACCGCATTAGGCGCACTGCAACAGATGATAAATAGCCCACCGATAGGTCGACAACTAAGACCAAATAGTATTTTAAATTTTCAACTATTTCATTAGATTTGGTTGGCTAATTAATTGGTGTACCAATTAATTGACCACTTTCATAAAGAGAAATAGACCCTCAATGCTAGAAAAGCTAAGTAAAATCGAGTTTGATCGACCTGTAGATTTGATCATATCCCAGATTAGAGAACTCATTAGTTCAGGTACTATAAAACCTGGTGAAAAATTGCCCCCTGAGAGAAAGTTGGCCGAGCGTCTCGGCGTTAGCCGCGGTCAAGTCAGAGAAGCAATAAGAAAGCTTGAGGTATACGGCATAGTAAAAATTCGCCCACAAAGTGGAACCGTAGTAAGTGGAATAGGACTCGTGGCTCTTGAAGGTTTGCTTACCGACATACTCAAAATAGAAAAAACGGACTTTAAAGCTTTGGTCGATACTCGAGTACTCCTGGATAAAGAGTCTGCTCGATTAGCGGCGATGCATCGGACAAGTGATAACTTGATTCAAATGAGTAAGGCACTCGATCTTTACGAAAAGCGATTGGCTGATGACTCTACTGCCATAGAAGAGGATATGCTCTTCCACTTAAAAATAGCCGAGGCAAGCAATAACAAGGTACTGAGATCCTTGATTCTAATTATAACCCCTGATATTTTAAAGAGTTATAATAACCTGAACGTTTGCGATAAACGTCACAATAATAAGACCATTGAAGAACATCGAAATATTTTGGAAATGATTTCCGAAAGAGATCCTGATGGAGCTTTGGCCTGTATGGAGCAGCATCTAGAGAGTGTAGTTGAATTTAGTTTAAGACTAGGTGAGTCGGGCAGATAATGAAAAATAAAACTATCGTTAACCATAAATAATTAACTGGGGTTGTAGAATACGTGGATTGATTAACTCAAGTGTTTTCACGCTTCAGCCAGGTGATATTTTTCACGATTGGCACTTTGGTAAATCAAAGAAAGGTATTAATGGAACTGGAGATGCTGGTGCTGCATCGAAGCCGAAACCCTTGATTCACTTTTTCCCGCGCTTTACTGAAACTCTAGATTAGCTGCTTAACTTAAAGATATTGGGCGTGCCCCCAAACAAAAAAAGCAAGACTTAACAGTCTTGCTTTTTTCGTTTGGGGTCGGGCTATCCATTACTCCGCGTTCGCTTCGGTCTCCTTCTTTTTACGGCAAAGCAAATACTTCTACCGCAAGCGGTAAGTATTAGCTGCCGAAAAAAAAGAGACTGCTCCCTTTGGTCGCATATTCCTATCCCTCACGCGTGCTAGGGTAACAAAATATCTGTAGCCAGGTACTTATCGTCCTTGTTATAATACCACTTTCTGATACTCGGAATTTTTATTCCTTCTTTCTCAACTAAGCCTTCAAAGAGAATGTACTCACCATCACTTTCCGTGTCGTCCTTAAAAAACTGATATGCTTCAAGAGCTCTAGTTTCTAGATTGAAATAGAAGTACCAAGTATCCGTGCCTACTTCTGGTTCGTAATTCACTTTTATTTGATGATATTTCTTTCCGTGAAAATCAACAATCATTACATTCGGATTAATGATCGTTCCTGGATCTTTTAGTTTCATAGGCATGCCGTACAGATAAGTATAGTAATTCCGATACATCAATGCTCTATCGCTATTGATTTTGTACTTCTCTGCAAACTCCGCTGGAATATCAGTGCTCCCATTCCACTTGGCTACTCCTTTGTTGTCTTGGACTTCGTAGCTCAATACGCCTTCCTGGTAGGGAGCAACGAACTGAAACGTTTGCGTAGCATTATCAATGCTCACCGTTCGCTTCATATTTGGCTTATCCGGAATCTCAACTGTGAACTCTAACTTGGACTTAAACGTTTCCCATTTTCCCTCGCTATCATGAAAGGCGATACTTTCAACTATTAACAAAGCAGCTGCACTAGCAACTCTACGAGCAGGAACGAAGGCACATAATGTCGCGACGATAAGTAAGAGAAGTAATTTTTTCATAACATAGATATTAACCCTAAAGGTCGGCAATACTCAAGACTTCATTTCTAACTGGAGCCGAATCTTGCTTATCAGATATAGTATACGAAACCAAATCGGATTTAAAGTCTAAACCCTGCATTTT
>CAZZIZ010000345.1:0-2178 GCA_964654535.1 uncultured Chitinophagales bacterium
TTAGCAAGCGTAACGGGTTCTAATGGTGAGATAGAGTTTTTCTGGCAGAACACTGTAACTGGTGAATCCTTCAATACCGAAGAGGCTTTTGTAGATGGAATAAGTGAAGGCGCTTGGATTATTCAGGTTGTTGACGATTCGGGTTGTAGCGCGATGACGTCGATTAATTTAGTCAGCGGTATTGGAGATCCTGGAATACTTGCTGAAGTGCAGCTGGCTCCAAATCCTACAACTGGTTTGATAAACATTTCACTAAACAGTGAGTTAAGTGAAGAATTAAGCATTCGCCTTTTTGATCTTCAGGGGAAAGAACTATTGTCTCGTCAATATGATGCGGACAGTTCATTCAATACAACGCTGGATATTGAAAACTTGGCTGAAGGCGTGTATATGATACACTTTACAACCGGAGAAAATAGCTTCGCTAAAAGAGTGATGCTAACGAAGTAATAAAATTCTTTTTAGAGAATTACTGAGAGTCCACGTTGAGTATTTGCTCAGCGTGGACTTTGCTTTTTACGGAATAAATTACTTCGTCAATTTTCCCTTTCGCGTTAATCAAAAAGGTCGTACGATGCATACCGTCATACTCTTTTCCCATAAACTTCTTGTAGCCCCAGACTCCATAGGCCTTGCTCATTTCTGATTCGGTATCGCATAAAAGAGAAAAGGGCAGATCAAACTTCTTAATAAAGTTCTGGTGCTTCTTTGCGCTATCGGGGCTGATTCCCAAAATGGTATAACCAGCCTTTTGAAGTGCTTTGTAGTTATCTCTTAGATTACAAGCTTCTATGGTACAAGTTGGTGTATTGTCTTTTGGGTAGAAAAACAATACCAACTTTTTACCCTTGAAATCCGAAAGCTTAACCAGCTCCTCTTTCTCGTTCTGTAACTTGAAGTTTGGAGCCTTATCTCCAGCCTTCAAGAATTTCAACTCACTCATAACTTAAAATTAACATTTAGGTATTTAAGGTTGTCTCTTTCATCTTTAACCACCAATTGTAACTCGTGCGCTCCCTTGGCAAGTTTGTACTTACTGAGATCAATCCAGAAATAACTTCGCTTGGCGTCGTGGTTGAGAACTACCCATTCATCATCGATATAGGCATCGAACTTTTGGAGGCCGCTTAAATCATCTTTTATTTCAAAAGCCATTTTGTTCGTAGGCAATAAAGTCTTTTGCTCATAGTTTTTTCGAGGCTTAATGGACGGAGGGATGGTGTCGATGCCGAGTGTCACTATTCCAAACTTCTTACTCATGGCACAAAGTTGTGTCCCGCGCCAAGTAGAATTTGACAGTGGATAGGCCTCATCCCCTTCCTTAGAACTCATAAGCAAGAGCTGTTTCGTTTGATTCTCGGGATCTTTACTTAGACCATCTACACAAATTTCGTAAGCTCTATAAATCGGAATATTCGGGTTACCAACTACATACTCGCTCTCACTTGAATTACAACTAAATGGAATATCTCCATAAAGATTGTTGTGATCAAAAGACAAGTCAAGGTTTCCGCAACTGCTATGATTGGGCAAATCCGCATATAGCATTTGTTGAAAGCTCTCTTCCTCTTCCCAGGCTAAACCCTCTTTTCCTTTTTGAATGCTTAGCTTAACAGTACTTTTATTGCCCGCCAAATCTTTTACCTCAATTTCAATGGCGTGTACTTTGCCATCGCTCAAATCAATGAAGCCCTGGCCTGAATTTAAGTGGTCGTAAAAACTCCAATGGTTATTCTTTTCCTTAAAACACTTTATGTAGGTCTTCCCTTTTGACTTTTGCCATTCGTAATCTACGAAACTATGTATATAGCCTCCATCTGCAAAATTCAACTCGTCCATTGTGAATCCAAATATCTCCTTGCCGTCATCTTTTACAGTAAGCTGATAAATACCGTTCCAGTTTTTTGCTCCGTTCAGAACATCAAAGCAGCGAATGCCTAAACCAATCTGATCGGCGTCCACTTGATTAACCTCCTTGGTGGTTCCATATGCATTGGGGCCATTTGGATTGAGTGCAAGAGTTTGTGATTTGTTTTGATACGAATGCGGGTTATCTACTTTGTAAATAAGTATAGGGCCATTTACCAGCGGTGAGCGCGAGTCCTTAATTGGAAATTTAGCTTTTAATGGATTGACAGGGTGTTCGCTACTTGTTTCCCGAATTTCAAAGTGAAGGTG
>CAZZIZ010000346.1:0-2148 GCA_964654535.1 uncultured Chitinophagales bacterium
AAACGCATCTAGCTCTAGGGAGCTAAGCGTTATGGCTACAAAACAACAGGAGCTCAAACAAACCCCTCTATCCCTCACGCGATTTTCAGAACGGATACTTCTTATCTAAGGCTATTTGTTTTATGTTCGCTTTACCTAAAGAATGGCCAAGAAAAAGCTTAAAAACAAACGCCGCGAAGCGCGCACTATAGTCGAAGACAAAGGCCCAAGTCTCTTTGGACTGGTACTCAATAACTATATCGCTGTGCTTATTGCTGTAGGTATAAGCTTCGCTGTATTTGCGAACACCTTCAGCAATAACTTCACCAATTGGGATGATCCCACCTATGTAACCCAAAACGAACTCATTAAACCTGGTCAAGTTGATCTAGGCAAAATATTTGACACCAGCACAAGTGTGGCTAGTAACTACCATCCACTGACCCTCTTGTCATTGGCTCTGGATTATAAACTGAGTGGTGAAGAACCGGTAGCTCCTTTTTGGTTTCACTTCAGTAATCTGCTCTTTCACTTACTCAACGTTATACTGGTTTACTTTTTGGTTTACTACCTCTTTGACAAAGACTGGTTGATGGCTTTTGGGGCAGCACTCTTTTTTGGTGTACATCCTATGCACGTTGAGTCTGTTGCCTGGATTTCGGAGCGTAAAGATGTTTTGTATGCCTTTTTCTTTCTGGCTGGACTCTTGGTTTATACACGCAACGCAAGTCAACGCGGCTACGCTAGGCTAGGCCTAGTTTTTCTGTTATTCTTGTTGTCCTGTTTATCTAAATCTGCAGCAGTAGTTTTTCCTATTGTGCTTTTGCTCATAGACTATTTAAAAGAGCGCAAGTGGACTGTTGGTATGGTGGTCGAGAAAATTCCGTTTTTCGTTTTATCCCTTGTCATTGGAATGCTGGCCATAAAAACCCAATCGGAGACTGCCATCTCAGGCATTGATCAATTTAGTTCGATACAAAAAGTAAGCTTCGCTAGTTACAGCTTGTTTGCATATATGGCTAAACTGATTTTACCGATAAACCTGTCTGCGCTCTATCCATTTCCGGTGTACAGCTCAAGTGAGAGCCTACCAGCTATATTTCTAGTGGCTCCAGTTGGGATCTTGGCGGCTATTGCCTTACTGGCGATAAAGTTTAGAAACAACAGGCCGTTAATTTTTGGGATACTGTGGTTTGTGGTAAACCTTGTTTTGGTTTTGCAGGTGCTGACTTTTGGTAACGCTATAATTGCTGATAGATATACTTACATAGCTTCAATTGGCTTCTTTATTTTCCTGACCTATTTTTTACGTTGGTTGTTTTCGGTATTGAAAAGTTCGCCAAAGCAAATTGATACGATAATGCCGGCCTTGGCAATTATTGGTGTAATTATTTGGGGAGGGCAGACGGTCAAACAAAACAAAGTTTGGAAGAATAGTGCTTCGCTTTGGAGCAATGCTATAAGCGTGACACCAGATAAGAAAAATCCGCTGGCTTACGTGCAGCGCGGCATGCATTATTACGAAACCGCTAAACCGAACAAAGCCAAAAACGATTTTGATGAGGTGATCAAACAAAAGCCGAGTTACCATAAAGGTTTCAGCTTGCGTGGTCAAATCTATTTGGACGCGGACCAGTTGGATAAAGCTGAGGCTGACCTAAACAAAGCCTTGAGTCTTTATCAAGGAGACTATCAATTATGGAATAGTAGGGGACACCTGAATTATAAAAAGAAAGACTTTGAAGCCGCCTTGTCTGATTACAATAAGTCTATTGCTCTGAATGGACGTTTCAAAAAGTCATTAAACAATCGTGCGATAATTTATCATTCGACTAATCGCTTTGATTTGGCTTTAAAGGATTACGATGCGGCCTTGGCGCTTGATCCAAAGTATCCACCTGCGTTGGGTAATCGTGCGACCTTGCTTAAAGCAATGGAGGCGGAAGGGAATTGATTCCTTTTTTTAATCTTGAACGGAGTGAAAGATCTCTACAATTAGAAAATCAAATTGAGCGAAGCGAAATCGCACCTTGGCATATTCTGGGGCGCATTTGCAATGTGCCCTAGTTTTATTGGGCATTTGTAATGCCCTACGCTGAATACGAAGATTGTAATAGCCTGCGTTTGTATTACAATTTCGCTTTGTTGAAATGGAGAGTAGTTGAGTTG
>CAZZIZ010000347.1:0-2083 GCA_964654535.1 uncultured Chitinophagales bacterium
ATCTTAAGCCATTTGGCTAATAGCCAATTCATATAAACAAAGCAGTTTTGTCATGAGTACGATAGGAGAAATCTCGACGCTCTCTATGGCGGAATGCAACATCAAAGTATCATAGCGAATTGGCAGACGTCAAGATTTCTCACTGCGTTCGAAATAACAAAGGAGGGAAAGACAAAGAAGGGAAAGACAAAAGAGAGAAATGTTAAAAAATTACTCGCACTCATTCGCTGGTCAGGCGAACAGCTCGACTGCTTGTTTGTCAGCGACCAACAAGACGGTCAGGATTTCCAAAAGACGAAGCCAATTTTTCTAATGCATCCGATCACCTCGCACCTCAAGACCAGCAACCATCTCCGCTTCAAAATCCAACCACTCTTTCCAGCGCTTAGTAACGTAGTCTTCGGGCATATACTCTTTGGCGAGGCTTAGGAAAGTCTTGTAATGACCCGCCTCTGACACCATAAAGGTGTGGTAGAACTCTTGCAAGCCGACTTCACTTAGACCTTCAGAAAGTAAACGAAAGCGCTCGCAACTGCGTGCCTCAATCATAGCGGAAAAAAGCAAACGTTCAACCAAACGAGCGTCTTTGTTTCCATCCTTGATTTGAAACTTCATCAACTCACTCACGTACTCATCTTTACGCTGTTCGCCTAGTTTTAAATTTCGGTTTTTTAGTTCGGCTAAAACCATTCGAAAATGTCCCCACTCTTCCGTAACAATCGGCGCTAGTTCCTCCACCAGACGCTCGCGCTCAGGATAGGTCTGGATTAAGGAAATACAAGTAGAAGCTGCTTTTTGCTCGCAATAAGCGTGATCGGTTAAAATTTCTTCTAAGCTAATCTCTGCGAGATTTACCCAACGCGGGTCGGTGGGCAGGTTGAGTCCTAATGTCGTTTTCTTAAAATCCATTTCTATACTTTATCTCTCCATTTACAACTGTCATTAGGACTTTGGTATTTGGAATAGCTTCATCTTCTATGCGCATTAAGTTCTGCGATAAAATTACGAAGTCAGCGAACTTCCCTGTTTCAATGCTGCCCATTTTTTCATCTAAGAAAGCCGCACGTGCATTGTAAATCGTGTAAGATTTTAATGCTTCTTCTCTGGTCAACACTTGCTCGGGATAAAAGGCTTCTCCGCTCTCCCCTTTTCGGCAGGCTGCGCTGTAAATATTATCAATTGGAGATAAGGCTTCTACGGGTACGTCTGTTCCGTTGGCAATCTTCGCTCCTGAATCTATAAGTGCGCGCCACATATAGGCGCCTTCTTTGGCTCTTTTATCTCCAATGCGCGTAGGAACAAAACCACAGTCTGAAGTGCAGTGTACGGTTTGTATAGAAGCAGTGATACCCAATTTAGCAAAGCGACCAATATCTATTGGTCTTAGATGCTGAGCGTGTTCTATTCTCCAACGATGGTCGGCGAGGTTCCGGGTAGCTCCTTCCATAATATCTAAGACCTTTTGGTTGGCTCTATCTCCAATAGCGTGCACGGCTAATTGCATTCCTCTTTCGGCTGCAAGCCCAGCAACATTAGTGATCTCCTCCACCGAGTGAATTTGCGTACCAGTTTCTTCAGCATCATCGTCATAAGGTTCGATTAGCCAAGCGCCACGGCTGCCCAATGCTCCATCCATCATTTTCTTAATAGAACGAACTTGCAGAAAGCCTCGGCTATCGAAAAAAGGATAAGCACCAATCTTTTCCTTCAACTCTTCGTAGTCTGCCCAAATACTGGCGTTCAATCTAATGCCTAGCTCAACGTTGCGACTAAGCTTTTTGTAGTTCTCTAGTTCGTCGAACTCAGCGCCCATATCGTGAAATGCAGCTACTCCGTTTTCGTAACAATGTTCCGTTGCTGCATTTATTTTTTGAAGCCAAAGCGCATACTGATCGTCGCTCGATTGGGCTTCTATTTCTTTGTCCCAGGTATCGGTGATTAAATCCATCGCCGACTCGAGAAACATACCGGTTAACTCGCCTGCTTTGTTGCGTTGTATTTCGCCACCTTCAGGGTTGGGTGTGTTTTTAGTAATACCCGCTAACTCAATCGCTTTTTGATTTGCCATTAGCGCATGTACGCT
>CAZZIZ010000348.1:0-2056 GCA_964654535.1 uncultured Chitinophagales bacterium
TCTGGTCGCTCTGCACGGTCAGGCTCAATACACTTTCCAAGCACCTCATACCGCTACTATCCTGGCTGCGAGCTTCAGAAAATAAAATGTGAAAAGAGAGACGCTTATTGCTTTTAGAGCTTGACCATTTTCAAACTGCTTAAGGGAATGTTTTCCCTTAGGATAATCAGATTGTAAATACCTGTTTTTAAATCAGGCAGGGATACCTTATTAGTTGCAGTCAACTCTGACTTAAACATCAAGCGACCTGATAAGTCGTAAACATTTAGTTCGGTGTCCGTAAGATCAAGACCACTGTCATAGTCGAAATAAATATCGTTTCCCTGAAGAGGGTTGGGGTATAAGCTGATAGAGTTCTTTAAGCTTAAGTTTTGAATAGCCAATGGCCATTCCGATTGTGCAAGAACGCCCTCATGAAAAGTTTCCATTTCATTTCCGAGCTCTATCAATGGAGTCACATCTGGACAAGGATGTGGAACATTAGGCGTCCATAATACTACAAAGCGAATGGTTTGTTTCTCTCCTTGAGGAAAATCCACAGGTCCTGTGGACATTACGAAATAGCCTTCGCTTGGTGGAAAACCCAAGGCGCACATCGAAGTTCCATCTTCATCTGCTGGATTTGCGTTGAAATGATAGTTGGGATCTTCCTGCGAAAAACCAATGTTATAGGGTTCTCCACTTAAACCTATTCCTTGCATCGCATTGTGGTAGTTCAGAGGCAGACCCCCGTGATAGGGTGCACCACCGTCCATGTCGTAATTAACAAAGTGGGACATGCCCAAATCTTCTCCTTCGCCATTAATTAAACCTTGTAAATACTTTATACCTACTAGCGGAATCTCATCGCCAAAGCCCCAATATCCATCATCAAAGCCGTCACCGTTATAACCGAAACCCAAGTTCTCTTCGCTTATACAGCCCACTGCGTCATCATCAAACATTCCAAGACCAAGGCTGATATGTATTCCAAAGTAAAAATCGCTTAGCGCTCCCATTGTTTTATTCTCCAATGTCAATTCATAGAAGGTTTGGAAGCCCACTGGATCTATCGAATACTCACCTTCAAAAGCATATGCTAGGAGTGAAACTTGCACCCCAGTTGGCTCACTATTCGTTTGCGGATGATTAGTTAAGTCATTGAAGACCGACCAGAATCCTTGATCGCCATATATTTTCGGAGAATCTCCATCAAGTGGATTATACACTCCATCTCCATTTCTATCGTGAAAAGGTGCCAGCTCCATGTTTTCAGGAAAGTCAAAAAGTTCGAATATTGGATTGTCCTTTCCTGGCCAGTCTCTTACTGATTGCGGAACTTGTTCAACGGTGTAGGATCCATTCGCCCAAGCACTTTCATGTAAATCGACGTCTGTTCGACTTGTGCTCCAAACTCTATCAAAATCAAAGCACAAGTTTGGGTTGGGTTCTTCCGCATTATTAAATATTGGACCAGATCGATAATCATTTCCTGGCGAAGTCCACAATAAGGCAGAAGTTCTTACTTGCTCATTTTCATCTTTACCTGCTAGCCAAATTCCTCCATTGTGTATAGAGGTTTGGTTTTCTACCTTCGGTACACGATAACCGGAGTGAGTCCCATTCCAGAATAATGAGCCGTCGGCTCGAACTTTTAGCTCTACCCAATTCGTGCTCATAGTTTCCTGGGCTAAAGATTCCCCGCACGCATCAATCTGTGCAGAGAGTGTGCTTTTCATTTGAAAAACCAGCAATCCTAAGATCGCAACAAAAAAGGTACATAGACGATTAAGGTTCATGTCTTGATTAAGATTGCCATAACATTAAGATATGTGTAATGTATTGAATTTGGCAATATCTATTGTAAAATTTCCACTAAATCTAATTGTTGAGTAAATGTGGCTTGTAATCCTGCCGTTTACACAATCATAAACCAAGCTTATTCCCTAAATTGCAAATCCAAACAAGACACAATGGCCTTAGACAAAAACGGAATAGCGCGCAGAATCTCAAAAGAGCTGCAAGACGGTTTTTACGTGAACCTTGGAATCGGTATCCCGACTTTGGTTTCTAACTA
>CAZZIZ010000349.1:0-2042 GCA_964654535.1 uncultured Chitinophagales bacterium
AGGATAGTAGCGGGTTATGAAGTGCTGCTAATAATGTGTGAAGCGAGCAGCGGGAGTGGATGACCGTCTAGGGAATGCGCAACTAGGACAATACTGAACCATTTTTACCAGTGCCGAGAGGACCCTCCCCTTTGGTCTAGATAAACTCTAGCCTGTTTCTGCCCAAATCATTTACGAGAAATCAATCAATTACAAGCAACTTCTCAAGAATAACTTGATCCATAAATCGTAGCACCAAGAAATATTTGCTCGCCTCCATCGCGCTTACTTTAAGACTTTGCTGCTCGCCAATCTTTTGGTTTTCATAGACCAATGGCAAACAGATATGGTATTCAAATCTGGATTGGCTTCTTCCTAGTAGAAATTTCTCATAGGCTTATTTGGTGAATTAGCTAGGATTCAGGTTTCGCAGATATCCCTACTAGCTCATTTTTATTATAATCCTTACCTTATGAATCTACAAACTCAGCAAATGCGAAACTCAAATCTTAGAATTATCAGCCTAGCCATTACGGCATTTTATTCTCGCTTAATGTTAACACTCAAACACCTGATGTGTGAACGGACTTCGTAACGACTCAAGCTAATGGGACTCAATCAATCTTACCAGACTACACCTATTCTGGCTACCACTTATCTGAAAAAACGAAACCTGGTTGACCCCTGCCTAACGCAAAGATTAATTCACTGTTTATACTCGACAAAATTAATTTGGGCAATCCCGTATATTGATCTTTTTACTTTACCGTACTGAAACACATTCCTTTGAAAAGACTTTTATTTATTGTTCTAATTTTGAGTTCTAGCTTTGGGAGTTTACTCGCGCAAGAAGGCAACTTGGAAGCCGTAAGGGAATTAAGATTTACCGATTTCGGATCTATGAAAAACGGTGATGAACTCCAAGGCTATTTTACATTTTATATAATAAACGAATCTAAAAAGTTCGAACCAGATTATAGAAAGCAGTTCGAACTGGTCTTGATGGATACGGAATTCAACGTAACCAAAAGAGTAGATGTATTTCGCGAAAAGAATTCGCAACTGCAAAAAGCGATTTACAATGGTAGTCACTTTATGTTCATTTTCACACAAACTACGCATAGACATAATACTCATGAAACGCTCTTTTACAACCAGTTTGGCGAGAAGGTCGGCGAAACTAACTATGCCTCAAGCACTAATGGCCTTTACCTTGCTAATCCAGAAGTCGGCATTGTGGTAACTGGCGCTTTAAGCATTCCCAATACTGGTTTTACGCTCCTCAACTATAGTATGAAAAAGGGTTTTCAAACGACCATTTCCTGCATAGATCACGAGGGCAAAGAACTTTGGGAGACTAAGCGAAGAAGAAACAGGTCTTACACATCGCACGACCTCCTTTATGCCAATGAAAATTTTATTGTGTCGACTTATTCTACAAAAGACAGATGGCTTTCTTCGGCGATCGCTTCTTTTATTCAAATCATAGATGCAAAGACGGGGCACCTAATTTCTGAAAGAAAACTAGCTAACAATCTTCATTACTTTTCGCCTGTAGGGGCGCATTACGATGAGCTTGAAGATGAAGTAACCGTTTACGGCGAATATTATGAAGTCAGAAAGAATGGAGCTCCAAACAATAAGAGAAAGAAAGGGGTATTCTTCCGCAAACAACAAATGGATGGCACCGTGGTAAGTGAAGAATTATCGAGCTGGGAAACAAGTATCAATCCACGTATAGAGAAAAACGCCACTACCGAAAGAGGCGAGAAACGCTCGGTTGCCATTCACGATGTGGTTTGCAAGAAAGACGGAAGCTATTTCGTAATTGGCGAACAAGTGACCGCAGTGTCAACATTGGAAATTGCCCATGATGATTTTCTCTTAATGGATTTTGATGCAGAAATGCAACTGCAAAAAATACGTGTGCTTGAGAAGCTGAAAGTAAACGCTGCCTTGGAAGAAGGAATGGGTGCAGTTGTGGAAGATAAGCTGGCTTACATACTGCGTTTCCGCGAGATATTCGATTATGAGTTTCCGCTTATACTGAGTACTTCTGAGGG
>CAZZIZ010000350.1:0-2038 GCA_964654535.1 uncultured Chitinophagales bacterium
TCGGACAAGGGCAGGATTTGATTTTCGAGCGTGGTGAGACTTCCTTCCACCATATCGTTACTGGTGATATCGAAGGGGCCGCTACTAAAAGAGTCGATGGAACCCTGGGTATTGTTTATAAGGTAAACTGCATTGAAAGTTGTCGTTGCAGCTACGAACTGACGTTGATTGAGATCTGGGACATCGAAGACTCCGCCTAAAGGTCGAATGGCAATCCACACTTCATTTTGTGTGTTTTGAAACATGGAGGCCCAAATTGGGGCTTCTACTAAGGGATCAAAGTCCGTAATAACTTCGCCACACCAAAGGTCTGTTACTCTATATTGTACGACGTAAACGGTAGACGGCATGCCGCCGAGCTCTTCTAGGACTTGCTGATGCTGTAGGTATTCTCCTACAAAGGCAATTCCATTTTCATCAAAACCGGGCAAACAAACAAAAGACTGCACATTGGTTATTGCAAAAAATGCATTTGATTGTTGGCTGCAGAAAAGCGCTACTAGAAAAATAAAAATCTTGATCGTTTTCATAAGCTTGTTTTAGAGTTTTACAAGTTCCTGTCTATAAAGATACTGATCGTCTATCAATAGATCAATGATATAGATGCCGGCTTCGAGATCTGAAATGTCGAGGCTAAAATTTGGCGAGTCCTCGACTTGCCTCGAAAGCAGGCGTCCGTCTATGCTTCTTATGTTAGTATTGACTGAATACACGGATGAAGCCAATTGCACTTGGAAATATCCATTGGTGGGATTGGGAAATACGTTGATCTCGAAAGGTGCTTGCTCGATTCCCAATCCGTTAGCGCAGGATGTTTGTCCAAGTATTTCATTTTTCAATTCGTCGAGTGCAATAGTCTCGAAAGTGTTATTGCCGTGTATGTTTCCGCTGACCGAATTATCAGTCGTGTCAATTGGGAAAAGGTCATTGAGGCAATTACTGACGGAATAGAAAGATCCGAACCATGCGCTAACGATAACATACCTTCCCTCGGCAATTGAAAAATCTTGTGATGTTCCAAAGGGAGAGAAGATAAAAACTTCATCGTCGGTATTCAAAAAGTTCGAGGCCCAAGCAGGAGAGCCTGCGTCTGGTGTTTTAATTATTTCTCCGCACCAGACTTCTATTACTTTCATACGAATCATTCGAACAAAATTATCGTTGTCGACAATTTCTTCAATAGGTTCTCCGACCCAAACGAGTCCCTCACTTTCTAAGAAGAACTCTGATTGCGCCTGTTGCACAATACCGTCGCTGGCAATGGCACAGTCGGCAAAGACATTACAACTCGTGGCTAGAAAAAGGAGGATAGGTAATAGTCGTTTCATATCTACTGTACGTATTTTAGACGATTAAGGTTGCCAGCTTAATAAGGTCTGATCTGCTTAATATAGAGCTTTCTAGAACCGCGCTCAATTTTAAACTCCACATCTAGACCAAACTCTAAATAGGGTCCAGCATTGCGAGTCCTTTTGCTGTAAAAGTGCTGCTTGAGTTTAGACAGTTGATTCGCTAAATGCTTGATCTCGTCTGCGCTTAACAAGGATTGATCTGGAGAGAGACTAGAATAGCTTATGTATTCGGTGGCGGCATCGCTTCTATATCCTGTTCTTCCTTCGCTGGGATGGCAAATAAGTTGTTCGGCGATTACGTCTTCGCTTGGTAAAACTACATTCTCATTTCCCACCTGACAATTAAGCACAAAGCCGTGTGCACCTTGTCTATAGATGTTTTTAGTAATGGCTACGCCATTGACTGCTTCGTTTGGGAATGATCGATGCACCAGTACACCCATAAAAACATCGCGCTGTTCGATGTTAAAATACTGCCTTTCTAAAAAGGCAGCTTCGTTCCACAGGCTAGCCCATACTTTTTTGATTGCTTTTTCAAATGACTTTTCTTCGTTGTGAAAGATTCCTGTTTTCGAACTATACAGCCCTGCTCCAGAAAAACCTTTGATGTCTTCGGCATTGGTTGAGGAGCGGAAACGAAAGCGAGTATGTGTTCCACTTTGCTCAACCATTGAGTCGACTTTACA
>CAZZIZ010000351.1:0-2020 GCA_964654535.1 uncultured Chitinophagales bacterium
CATTACAAATGCCGGAGAATATTCCGTGCGCATTGCAAATGCGCCCGAGGTGAAATTCGTTTAGAACTGGTTTGAATTTCACCTTCTAACCGCAGAGAGCAGAAGTATTAAGTACAGACAACCCGTTTAAGACTATATGCGTCTTAGTCCTGAATAGTGCTTTAATATGAAAAAGGTTCAGATATCTCTATTGCTTGCAACACTTCTTTTCACTGCCCAATTAAGTGCGCAAAGTTCTGGAACAGAAGATGAAATTGCAGAAAGCTCAGAAAGTGCCGACCGATTTTTAGTAAGAGCTGGTTGGACCAGCCTCGTTTTCGATGAATCTTTTGATGAGGGCGACACTTTTGTAAGTGGCTTAGAAGCTGGTCTGACCTATGTTATCGACGATGCGCTTTTCGACTATGCGGATTTGGGACTTACTATGAACGCTGGATTCATGGAAAAAAACTCATTTAGTCATATTTTGGTCGCCCCCAGAGTAACAACTAGGTTTGATTTTGGATTAGAAAATGTAGAAGTCTACGTCGGGTCGGAACATCAAATTGCTTGGAAAAGGTATGGAATAGCTATTGATTGTTATTCCATAAACTGCCAACCACCGACGGGCGAACTTGTTTACAATCATTTTTTTTAGTCGGAACCAATCTTATCTTCAACGGCATACTCGCTGTATTCGTTGAAGTTGGGTCAACTAGCAAAGCGGGAGTTACGGTGCAGATTTTTTAGGCATAGATAATTCTCGTTCGATATTCAGTTATTGCTTCTTTTGGCAAAACCAAGATTCTTCCTACTCCTCTTTGTCATTGCAAGCGCAGTTGCAATCTCAACAGTCTCTCAAAGTAAAACCTGAGCTGCAAGCGAAGTATACGTACGAACGTCCAGACGTATGGTCTCGCTTCGCTCGACTTTTTAGGAACATTCCCAAAAGGATTTCAGCTTCGCGAAATGACAAGGAGTCGTAATATTCCCGCGTAAGGGATAGGAAGGATGCGACCAAAGGGAGCAGTCGCCTTTGTCTTGCCAGCTAATACTTACCGCTTGCGGTAGAAGGATTTGCTTTGGCAAGGCAAGATGGGGACCGGAGCGAACGCGGAGTCCTGGATAAGCCCGACCCCTTTGCCGCAGGCAAGAAGGGGATACGCCCAAACAACCCACTTAAGTAACTTTCAAATAGTCGAATTGATTCACTACATTGTAATTGACTCAATGTTATGAATAGGATTGCTGTTTTGCTACTACTCTTTTTTAGCCCGTTTCTGTTGACTATTAGTGCTCAGGATTCGGAGGCAATAATTAAACAAAGCTCCCTCCAAAAAAGAAATTTCCTTATCAAAGTAGGAGCGGATTTGGATCGATTATCTCGCACGAATAAGCCTGGTTTGTTTAATCACATGATTAGGTTGGATGTAGAATATATTGTTATTGAGAAAATTGGAGGACTTGAGGCATCTCTAGGAATTGGTTTTGGAGTAGGTTACCATCACGGAAATCATACTCAATCGTATTTTGATATCAATTCGCAAAATTCATACGATTATGTTTTTAATCGAACAGTTCTTGCTCCGCGAATCCTACTGCACACTAGCCCTTTGAAACGGGGACTAGATTTTTACATCGGACTAGAAGTCTTTTCTTTAAAGCAAATGATTCAAATCAACGAAGGTCAGGAGCTTCCAAATAATCCATTAGTGTCGAATCTCTCGAACTGGAAGCACAACGTTGAGCCGATTATTGGATTAAACTACTTTCCATTAAAGCGCTTTGGAGCATATATAGAGTATGGAGGTTTTTTTCAAGAACAAATAAGTGGTTGGCGTACTGGATTGAGTTTTAAGTTTTGAACTTATATGGTTCAGTGAAATCTTCTTAAACCTTCCGATTTGTATTCCCAATTTATTGCTTCGTGTCCCCACGAACCACCTTAATGGTGCGAGCCTCCCGGCTCGTTCCGTTAATTCCTTCGACATTTATTCCATACTAATTCATACCAACCGAACCGTGTTCCGGACAAATGTCC
>CAZZIZ010000352.1:0-2004 GCA_964654535.1 uncultured Chitinophagales bacterium
CGTAACTTCGGCTATGGCTAAAATGCACTACCCTTACGTGGTTCCTATCCAGATGCGCTGGCAGGATGTCGATCAAATGCAACACGTAAACAATACCAAACTGCTGACCTACTGCGAAGAGTCGCGTATAATATTTCTTAAAAAGGACTTGGACTGGGATTTTAAGCGCACCGGTATTGTGGTGGCGCGTATTGAAGCGGACTACAAGCGACCGCTGTTTTATCCTAATGAAATCATAGTTAAACTAGCCTGTTCCCGAATGGGAAACACCAGTATGACCTTGGATCAAGTAATTTGCTCCGCCAAAAATGAAGACGAGATTTTTATGGTCTCTAAAATTGTCGTTGTAACCCTCAACCCAGAAACAGGCGAGCCTACAATGGTTCCAGATTATGTTCGCGAAAAGATTATTGTCTCTAGCCCAGAACCGAATCAGGAGCTAAGCTGAGTTACTTCTGACTCTGGCGAAATCAACTTATAACCCTTACCGTGCACATTCTTTATTTCGATACGCGGGTCAAGCTTTAAGTACTTACGCAACTTGGTAATGTACACGTCCATACTTCTGGCGGTAAAGTAATTGTCTTCGTTCCAAATTAACTTCAGTGCATACTCTCGTGGCATTAAATCGTTTTGGTAATCGCACAGTAGTTTTAACAGAGAAGATTCTTTTGAGGTTAATCTTTGTTCACCTTCAGGGTTTTTTAATATCTGGTGATGGAAGTCGAAACTAAGATTGCCCAATTCAAACTTGGTGCGATCTGCTTTCGGGTTCGGCGCACTCGCCGTACGACGCAACACCGCTTCGATGCGCAATTGCAGCTCTTCCATACTAAATGGTTTTGTCAAGTAATCGTCTGCACCCAACTTGAAGCCTTCGATTTTATCTTGGTTCATAGAACGCGCCGTAATAAAAATAACCGGCGTCGACTGATCCAGCTGACGTACCTGACGAATTAAAGTGAATCCATCCATCTTGGGCATCATAATATCGAAGAGGCAGATATCGTATTGCTCTTTTTGAAACTGTGCCAATCCGTCTTCGCCATTTTCGCGAAGGTCAACTGCATATCCTTTGAGGTCGAGGTAGTCTTTAAGAATAAGTCCAAGATTGGGGTCGTCTTCGACTAATAGTACTTTAGGTATCGTGTTTGTCATCGCTGGGTTTATTTAAGTAGCTAGTGTTTGTTTAGGGAAGAAGAGTTCGAATAGGCTGCCATGATTGGGTTTGCTCTGCACTTCAATTTTTCCTCCGTGCGCTTCCATCATGAGTTTTACATAGCTCAGGCCTAAGCCGAAGCCTTTTATATCGTGTAGATTGCCGGTAGGCACTCTATAAAACTTTTCAAATATTTTTTTCTGAGCGTCTTTACTCATCCCAATGCCATTGTCTTTTACTCCTACAACCAATTCGCCCTGTTGTCGCGTAGTTGATATTTCTATAACTGGATTTTCGGGGCTATATTTTATGGCGTTGTCAATTAAATTGTGAAACACGTTCACCAAATGTTGACGATCGGCAAAAACTGTGGATGAACCATCTGTAAAATTGCGCAGAATCTTTCCTCCCTTCATTTCCAGTAGTGAGCTGCTCTTACCTAAGGCCTCTTCTAATACGTCGTGTAACTCTAAACTTTTCTTTTCCAGGTTAAGATTGCCTTTTTCGTATTTGGCTATCTCCAACACTCGCTCTATCTGATGGCTAAGGCGTGTATTCTCGTCTTGGATGATATTTAAGTAGCGATCATTGGCAGGGGCTTCGGTTGCTTTGTTCTTCTCCAGCATCATCTCACTGGCCAGTTTAATAGTAGCCACGGGTGTTTTGAGCTCGTGGGTCATATTGTTTATGAAATCGGTTTTCATATCCGAAATCTTCTTCTGGTTGAGTAGGGTTTTGATGGCGTAGTAAAAACAAGCTATGATGGCCAACATAAACAGCAAAGCCACGAAGGGCATTGCGCTCGACGCTCTGCGCAGATAAGAATCTTGTTGTGGGAAGTACAC
>CAZZIZ010000353.1:0-1992 GCA_964654535.1 uncultured Chitinophagales bacterium
CTATAGTAGAGCAAGTATCGCTGATGCTAACATTGTAAGTCCCTTCTTCTCTGATTTCTATAGAAGAGCTAGTCTCACCAGTGCTCCACAAATAGCTACTAGCATTGGGAGTTTCAGCCACCAGGTTCACCGATAAATCTCCACATAGAACATAAGCTGGCTCAAGTATAGGTGGCTCTAATTCTGGAAAAACATCAATAACCACAGTACTCACGTCGAAGCAATTTCCAAAATCTACTTCCACGGTATAAGTTCCTGCAGTGGTTATTTCATAACCCGGTGTAGTACTACCGTCGTTCCATAAAAATGTATAATTCGGGTTATTCAAATTTGGTTGGCCAACAACATAAGGCACACCTTCGCAGATGGTACGGTCTATTCCCAAATTGTAATTAAAATCGTCGGCTTCATTTGCAATAACCGCTTCTCCAAGGCTAATTGCATTTGGACAATCGCTCCCAGCCAATACCGCATCGTCAATAGTGTAGACTCCAATATCGCTTACTTCTATAGTGTAGTCACTATCGCTGGTCTGTACGCTTTCGTAGAGCACACCATCTCGGAGTACGTCGAACTCCCAATCCCCTGTATCTGAAAAAGTAATGTCGAGTTCGATTTCAACTCCTATGGTTTCGCAGCCTATTTCTCCTTCTCCACTTATTTCGACGGTCGCAGAATTCTCTTCATCTAAAAAAACTGTCACCTGAGATTCTGTACAACCGTCTAAAGCGGTCATTGTATAAGTTGTGGTTTGATTTGGGGTTGCTACTGGAAAAGGGCAATCTGTACAGGAAAGGCCAGCTGCAGGCGACCATTCAAAATCTCCGTCGGCATCGATATTTGAACAACCCAGACTTACTGGTTCTCCAGGACAAACACAAACATCTTGACCCGCACAAGCGAAGGTGACCTGAGAAGGAACGAAAGCAGCATTTAAGAAAATGCGCTTATACTCTTGATTAAGGGGCAGCTCTGCCGCCAAACCTGGAGTAACCGGTCCATTCCAAAGTGGAATATCTATTCCTTCAAATTCATGTCCCGATAAATAAAATACGTTTCCACCTGCCGTCGCTCCGTTCAGATCTGAGGAAGAAAATATCAATTCATCTATCTGGTTTGTAATTCCGACAAAGCTATTTGAAATGAAACTGCTACCATTGTTGAGCACATAACTTTGATTATCGCCGTGAATGCCGACCGGCAACTCTCCTTCAAATTGCATTGGAGCAATATCGTTATGGAAATAGTCGTAGGTCTCATTGTTGGAGCTTGACCAAGAACCAAAAGATCCGCTAAGTCCATTCGTGGTTTGAAACTCTCCAGGATCTTCAAAAGTATCAATGGCTATACATTGAGCAAAGAAATTACCACCGTTATTAACAAAATCGTCGACGGTTTGAACGTACTGATTTGTGCTTTGTTCTAAATGCGGTTGAGAAATAAAAGAGAAACAACTAAAGCCATTGAAAAACTGGTTGCTACTTATTTGATCAAAGGGAATGTTAGCCTGCTGTAGTACGTCGCGGTGCACGTAGGTATTCGGCCCATCATCGATTACGGCGATCGTCGGAGGCGCTCTTAACTCATAGGCTATATCGGCAACAATATCTTCCCTAAGTTGCATTACAGTTACTTCGTTTCCAAAGTCCTCGATAATATCAAAGACTGGTGAAACCGTTGTGACGCCAAGACAAATGTCGAAGGACTCCAAGTCTTCTACCATTATGATAAAAGCACTACTAAGGAAATCGTAGTTGTCCATAGGCTCTTGACTTGGATAGATAATCTGCGCATCGGCACTGAAATCAATTTCATCCTTACCCTTGCCCGCACGAATAACCCACTGCACTGGAACACCAAAATCAAGCAAGGCATAGACCAATCCATAAGAAGCCGTATTGAATCCAGTAAAATCGTAGCTAAGTACTTGATGCGGCTGAAACTTGGACTGCAGCTCCTCATTCATAGGGATAATGATCGATTCGGCTTGAA
>CAZZIZ010000354.1:0-1991 GCA_964654535.1 uncultured Chitinophagales bacterium
ACCAATTTTGCGCCGCTATTAAGCTCGCCAGAAGTTAAATCTTGCCATAAAAACTGATGGCCATTATTTGCGTAAAGACGCGATAAATTGTCGATTACTTTTTCAGAGCTGTCAAGTTGCAGTGCAGCTCCTATCGAAGCGCTTTTCAAAATGTCATTCTCAAAAAGATTTTTAACATATGCGGTATCAAACTCGCCGTACTTATCGACCAGAACAGCCTGCGCTTTTTCTTCAGCTGTTTGACAAGCAGAAAAAATCAAAAGTCCGAAAGCAAAAAGAAGAAATAGGTTTAGGGAATTTTTCAACTCAAGGTTTTGATTTCTTGATTAATACTGTAAATCTCTCGCATACAGCGCACGTTAAAAGCCGTTACACCGGGAATCGGCAAAAGGCCAAAAAGTTTATCGGTATTTGAGAGTTCTAGGTCTTCGGCGTTTGAAGCGAAAAATTTCGAAATGAAATACTCAATGATCTCTTCTACTACCGTGCCACCTGCAGCTAAAAATGGAATAGATCCGAAACTAAGTAGAAGGTCAATGACGGTAGGAGCAATCAGCATTCGAAAAAGCTTGTTGCGTCGCTTTACCAAATAGCTCAAGCGATCCTCTATGCGCGCTTCTGGGATGGCCTCTGCTTTTCCGTTCATTTCTTTTTGCTTAATTCCAGATTAGGATCCCAAAATACTTCATCGAAGTTCTGTACTTGATTGTTTTTAACCACAACACCTTCGGCTTTCAACATATTGTCCATTGCATAAATATCGCCAAAGTGCTGTTTGCCGCTCAAAAGGCCGTTTCTGTTCACTACCCGATGCGCAGGCACCTTTGGTTTCAAATGCCCCGACTTGTTCATAGCCCAACCAACCATACGCGCCGAGCGGGCTGCCCCCAAGTACCGAGCTATGGCCCCGTAACTGGTTACGCGACCTTTCGGAATTTTTCGAGAAACAGCATATACTTTATCAAAAAATGAGGCTTCCATTCAATTAGCGTTCTATTTTTGGACTCAATTTAATTTAAAGAAACGAACCTTTGAGCACAGACATAAAAATAAAGGCTAGCGGCATAGATAACCTCACCGATGGTCGTTTTTTTGCGGCCGCTGGCGTCGAGTGGGTGGGCTTTCCAGCCGATTATAGTCAGGAAAAAACATTAACCAAGGTTCAGATATTAGAGATAAAGGAGTGGCTGTATGGCCCGCGTTACGTTATTGAAACCGGCGGCCTGGGTGAAGATGAGATTAATGAGCTCTGCCAATTCACCGGTATATATAATGTACAAACCACCAGAACCGTCAACCCGGACGACCTAAAAGATGTGCAGAGCATCATACGCGAGCTAATCATTGATCCCCAAACCGATTGGTCGAAACTTCAAGAGGTGGTTCAAGGAGAAAAAGAATTCAGCGCGCAGTTTATTTTGAAAATGCAAGGTGCCTGCGCGCAATGGCAGTACTGGGATGAACACGAAACCAAATGCGCACAATTGATTGAACTGATAAAATCTGTTGCAATTATTTTGGAAATGGATTACGACCAAGGAAACGTTTTGCATCTTATAGAAAAGTTTCAGCCCTTTGCCATTTCCATTAAGGGCAGTGGAGAGCAAGAGGTCGGATTAAAAACCTTCGACGAGATTGCCGATATTTTTGATCGCTTAGAGTTGTGAAGTGAATTGGGCGTGCCCCACTCACTTCTAGCACAACTCACAATTTGCTTCTGCCGCAAAGCGGCAAGCAACATTGCTCGCTGGCTAAGTTCGGGGTCGGGCTTTCGGGGCTCGCTCTGTTCTGCCGCTTTCACGCATAGCTCTTCTAGCTCTAAGGAGCTAAGAACTATGGTTCATCGGCAACAGGAGCTCAAACAAGACCAGCAGGAGCGTTGAGTCGTGCGGATTATTCAGCAACAAAAATTTCATAGTTCAAGGCAAAAAGCGCAGGCATAGCCTAAGCTACGGCGAGCATTTTTAGCGCAGAAATATGAAAATTTTTGT
>CAZZIZ010000355.1:0-1982 GCA_964654535.1 uncultured Chitinophagales bacterium
AAGACATCTATCCATTCAACCGTGGCAAAGGTTATGAAATGAATTGCTGATTGGTTTCTGATCTTGTAGCCTTCTTCGGACATTGTCTTATTATGATAAGTCATATCTGATTTGCAGACGTTTATTTCAGAACTTGATGTGCTAACGTTGATTCCTGCTGCGCAGGAAGCGTTTTGCAAACTACGTTTAATTGAGCCTTCGTAGTTACCGCTGCGCTCAAACTACGAAGAGTGGGTCAAAGACCTTCTTTACAAATTGCATATATTTGTCATACAATAATAAAAATGAACAAATCAATTTTCAAATACCTAATTCCTTGCCTCTTACTCTTTGGAACTATAGCTTGCCAAGCGCAAACAAGTAATGTAAAATTAGACCTCGGCTTAGAAGATAAGAAGGGCTTCTTAGAAGGGGGCTTCACCGTTTTAGGTGCGCGCAGCGATGGCTTTTATGTACTACGTACAAAAACCAAAGGAGCGGCCATTGGTAGAAAGGGAGTAGGCACCAAGGCCGAGATTTTTATTGACTATTACGAAAACAATATGGTCTTAAAAAGGTCAAAGCAACTCAGCAATATGAGCTTTCGATTGCTCAACGATGTTGAAGGATTGGTTTATGAATTTGCACTGCCTGGCCCCGACCGAGACCTCTACGTTTTTTACTCTGACTTTGGGAAAAATGGAAATGAGCTAAAGCGAAGCCGATTAGATCACAAAAGCTTCGAGCTGGTTGACGAAACTGTGGTCTATTCAAGTGGCAAAGAAGAAATAGAAGATCGACGCGGTAGTTACAACCATATTGTTTCGCCCGATAAAAGTAAAATTGGCGCTTTTTCAATTGTTGGTAGTGACGACGGAGAGGAAAGCAAAGTGTTGGTGCAAGTTTTTGATCAGGACTTTAATCCAATCTGGGAAATGAATAGCCTTTCTGATGAGGTGCGCTCTGGAGATGGATTCGATTATAAAAAACTGTTCTGGGGCATCTATCCTTCTATGTATAAGAAACAAGTTACGCTTGCACTATCCAACGATGGTGTGCTCAATATTCTCTTCAAAATTTATGAGGAAGAAGAGGAAAAGAAAGGCAGAAAAACCAAGGAGGAACGAAAAGCACCTCGCAAATACTTCCACAAGTTGTATTCTTTCTCAGAAGCCAGCGACGAGCCTGTGGAGCGCATTTTTAGCAACGAAGGAAGGTACGTTGCCGAACTAATGATAACCCACAGCAACGAAAACAACTTGCGCATGCTCGGTTTCTTTAGTGAGGAATCCGATATCGCTCTTGATGGTATTATGTTTTACGAGCTCGATCCTAAAAGTTTGGATTCGATCATTGAAGAAGAAACCAAGTTCGACAAAAACGACAAGAAAGCGCTGTTGGTTTCGATTGATCCCGACACCAACAAAGGTGGCTTGAGAGGCAAAGCGGTCGAAGCTTTTGAAAAGCGGTACAAAAAGAAGTTGGACGAAGGGAAAGTGGTAAGAATCTCCGATCAGAATAATATGCTCGGCTTGTACAACCACGAGGACGGCTCTACGACCATTGCCTCCGAGTGGTACGACTATTCTACCAGAACGGTTACCAGCACCAATTCCACCAGCACTGAAGATAAATATGTCTTTGGCGATTTGAAATTTATAAACCTCAGCGCCGATGGCGAAACCAATTGGATCAAAAATCTCCAGAAATATCAAAAGGATTCTTTTCCGAACAACCAATCGGTTGCGACTATGTTTTTGGATGACGAGATTTATATGATTCACAACGATTTTAGAGATCGTGCTTTAAACGTAACCCGAGTCAATGCCGATGGCGAAGCCAAAACTTCCATTATCACCGAGTTGGGAGGCCGTGGTATTATGAAAAAATATGTCTTCACTCCTTCGACGGTTTCTTATCTGCGCGACAACGAATTCATCGGTTTCTGCGGACGATATTTCAAAAAGAAAATGTTGAAGTTTAGGGTGGAGTAAGATTTGGGC
>CAZZIZ010000356.1:0-1929 GCA_964654535.1 uncultured Chitinophagales bacterium
TTAGCGGATGCTACAAGTTTTTATCAGCAAGCAGATCAGTATAGAAAAATAGCAGTGCAAGCATGAAAAGTAAAGCAATAGCTCACGTAACACTCGTAGGTGCAGGACCGGGCGATCCTGACTTAATATCACTTGCTGGAGTAAAGGCGCTGCAAAGTGCTAAGGTTGTTCTTTATGATGCCTTGGTAAACAAGGAGATTCTAAAATGGGCTCCTGAAGATGCACAGTTCATTTTTGTAGGCAAGAGACTTGGATACAAAAGATTCGAGCAAGATGAAATCAATTACAAACTAGTAAGCCTGGCTTTAAAGCACGGCTCGGTCGTTCGTTTGAAAGGTGGCGACTCATTTATCTTTGGACGCGGTGCAGAAGAAATGGAGTACGTCGAATCCTTTGGTATTCCGACTACTGTAATTCCAGGGATCTCCTCCGTGACGTCTGCTGGTTCAGGCATAGGACTACCACTTACCAAACGCAACGTAAGTCAAAGCTTTTGGGTTATAACCGCTACAACTCAGTATCATCAGCTGAGCGAAGACATCGGTTTAGCCGCGCAGAGCTCTGCTACGGTGGTTATCCTAATGGGAATGTCCAGGCTTAATCAGATCACTGACATCTACAAAAGTATAGATCGCGGACAAGAAAGCGTGGCCATAATCCAAGAAGCGACTTTGGCAACTGAAAAGCACGTGGTCGGAACTATGGACAACATCATAGAACTGGTAAAAGAAAAGGAAATCAAAAATCCTGCGGTCATTATAATCGGACCGGTAGTTAAGGACACGGCACGTTTGAACTCGAAAGAGCTAATGTCTTTTGTTCAAAAGAAATATTAAGCCAAAAATGGAATCAGCAACTCATTTTGTACAAGCAATTTATAATGACTAATTTTCAAATTACAATCTTAGGTTTGAGCAAAGCGAGAACCAATACCCCAAAATAAAATGACTAAAATCTTAGAAAAACTGGACCTAGCTTCTCTTAATGCGAAATACGCCAAACTAAACGTATATCAAAGAGTAGAGGCCCTTTACCGCGACTATAACGAGAAGGACATTATGTTGACCTCATCGTTCGCTGCTACTTCTGCCTTCTTGCTGAAAGTGTTTTCAGACGTAAACAAAAACCAGACGATCTACTTTATCGATACGGGTTACCACTTCAAGGAGACGCTCATTTACAAAGAATACATGACCCAGTTGTACGACCTAAAAGTTGTAGAAGTTAGAGCCAGTGAAGAAATGCACGCCGCGACTACCGAAATTGAAATGTGGAAGAGCGATCCCAACCAATGTTGCAATATCAACAAGGTTGATCCTTTGCAAATCATCAAAAAAGACTTCAAACTATGGGTTTCTGGTCTTATGAGATGGCAGAGCAACTTCAGAAGCAGCTTGGATTATTTTGAAGACCGAGTGGACATCAGAAAATTCTATCCCCTACTCGATATAGATTTTGTGGGCAGAGATGAGTTCATAAAAGAGCATCATCTTCCTTTTCATCCGCTAAAATCGAAAGGTTACTCCTCAATAGGCTGTTCACATTGTACAGTACCTGGCGACGATCGTTCGGGTCGATGGAACAATTCGCCTAAGACCGAATGCGGTTTGCACTTGTAAGGAAAATCGGACATAGCGGATTTAACTAAGTATTCGTAAAAGAATTTTGATTGATTATTTGGGCGTGCCCCTAGTCTGCCAACGCTACGCACGCGCCATTCACTTCTATCGCAAGCGATAAGTGACATTGCCGCGGACCCTTGCACACTAGGGTCGCTATGTTTAGCAGCTCGCTAGACGCTCGGTCCCTGTTCTTGTTGCTGTCTAGTTCTTGCTTCTACCGCAAGCGGTAAGCAATCACTACATCAACAAACAGCGACTGCTCCCCTTCGGTCGCACTGCACACGCCGCTCACGCAAAAGAAAGAAAG
>CAZZIZ010000357.1:0-1927 GCA_964654535.1 uncultured Chitinophagales bacterium
TTATCTTTACCCTCAGGTGAAACACAAGCTCATTTCCTCTCCTCTTCAAGGTTTCACGGACTTCCGTTTCAGGAATGCCTTCCAAAGATTCTTCAGTGGCATCGACGTGTTCTACGCGCCCTACATTCGCTTTAATGGTAAAATGGAAATCAAGCCAGTTTATCAGCGAGACCTGCAGCCGAAAAACAACACGACCATAGCGGAGCTTGTTCCCCAGGTTATGACCTGCAATGCTGACGAATTTATCTTTGCCGCGAATTATGTGCGTTCACTCGGTTACAAAGAAATGAACTGGAATCTTGGTTGTCCATACCCAATGGTGACCAATAAAGGCTTGGGCTCGGGACTAATTAAGAGCCCCGACAAAATAGATCGCATCCTGGATAGAATACATACTGAGACCGACATTATAGTTTCAATGAAAATGAGAATGGGTTACGAGCACGCCGGCGAGATTTTGAAAGCATTTCCTGTTCTAGAAAAGTATCCCATTAAGAGCATTGGCATTCACGCTAGAATTGGTGCGCAACTCTATAAGGGAGGAGTTGACTTAGAAGGCTTTCAAAGGTGCATTGATCATTGCAATCAAAAGCTTTACTACAATGGAGACATCACCTCGGTTGCTGTGTTCGAAGAACTCTGCGAGCGCTTTCCAAGCATAGATCATTGGATGTTGGGACGGGGATTAATTGCCGATCCCTTTTTACCCGAAATGATTAAAAGCGGAACCCACGAATATCCTGACGACAAATTAGAAGTGTTCAGTAAATACCTCGATACTTTATTTACGGCCGCTGAACAAAAGTTAACCGGTGAAAAAGCAGTCATCCGAAAAATGCTCAGTTATTGGGAATATTTTTCTGTAATGTTTCCTGAGCCAATTAAGGTTGTCAAGAAAATTAAGAGAGCGAAGACCTACGAAGTTTATGATGAGGCTGTCAGGGAAATTTTAAGTACCTGGGTGGTGCACAGCTTTTAGTGCTAATAATTGATTATTCTTTTTCTTAAACAAATTTCTTAAGCTCACTGAAATCTTCGATTACCGAATCAGCGTTTTCTAAAGTTTGATCTTCGGACATTGGGTTCTTATAGCCAAAAACGAAAATGCCCGCTTTGTTGGCAGCCGTAATACCATTGTCAGAATCTTCAATTACAATACAGTTCGCTTTGTCGGTTTTCCCCAGCCTTGCTGCTTTCTCGAATATTTCGGGGTGAGGTTTTGATTCTTTAAGATCGGCGCCACTAATTTTAGCGCTAAAGTATTGGTTCAGATCAAAGCGTTTAAAGACCCGCTCTATGTTGGGCATAGATGCAGAGGAGGCGAGAACTAAAGTGATTCCTTTATTGAAAAAGTATTGGATAATTTCTTCGACACCCTTTACTAAATGTATCGAGGGATCGTTGTTCCAGTAGTCTACGAAGCGTTTTCGCTTTTCCAGCACTAATTCATTCGGATTTTCATCTAAGCTAAAGTGGGCAATCAACTTCTGAAAGGCATTAAGGGTAGATGAGCCAGTTAATGTTTTATACAATTCATCAGAAACATCCAATCCCAAGGAAACAAAGGTTTCGAAGTATGCTTTCTTGTGCAGAAACTCGGAGTCAATTATAACTCCGTCCATATCGAAGATTACGCATTCTATTTTGTTCAATGGCCTAGATTTGTTTGAGACCGCAAACTTACGAATCGTAGGAAGCTTATTTAACTTGTTCTCTAAAATGAGTTCGTGCCTAATTCAAGCTCAAACGCAACCTTACGAATCCCGAATTTCGTGTCCCATTGTTTGACTTCCTGAAAACCAAATTTCCTATACAAGTTACAAGCGGGTAAATTGTCCACTCCAGTTTCTACGACATACAAATTAGACTCAAAGGTGCTGATGGTAAATCCTATTAGCGCCGTCGCGATTCCTTGCCTGAAAAATTG
>CAZZIZ010000358.1:0-1879 GCA_964654535.1 uncultured Chitinophagales bacterium
ATAGTCGGCAATGGTCTAAGCTAGTAATTTAATGCCCCAATTGGAACCCTGGCTACGCGTGAGGGATAGAGGGGTTTGTCTAAGCTCCTGTTGCTGACAAGCGCCGAGCCCTCAGCACCTAAGTGCTGGAGGGGCGATGCGTGCTGACAGCAGAACAGAGCGAGCCCCGAAAGCCCGACCCCGAACTTGCTGCTTGCAGCAGAAGTGAGTGGGGCACGCCCAAATACTTAAAGCAATACTTTAACTAGTTAAGGGATCCACTTATTCTTTCCGAAGTCTGGTTTGCGTTTTTCTAAAAATGCGTTTCTACCCTCTTTTGCTTCGTCGGTCATATAGGCTAGGCGCGTTGCTTCTCCTGCAAAAACTTGTTGACCTACTAAACCGTCGTCGAGCAGGTTCATCGCGAACTTCAACATCTTAATAGAAGTTGGCGATTTTTCTAATACCTCTTGCGCCCATTGGTAAGCAGTGGCCTCGAGTTCTGCGTGCGGAACGACGGCATTGACCATACCCATATCGTAAGCTTCTTGAGCAGAGTAATTGCGACCCAAAAAGAATATCTCGCGCGCCTTTTTCTGTCCAACCATTTTTGCCAAGTACGCTGATCCGTAACCACCATCGAAACTGGTAACGTCGGCATCGGTTTGTTTGAATATTGCATGCTCTTTACTGGCCAAGCTCATATCGCAAACGACATGTAAGCTATGCCCACCACCAACGGCCCAACCGGGGACGACGGCAATAACCACTTTAGGCATAAAACGAATGAGTCGTTGTACTTCGAGAATATTGAGTCGGTGATAACCATCTTCGCCGACATAGCCTTTTTCACCTCTGGCTTTTTGGTCGCCGCCACTGCAAAAGGCCCATTTACCATCTTTGCTGGAAGGCCCTTCACCAGAAAGCAGCACAACACCGATGGAAGTATCTTCTTGCGCATCGTAAAATGCCTTGTACAACTCGCTGGTTGTTTTGGGTCGAAAAGCATTGCGCACGTCGGGACGATTGAAGGCTATCCGCGCAACACCATTGGACTTTTTGTAGGTAATATCTTCAAACTCTATGGCGGTCTGCCAGTTGGGATTGGACATGGGATTATTGTTTGATCAAAGATACTGAAAACATAATCTTATGTTTAAGCTTCATACAAATAACAATAGTGGAACTTCTTTATTTTTACTCTCGTTAAAACAGTAAACAACCAGTGCGTATGAAAGAACTCCCTCCTGGACAGAAGGCATCAGAACGCTTTCCTCGATTCGGGTTGCCTCAATACGCCACTCGTTTTCCAAAAGAGATAGATCAGATAAAACTCTTAATAGGAGGCCATATTGAATCCTTCGCAATTTCCGACGGATTACAAAATTTACCCAGAACGAATCAGACTTCAGACTTTCATTGTGTTACAACTTGGAGTAAGTTGAATCTGAATTGGAGTGGATTCAAGTTTCGCGATTTCTATAATACGCTCATCTTACCAAAGCTTAACTTTGCCCCGAGTTTTGTAATACTTAAGTCCCAAGATGGGTATAAAACCAGTTTACCACTGGAAGATCTTATGCAAGACGATGTACTGCTCGCTGATCGCCTTGACGATGCACCCCTAACGCTAGAACACGGAGCACCTGTAAGAATTGTTGCGCCAAAGCACTATGGTTACAAAAACGTAAAGCACCTTAACCGTATCGACTTTTACAGGGACAAACAAGTTCTAAAGCGTGGTGTGTGGAAATTTATGGATCACCCACGCGCGAGAGTCGCGAAGGAAGAAAGAGCAATAGGAGGGCCGCAACTGTTTTTCAGATATCTTTATAGCATAGGCATTGATTCTACCATTCGAGATTTCGAGAAAGCCACGGAGGAGTATCGTGCGGAGAAT
>CAZZIZ010000359.1:0-1758 GCA_964654535.1 uncultured Chitinophagales bacterium
CCTGGCGGCTCTATGGTATCCACCTCGCACGATGGTTTGCCTATGAAAGCCAAACTAAGTAACGTCAATGCAGGAAACTCGCCAACAGATATTGGTTTGGAAAGTGCAGCGGATTTTGAGTTTTAAAGGAGCTTATCTCTTCTGAGCCTTCCTTGCTTTATTCACTTGATACATTACTTGACTCTTAACAAAACAGTCTTCCTCGTGCAGGCAGGTCTCTTTGCGTTTTTCTTTGTTGCTGTGCAGTCTGCTATTGTATCCCTTAAGCAGTGTATGAGCCTTACTAAACTCACCGGCTTTTAGTAAAACCAAGGCAAACTTTTCGTGGTTGTAGTAACTAGGATTGATTCTCACCGCTTCACTCATCCATGTTTGTGCCTTCGATAACACTTCTTGTTGTTCGTTTTCAGAGAAATCGTCCCAAAGGATAGTAAGTAATTTGTTTACCGTCGAGCCGACGAATTGACCCTTAGCGGGTTGATCATTGTCAAAGTAAGATGTGGCCTTTTCAAAGTATTCCTTGGGCTCATCATCTTTTGCAGCGACTAATTTTAAAAAGTCGGAATAATGCGGCTTATAAGGATCGATATTCATTTCTGCAAAGGAATAGATATCCATAAGCTTCGCGTCAGAAACATAATCAGTTCCCTGCCAAAGTCCCGCATGGGTTAAGGCTTGTAGTTTCTTTTGAACTTTTGCTTTTGGAACGAGATCGTAAAGCTCATCTAGATTAAATCTCAATTCCATTGCAGCATCTTCGTGAAAACTAACCGTTGTTTCGAATAATATTTTTAGCACTTTTTCCTGATCGTAATTTTCCATTGCAGCAGTCTCTAAAAATTCAGTGTTGAGAACTATTGCTTGTTTTTTAATTGGTCCGGAACGACTAAAAGCCAGTAGGTGTTCACCGAGAAATGAAGGGTCTCTTTCACCCTGCTCATAGCGTTCTGCTAAAGTGAAATATTGTTTATTCGGTTCTAATGCATGGTAAGAACGTTCGATTATTAGTTTTTCTTTTTCAAGGGCAGACTTATTGCCAAGGTTTTCTATTGACGAATAATTGACTTTGTGAAGCAAGTTTCCCTCTGCATCAAAAAAGAACAAATAGCCTCCGTTGAACTTGTGATATTTACTTGGAAGGAGCCCTTTTGCTTTTTCGGGTGTTAAGAGTACACCTATGAAGTGCTCATCAAAAAAGTCTTTAAGCGATTGCTCCTGAAATCTGTCTCTTAAAAAGTCCTTTTGATTTTGCAAAGTCGGATGATCAAACAAAACCATAATACGCTTCGCCTCATAAGTCGCCTCTTCCATTGCCTCATAAAAGGGCATGATTTTTAATTCGAAGTTTTGCGCACTAAGAGCGTGTGTACTCAAAACGAGAGCAAACAACAGGAGAATGGTACTTTTCTTGGTGGCCACAACCACTAAGACGCCTGAACAATTTCGTGCCATGGTTTTCAAATATGTCGCCATAAGATATGAAATAAATTGCTTGAAAAGTCGATGGGAACCCCGCGTGAGCGATGCGAGTGGTGCGACCGAAGGGGAGCTTCTTGTTTGTGGCTGTAGCAAATGCTTACCGCCTTAGCGGTAGAAGCAGCTTGCTTTGCAGCCGCAAGCACAAGACCGGAGCGAACGCGGAGCCACGGAGCTGAGTGACCCGAGTGCCTGGCTTCGGCGAAGCCGAAATAGAAAGGGCGACGAGGGGCACGCCCAATGTCATTAAGTTAAGCGGTTATTCCAACGATTCAGTAAACC
>CAZZIZ010000360.1:0-1745 GCA_964654535.1 uncultured Chitinophagales bacterium
TTCAACATCTACCAAGCCCAGTGATATGACTTGCCTTTTTTCTTCGGGATTATTGAAGGCGCTTCGGCAGCAATCTTTTGCACAAGCAATATGCGGAAAGCCACCGTCTTGTACCGTTCCTAGCAAAACGAGTGAAGTTTTACTCAATGAAAAAACCGATGGATTGCCAGGACTAGCATTTGCCTGCTCCTGAGTAGTTGGAGCGCAAGCAAAAACAAAAAGCATCAAACAAATGCTTAAAGTCATATACAGCTCAGGCAAGAGGGATCTGATCATAACATTAACGAATCGCCCTAAGTTAAAGCTTTATACTTGTTCAACTTCGCGGCTAGTTTGGCTGCAACACGCAGATGATTAAAAGCTATTTAACAAAATATCCACGAGTAAACCGCTCCCCACTATCTAAAAGCAACATGCGCTCCTCTACAGACAGACGCCTAATCTTAGGTCCAACACCCTCAGAAGATATACTCACCGTACGCGCCCAATCCTCGGGAGTCAGTTGCGCTCTATTCAAACTTTCTATAACCAGTATATAAAAAGCGCGGCCGTAATCTTTGAAACTTTCTATCTCCATTTCGACCAATTCCTTTTCTCTTTGATCAGCTTCTATTTGTGACGGATCTTCGATGCGAATACCTAGGGTATTCGGGTTGGCGGTTCTTTGTTCAACACCATCTTTATCGATGTACACTTCATCGAAAATGTGGATCGGAAAATTTCCGATAATGCCACCGTCTACCACGACATCTAAACCCTCGGCTGGTTTGTCATAAACTTTCCCCTGTTCATCAATAAAGGCAGCTTGAAAATAAAATGGCACCAACATTGAAATCAAGACGGCGTCTTTGACTTTCATATCCGGATAGGTTTCCTTAGAAAACACAAGTAATTTCTGTTGGTTCAGGCAGGTTGCTGTAGCGTACAAATCCTTATAACCCTGGGCCGCTAGTTGTGCGAAAGTTATATCAGGGTTATTGGTTTTCTGGGCAATGAGCTCTCCCAACCAATCCTCTATTCTCTCTGTGCGGTACCAGCCAAACTTTTTCTTTAATCTATGTATTCCACCGAAGAAAATAAATCGCCCCTCATTGAATTTATGAAACTTTGCTTCAGACAGAATAGTAAATAGCTCTTCGGAATTATAGCCCAGCGAAATCATCAGCGCCGCTGTCGCGCCTGCTGAAGTTCCACCAACTTTTTCTACTCCTTCTATTATGGATTGTTCTTCTAGTGATTTCAATGCTCCGGCATAGGCCAATCCACGAATACCTGCTCCTTCGAAAACTAGATTTTTGACTTCAGCCTGTTGAGCCGTAAGAAGAAGCGGAAAGAACAAAAGTAAAAAGCCCGGAACGGAGAAGCGTTTCATAATTTAAATGTCTGAAATTTTTGCAAGATCGATCGACATTACAAATAACGACAGGAAAGTAGTTTTATTAAATACTGACACAAACAATTCACCCCTTGATTTAATAAAGGCCGTGCAGCATTGGCCGCGTGAGGGATGGAGGCAGAGACCAGCTTCGCTGGGCGTGTCTGAGCTCCTGTTGTAGAAGTCAAGAAAAGACCTTAGCTCCTTGGAGCTAGAGGGGCTTTTTGACTTTTACAGAACAGAGCGAGTGCCGAGAGCCCGACCCTTGCTGCGGAGCTCGCAATTCATTTCCGCGCAGCGGAAGAATGAGTAGCGAGCTCCGCAGCAGATGGGGCACGCCCACATTATCCACTTTTTTACATTCAAAAAA
>CAZZIZ010000361.1:0-1606 GCA_964654535.1 uncultured Chitinophagales bacterium
GCTCCTTGTATGGCACCTTCCATTGCCGCCGACATAGTTCCTGAATACAAAATGTTAATGCTGTTGTTCGCACCGTGATTGATTCCACTCAGAACAAACTCAGGTAACTGTCCAGCCAAAGCCTTGTGTACTCCCCACTTAACACAATCGACCGGAGTGCCAGAACAACTATAGGCTTCTACGCCTTCGAATAAAGTCTGCTTTTCAACTCGCAGCGGTTTGAATAAGGTAACTGCGTGACCCATTCCAGACTGAGGCGCGTCTGGCGCAACCACCACAACCTTACCAATAGTTCGAGCCACATTTACTAAGGCACGAATTCCTTTACTGGTAATACCGTCATCGTTGGTGACCAGAATTAGTTTTTCCGACATAGCTCGAAGATACTAATTCGAATACTTAACTAAGCGGAAGGAGAATTTAACTTATCACTAAGTGCCTTCCAATAATCAAATGCCTTCAACAAACGAGATCCGTACCAGGAAAACATTTCCCCATCTACCAATTCTAACTGTGCTCCTTCAAATGCAGAATCAAATACTTTCATATGTTTTTCTGCAAATGGGAATGGCTCCGACGAAAAGAACACGAAATCAGGATTGAGTATCTCTATATCCTTCAAACTTAGTTTAGGATAGCGAGTTGCACTTATAGCATTTCGATAACCCGCCAATTCGAGCGCAGTATTAATAAAAGTGTCAGAGCCAGCAGCCATATACGGATCTTGCCAAATCAAATAAAGCACTCGTGGCTTCGCTTCTTTACTAATTTCTAGCTCGCCAATCTTCTCAAGAATCTCATTACATAATTTTCGGGCGATTTCGCTACAAGCACCGATTTTACCCAAGTCCTCAATCATTCCCAGGGCAGTTGTTAAGTCGCATACATCGCTGACATAAACCGGATATTTTTCAATAAGACGATCTATATTTTCCTTGGTATTTTCTTCTTTGTTGGCGATAATCAAATCGGGCTTCAGTTCATCAAAAAGCTCAAATCGATGTTGCTTAGTTCCGCCGACCATTGTTTTAGTTCTCAGCGCTTCTTCTGGATGCACACAGAACTTTGTAAGCCCAACGACCCTTTCGCCCAGACCCAAATCAAAAAGCAGTTCGGTTTGCGACGGCACTAAAGAAACGATGCGCTGCGGTGTTTCCTTTAAAACGAGCTTGCGATTAAGTTGATCGAAGATTTCCATTTTGGTGTGCTAAGATGTCTTCTAAGATATTCAATTATTGAATTTGGGCGTGCCCCTATTTGCTTCTTGCTGCCAGCTAGCAAATCACTTCTTCCTGCGGAAAGTGATATTGCTCCGGGCGCAAAGCAAAAAGGGTCGGGCTGTCGGGGCTCGCTCTGTTCTGTTTTATACGCGCAAAACGCTTCTAGCTCTAGGGAGCTAAGCGTTATGGCTATAAAACAACAGGAGCTCAAACAAACCCCTCTATCCCTCACGCGCAATCCTTTGTCATTTCGACAAATTAAATGAGCGAGCTCTTTTTTAAAGATTAATGACAAGCCTGCTATTCCTATTGCCGCGTAGCGGTAAAACATTATTAGAAAAAACACGTACACCTACATCTCGCCCCGTAGGGGTGAAATATTATCG
>CAZZIZ010000362.1:0-1599 GCA_964654535.1 uncultured Chitinophagales bacterium
TCTTTGAGAATTTCACCGGGATGTATTGGGGATAGCTTTTTCATATCATGTCTCCTGTCGTTTAGTGATAATCCACGATTTCTACTGCGTGAGGACCATTGTCTTTCCAGATAAAACAAATACGCCATTGTTGGTTTATCCGTATTGAGTACTGTCCCTTTCTATCACCTTTCAGTGCTTCTAATCTATTGCCCGGCGGTGAACGAAGATCATCCAGCACCATAGCTGCTTCTAACATTTCAAGCTTACGCCGTGCAGGACGTTCAAATTGTCCAAACCTTCGAACACGCCGGCGATTGAATAGGGCCTCAGTGTCTTTATCGGCAAAGCTTCTTATCATGACGTTACATAGTACGTAACGAGGATGATGTCAAGGTCCGTTCTTTTCAACGAATTTTATGATTTCCGCTGAGGGGGAATACTGTTGAAAAACTCCACTTTTACTCAAATCAGAAAAATTTTAGCGCCATAGGAAGCGATTTATAAAATATTGCTAGGGGGTAGGCAATATTTCAAATGCAACGTTGCTGACCAATCTCTGACTCAGCAAAGGCGATTCTGGAGTAGGTTTTTGATATTTTACATTGATAACGAAAAAATTGACTTTTCTAATTTTGGAGTTTTTCAACAGTATGGGGGCTTAGCGGACTTTGGATGAATCAGCGTCAAATCTAAACTGCCCGTTAAAGAACGTTAGACAGCGCAAATACAATCAACTAACATTTAAATTCTGAAACGTTCACACTCAGACAGGTCACGCCCTATTTAAGAATGCTATCATGACTAAGGAACAAGTGGAAATTTTACTCGAATTAGAGCCAGAAGAACTCGCGATTGAGATGATTTCTGAGATTAAGAAAATGATGAGTCCGCCAATCTCCCAAAAATATTGTAGCGCACTTGGCATCATAAATCAGTTTACTCGAAATCTACAAAATAATTCTCATGAAGATAGGGCGTTGAGGAAAAATGTTGAACGTGCGATTTGGGAAGCGTGGAGTTGGCTTGAAGCCAACACGTTGGTGGTTTGGCCTGATCAACAAAATGGAAGCAATGGATATCGAATATTAAGTAGGCGTGCCGAAAAGTTGTCGGCAGAAGAACTAATCTCCTACAGAAAGGCAACTGGTCTATCGCGAGATCATTTACACCCTTCAATTGCGAATAAAGTTTGGAGCGAGTTTATCAGAGGTCAATATGATACCGCAGTTTTTCTTGCTGCAAAACAAGTAGAGGTTAGCGTTAAAGATAAGTCAGGCATTGATGAAATTGGTGTAAGCCTAATGCGCTCGGCTTTTAGGCCAGAAAAAGGCCCCCTTTCTGATAAAAATTTGCCGTAAGGGGAACAGGAAGCTCGTATGGGATTGTTCGCTGGATTTTTAGGTTGTTATAAAAATCCTGGCTCGCATAGAGACGTCGATCTTGATGATCCAATAGAAGCAATCCAAGTGGTTCTTTTTGCTAGCCATTTGCTGAATATAATAGACTTAGCTTAACTTTCGCTTTGGGGATCTTGCGCCGTTTTACCAGAGGCTTAAAACGCCCAATACTGTTGAAAAACTCTGTAGTTATTTTGCTTGTCGGGCTCTTTGATTAAGG
>CAZZIZ010000363.1:0-1586 GCA_964654535.1 uncultured Chitinophagales bacterium
CACAAAAAAAGCCCGCAATAAAAATTGCGGGCTAACAAAATCTCAATATAAGCTTGAGCTTATTTCATTTTAGTCCATTCAGCAATAGACTCTTTGTTCATTCTTTGGTAGCCTTTATTATCAGCTTTTACCGCCAATGCAATAGACTGCTCAGCAGTCGCAATAGCGTCTTTGTACTTACCCATTTTCGCTTGTAGTAAAGCTTTTTGACGTAGTACCCAAAACTTCTCACCACCTTCTCCGGCAGTAGCTGCGTTCATCCATTCCATTGCTTTGTTTAAGTCCTTACCGTTTTCTAGGTAGTAACGAGCAGCAGAATATTTTGCACGCCAGTCTGGACCAGCCATTGCTTTATCGATAGAAGCCATAACAGCATCATCAGTACCTAGGCCTAATTCTAGACCAACCCACGCTTTTTCCCAAAGGAAAGAAATCATAGCGCCGTCCGATGAAATGTCTCCAATGTCAATAGTAAAAGTTTCCATAGGCATTGGCATCTCCTGAACCTTAGCAGTAGTTTTTGCAGCAACCTTTGCTTCGTCCCAGTTTTCTGGAGTTCCCCAGTTCTCGGTGTCGCTGTAGAAATAGACATCCCACATCGCAGCACTAGGCTTTACGAAAACAGCGTATGAACCTTTTTTCAAATCCTGACCATTAACAGTTACGTCTTCTGAGAAAGTGAAAATAGTGTTCTTGTTGGCACCTGTACGCCACATCTCACCGTAAGGAACTAGGCCGCCGAATATTTCGCGGTCTTTCATTCCTGGACGAGAATATTCAACAGTAACATCGGTCAAACCAACCTTTTGCTCAATTTTGCAAAATGGGCTCGGCGCCGGTGTTTTGATTTGAGCATCAACCGATAGGAAAGTGCCCACTAAAAACAAGGATAGTATAAGTATCTTCTTCATTGATAAAATTTTCCCCAAAGTTAATAGAAATGAAAGGCTCAGAAAGCCAGATATACACAAAAAAGGCCCCTCTTGGTGGAGGAGCCTGTCTTCAATTGTAGAATTGAGCTTATTTCTTGATGGTACGTTTCTCTTTGATACGTCCTCTTTTCCCTTTGGCTTCGCGTATGTAGAAGATTTTCGCTCTACGTACTTGACCAACCTTGTGGATTTCGATATTGTCGATATTAGGCGAGTATAGTGGGAATATTCTCTCCACGCCAACACCATTGGAAATTTTACGAACTGTAAATGTCTGAGTGTGACTAGCTTTGCCGCCTTTACGCTGTATTACATCGCCTTTAAAAGCCTGAATACGCTGCTTGTCGCCCTCAATAATCTTGTAGTAAACAGTGATATTATCGCCCGCTTTGAAGTTTGGAACTTCATAAGATGGTTTAAATTCTTCACCGAGCATATGTTGGATAGCCATGACAGGTTTATTTAGGAGCGCAAAGATAGTCTTTTTATTATGTTTTTGTGTGTAAAAACGGCTGTAAACGCCATCTACATCTTACTAAACACTTGTTCATTTATGGCAAGGCAACTACAAAGCCTGCTAGAGCGTATTGAATGTGGACGGCTCTATTGGGCCATCCGCTCAGCTTAGGCCCGGCATTTTGTGTCGGGTCTTTT
>CAZZIZ010000364.1:0-1559 GCA_964654535.1 uncultured Chitinophagales bacterium
AGTGTGGTTATGATGCGAAAGCTATTCGCGAAGCTGTTTTGGAAATGGCTGAGGTGAATGAGGTTGTGGCATAGTGCTCAAACCACTTATCTGATTAACCTTCACACCTAGTTCAGACATCGAGCTCTAAAACGAAATTCTCTTTCCTCAGTAAACCATTCAAGAACTTTTTCCCTTTCATGTTCTTCGTTTTCCTTTGCATTTTCTTCACGTCGGTTGCCAAGGAAAAAATCAATTTTGCAAAAGTCACAATACAAATAGCGTATCTTTTCAATAATCGTTCCTGATGATGAGTATGGGCCTGGCCCCAAATCTCCTCCAGGCACATAATGAGCCATTGGGGGCCAAACTATGGGATTATGTAGACGGTAAATAAAAAACTCTCGAACCAGCTTTTCATTTGTGAAGTAGTACCAGTACTTTGAATTAACCATTCTGGTTAAATCCATTCTTGTAACTAAGCCGCGCAAATATTCATCCAATGCAGAAACATAGGGTCCGTCATCATTAAATTGTGAGAGTGCAAATAGTGCTTTGGTTCTTGTGTTTGGTGTTCGGTGGTATAGGTATGTATCAATTAGTTCCTTTTTAATCTTCTCTGATTTCTCATAGACTAAACCAGTAATGAGAATTTCAACTTCGTTATTCAATGAAACTTGCCGGTTGAGCAAATTGGTTAGAGCGTCAGATATGACACTATTCTCAAAATCTTTACGGTGCATAGTAAAAAGAATAAAACTCTTAACTCTAGTGCATACTAATCCGCAGTCCTGAATCTTCCAAAGATCAATTATTTCATTCGCAATTGCTAAACGCTTAGAAGGTTCTGCAGTGGCAAGGTATTCGGTTCTTAAAACATCATATTTCTCCAGATCCTCTTGACCATAGGCCTTTTGCAAAAAACAAACGGTGAACAATATTAGTGCTGCGGCTATTTTCAATGCATTACCCATAGTTGAAATATACGTTATTCACTTAATGCTTTGGGCACAGGACACAACAATCGCTCTTTTTTCGCAGCTACTTCGACAAAACAAATATCGCTGGCCGCTTATGAATATCGGGCGCGAGCGTTTTCCAATCTTTTATGGTCATTGTTTTTATCCATTCGCTTGGAAGACTTATGTCTACTGCTACGCACAAGCGCATAGTGGGTTTACACTTTGTAAAGACTTCCTTAAGCAAGTTGTTGTTGCGATACGGCGTTTCCATAAATATTTGCGCACCGCCGGTTTTCTGTGCTAGGTCTTCTAATCTCTTGATGGCTTTACCGCGCATTGGCTCTTTTATGGGCAGGTAACCGTGGAACTGAAAGTTCTGTCCGTTCATTCCGCTCGCCATTAAAGCCATAAAAATTGACGACGGACCTATAAGTGGTATGACCTGTATGCCGTGGCGATGCGCTTCGGCTACTACTGCGCTTCCCGGGTCAGCGACTGCGGGCAAGCCTGCGTCTGAGATTAGACCTGTATCGCGACCTTCTAACAAAGGTTCTATTAATTCGCTCGCCGCAACTTCGTTGTGCTTGTCCATTGCCTGAAAGTACATATCGTCGATGG
>CAZZIZ010000365.1:0-1554 GCA_964654535.1 uncultured Chitinophagales bacterium
GGCGCGAGCGTTTCATTCCTGACAACCAAGCCGTCGCTATTCCAGCCCTTCGAAGAAATCTGAACCGTCGTATTACAATAAATAAAAATGACCTCCTCGTTTCGACTTTCAGTCGAAATGCACGCCGCGGCGATTTTCAATCGCCCACGACCTCAAACAAAAGCGTTAGAACAAAAAGCACATCAACCCTTCAAACGCGGATCGAAATCAAACTTCTCAACCGATACAATCTTGATTTTCTTAAAATCGGGGTGATTCGGATTTAGCAAATAATTGTGTTCCATTTTAATAATCGCCGAAGGAACTTTTAGCACACATTGTTTTCCATCTTCCAACCACTTATCGCCTATGGCTTGGCAAACAGCATACTGCTCGTATTCAAACCAGTTTTTAGGAAGGCTACTAAGCTTGGTTTCTTTGGTCTTTACGCTCTTCGGAATATCAATGACCATAGTAGAGAAGAGATGATTAAGCCCTTCTCCGGATCGATGTGCTAAGTTTTCCAAACTCGCCAAAGCGCGAGAGTTGGAGGTATAGATGAGAAATTTGCCCTTGGAATTCCATCTTGCCGGGTAGCCTGAGGCTTGTAGTTTTTTTGCCCATCGAGATAAAGTAATTCTGAAAACCTGCATTAAGCCAATGCTCCGAATTCGATACGAAGAAGTTCTTCTTCGATTAAGTCTATTCCAGTGCTGGTATTGAGCAAACTCAAAGGAACTGTTTTACCCAAGCCGTAAGCTGGCTTATTCATCCAGGCCATAAAAGAATCCATAGATCCAAACAAGAATAATCCTCTTTCAAACAGACTTAGTAGCTTAAGCGCGGTCTCACTGTTCCTTGGGTTGAGTTTTTTCTTTTCTTTTTGATAGCGCAGCATCGTTTTAACAGAAACATCAAATACCTCTTCCGCAAGGAAGTTTCTGTTCAATCCTGAAATTTCGACGAGTTCAAAAAACACTGCCGCGCTAATACCCTTTTTAGAGCGCTGTACAATGGTCAAATTGCTTTTAATTGCCTTGGCATATTTGGATAATACTTTTGCTGCGGTCATTTCTTAACTGATGATTGCTTTCAAGATAAGGAAAAATGTCTATTGTGTCAAGACAAAAGTCTGCATACGGAACGCTGTGTCAAGAAATTAAAGTTCTTCGCGTGAAGGATAGAGGCCAATGCTGACGCCAGCGTCCCCAAATGCTGGCTCGAGCGTTTCGCTCGTGTCCGTACCAAGCAGTCGCTATTCCAGCCTCTTCGAAGAAATTCGAACCGTCGTATTACAATAAATAAAAATGACCTCTCGTTCCGACTTTCAGTCGAATTGCCCGCAGCGGCGATTTTCAATCGCCCACGACCTCGAGCAAAAGCGTCAGAACTCTACGAATCTTGCGTGAGGGATAGAGGGATTGTCGAAGCTCCTGTTGTTGCTGGCAAGAAAAGTCTTTAGCTCCTAAGAGCTAGAGAGACTTTTTGGCGGCAACAGAACAGAGCGACTCCCGAAAGCCCGACCCTTTGCGCCCGTAGCAATATCGCTTTCCGAAGGAAGAAGCGATTTGCGAG
>CAZZIZ010000366.1:0-1538 GCA_964654535.1 uncultured Chitinophagales bacterium
TTAGGCCCGCTTTGCCCCCTGAGCAGAAATAACGAGTGTCTTACTTTGGGCGTTTTAAGCCTCTCGCTTAACGTCTCCTTTGCCTGCACGGATGATTTTAGAAAACAACGACTTTAACTTCTCTACCTGAACAATAATCATCCCAATCTTGCATAAGAGATCTTCTTTTTTCAATCGCACTTGAGCGACGGTATGCGGCTTCAGCTTTATCCTTAATTTGATGCGCTAGTGCGGCCTCAATAACTTCGCGCTGATGATAAGTTCGATCACCAGCCCAATCTCTGAATGATGATCGAAAGCCGTGAGTTGTCAGTCTTTCGTCACGCATTCTTTGCAATAATGCTCTAGTCGCATTTATCGAAAATGGCTCTTGCCGAATAGGATGCTCAAAAATATACTCGCCTCTTCTATATTTCTTCATATTTTGCAAGAGATTCAAGCAACCTTTACTTAAAGGAACAGTATGATCTTTGCTCATCTTCATACGCTCTGCAGAGATGTTCCAAATCTTGTTTTCAAAATTGATTTCTTGCCACTTGGCAAACCTAGCTTCTCCAGACCGCGCTACGGTTAAAATGATAAACTCTAAAAGCCTTGCGACAATTGCATCCCTTTGACGAAGTTCCACCATAAATTCTGGCATATGATCTATTGCTAAAGCTGCGTGATGTTTGATATTTTTAGTTCTTGAATATTCAGGTAACAATAATCTCAAATTTCCACGCCAAAGCGCAGGGTTTTCACCAGATCTCCACCCCATTGCCTTAGCGTAGTCCATAATAGCCTCTATTCTTCCACGAAGTCTTGATGCCGTTTCATTCTTAGTCAACCACATGGGTTCTAATATATTCAGAACATGAGGTGTTGTTACGTCTGTTATTGGTAAATCATGTAGTGGTTTCGCGTATTTTTTTAAAGTCATATGCCATTGGGCTCGATGTTTATCATTCGACCAGCCACTTTCTTTAGCCTTTAAAAAAATATTCACGCATTCAATAAATGTAGGAGCCTTCTCCTTTATCTCTATTTTCTCGATGAGCGGTAGACCTTTATGAGTTCTTTCTCTTAATTCTCTCGCCTTACTTCTAGCATCAGCCAAAGTAACGAAATCCAAAGAACCGAGTCCCAACTCAGTCATTTTTCCATTTTTTCTATCGATGAAGACCCAGCCCTTCGATCCAGTCTTACGGACTTTAAGATAAAGTCCCCCACCGTCAGAAAATCGACCAGGCTTTGATAATGACTTTACTTCCGCTACAGTCAATTTATTGATTACAAGTCTACCCATAACGAAAGCCTCTACTACTTGCAGAATAAGTTATTGGACTGAATCTAGCAATGCAAGTCCTAACGCCCGTCCTAACGAGTCGGGCTTACTGAAGAAAACTATATGATACAAAAGGAAGCGCAACACACTATAACTAATTGTATTTATTTAACAATTTAAACAAAACAAAACAATACAGAACGGCAGTGTGACGGACTCCCCGCCCGCCACGATTATTCTCTAAGTTACTGATATTTATACATAAATAGGT